>DASUEB010000144.1:0-19096 GCA_036275295.1 Luteibaculaceae bacterium | reverse complement strand
ATCCAAAACCAAGCGAATTGCTCCATCAATTCAAATTTGTCGTTCCCGCCTATGTCGTAACAAGCGGCAAAACCCGCATCGATGGCCAATTTACTCGCAATCTCTTTGCCCAACTTGCTATCGCCAGCTACAAACGCATCGATGGCTACATCGCCGTACATGGGGTTCAGCATATTGTTAAATCCGGTGGTATTGAAGCATTTAACCACATCGCGGGTATGGGTGTTGTCTAGAATAGCCTGTGTGGTTTGGGTATAACCCTCCGGGCCTCGCCGCATTACGATGTTCATGGTGTCGATGATGACCTTTCCTGTTGTGTTTCCCAGCGATTTGGCCACTTCTATGGCCATGGGTGCCGGCGTACTCAGCAAAACGACCTCTGCAGACCGAACAGCGCTGATGATGTCCATGACTTGAGTAGATGGATTATTCAGCAATTCTCTCCCTTTGAAAGAGTGGATATCTCGCACTCCCAAATAGATCTCATGTCCGGCTTTCGACCAAGCCGTTGCCAATGCACCCCCTACGTTCCCAGTGCCAATGATTGCTATTTTCATCGTTGGAGTAAAAAAAAGATGAGCTAAGATATCATTTCTCAGCTCATCTATAATGGTGGCAGGTAATGCCTTCTTAAGTGGATCGGTGGACTAAGTGGCGTTTAGTTAGCAGCATGCCGCTTCACTGGTTCCTGCGCTTTGCACTGAAAATGGCATTTTGCCGCCACAACCCTCAAAAATTCCGTAGTGGGTGTCCCAATTACCGTAGAATTCGAAGTGAGATTTGTATCGCGTCTCATTCAACATGCGGTAGGTGTTTCCGCACACGGTGATCATTTTCCCTTTTGGAAACAGGTGGTGGTTGTCGAGGCTCATCGATGAGGGGCTTTCCTCAATGGTGCCTTTGTACACTACTGCCTGTCCATAATCCTCGCAGTCGCTTTCAAGCTGGGCAATTTTGAACAAACGATAGGTTACAGAAAAACACTGTATGTCGCCGAGTTTTTCCTCTAATTCCTCGTTGTTCACGGTGATGGGTTTTGATTCTACCACCCGGGGGTCAGTGAATCCCGCTTTTTTGGCGGCATTGAGAAAATCGTTCCAATAAAGGGCACCTGAGATGCATTCGCCCCATAATACGGGGTCTTTTTGCAGGTGCTCTGGGAATCTTCTGTCGGCATACACATCAGAGAAATACATTTCTCCTCCTTCTTTCAAAAGGGCAAAAGCATCGTTTAGCACCTTTTGTTTGTCTTCCGCCAAGTTGATCACACAGTTGCTGATGATCAAGTCAAAGCTACCCGGTTTAAGGTCGAGTTGGTCAAGCTGCTCGATATTTCCTTTTAAGAAACGAACATTCGATTGCTTGTAACCAAATGCATCGGCATGATAATCGAGGTAGCGGTTGGCCACATCCAGCTGCTGATCGGTCATGTCAACGCCGGTAACCGACCCTGTTTCACCCACCAACTTGGCAGCGATATAACAATCGCGGCCACTTCCGGATCCGAGATCTAAAATATGAAGACCAGTAAGTGAAGTGGGAATGGTCAAACCACAACCGTAGTATTTTGCCTGAACTTCGTCGGCTACCAGTCGTAGGGCTTGTAAAATGTGTTTCGGTGGTTTAGTTAGGGTGCAACACGCGTTGGTTTTTAAGTCATCTGAGTGTTGTAGTTCTTCGCCGTAATACTGCTGAACGCTTTCGTGAATGGTGGACATAATATCAATTGGTGTTCAAAGGTACGATAACTATGCTCGTTTTGGTTTAGAAGGAATATCTCAGACCGATTTGCATTTGCATACGTGAACTGATGCCGTCTATTTGCCAAGGTTTTCCCTCTGGTGTTCGGTACGTGTATTGAGGTACAGCGTTGCCATTTCCGTCGATTTTGGTGCTCACGTTTACCAGCGAATACCCGGCATTGGTGGTGTTTGGAACAAAATACTGGCGGCCCCAATTTCGATTTAATAGGTTGGTCAGGTTGAATATGTCAGCGCTGAGTTCAAAGCGATGGTTTACCTTGTTTCTTGGCAATGTCCAAGTGTGGCTCACTCGCGCGTCGAGTTGAACATTCCAAGGCGTACGGGCGCCGTTTCGCTCGACGTATTGACCGCGGCGTTTGCTCAAGTACTCATCGGCGTTGATGTAGCGATCTAAATCAGCCCACTGCTGCTCCTTGGTAATTACCACATTGCCTTGTTTATCCTTGATGTCTACCAAGTTGATATCAGAAGCTTGGGTAGGTACAAAGAACAAGTCGTTTTTCGAAGAGGCATCCAGGTTGATATCGCCATTGTAAACAAAGGTGAAAGGGGATCCAGACGTGGCACTGAAAAACAAGCTCACACTGGTTGTGTGTTTAGAAGACCACTCTTGAACTTTGGCAATAGACGAAATTACGCGGTGTCTGATATCGAAGTTGGAATAACTCAACGGCGGATCGTTAGGATGTATGGTTTGGTTCCACTCCCAGTTGGCCTGTGGAGAAACACGAACTCCGTTGCTGCGATCGCGAGAAAGACCGTAGGTATAGGCTGCGAAAACCGACAGTTGGTGCTTGAACTCTTTAGTTAGGGTAGCGCTCAGCGAGTATCTAGACCCCTGTGTGCTGTTGGTTAGCAGGAATACGTTGGCGAACCTGGGTTCTACTCGGCCGGCATCGCCTGAACCGAGAAAAACATCGCGTGTGTCAGCACCAGAAGCGGTGAGCGAGGTGGTAGAATCTTTAACGTTAATGGTCTTGAAGAAGGCTTCTTGAAGGTTTTTGGTATAAATAGCCTCCAAAGTGAGTTGCCATCCGTTTCCAAGGTTCAGATCACCAGCAACGCTGGCCCGAGCTACACGCGGAAGTTTAAAATTGGGATCCACCAAGTTGATCTCCCTCTTGTTTTGTTCTAGGGTCCCTAGTTGGCTGAAATTCTCAGTTATCAAAGGCACCACGGTTTGTCCACGGGGACGGAAGTCGATCGATCCAAATTGATTTCCATTGTAGATATAGGAATAAGCAGACCAAGCAAATGGCATTCTTCCGGCGAATATCCCCGCTCCACCGCGAAGCTTAAATCGGTTGTCACCCGTAGCATCCCAATTAAATCCTACACGAGGGGAAAGGATGTATTGCGATTTGATATCCTGCGCAAAGGCGCCAAAAACCGGGTGGTTTTGAAGGTCCGGAGCGTAGTTCTGGGCGGTTGGAAATAAATTACCATCCAATCGCAATCCGTAGCTGAGGCTCAAACGATCTGTGGCTTGCCAATCGTCTTGCGCGTAGACACTGCTCAAAATCACATTAAAATCTGCACTGGGTCGGTTGTAATTGAAGTCTGCTTCATCGCTGACCAAGTTGTATGTGCCACGCACCCTGTCGGGTTTATTTTGATAAAATAAATCCAAACTTCTGTAATCCCAGCGGCCGGCGTAAGGCGTTACAAAGTGGTAGTCAAACAGATACATTTCGTTGTGGGTGCCCAATGTGTATTTGTGCGCACCGCGATAAATGGTTAGGTTATCGGTCAGCTCAATGGTTTTTTGATGCATTTGATAGATGGCTGCCTCCCGATAAGCTCCGACGAATATGGTTCCACCATTGTCTGTCACAATTTCGATGTGCGGGAATATGCCGTTGAAAGGCTTGCGACTATCGTGAATTTTCGAGAAACCGGCTACCAGACTATTCGATATACCACTGGCCCAGCGACTTTTCAATTCGACCACCGCAGAGGAAGTTCGACTGCTGTGCGTGAATCCTTGCGAACCGTAATTGAAAATGAAACCCGAACGGCTGAGGTTTTCGTGTTGAGCGAAAACTCCATTATATCGCATGATCAAGCTGTGGGTAGGGTTGATGTAATAATCTAATCGGACAAAAAGTTTATCGTTTTGGGTGGCAAGGGTTGCATCGGTATACGTACCGGCATCATAACCATATCGGGTTTTGATGGTGTCGTATAATGCCGCAATATCCTGTGGATTAAATGCCGATCCTGGCGCTCCCGCGGGGAACAACAAGGGTTCTTTGCGACGACCAGCTTCGTAATTAACAAAATAGAATAGCTTGTTTTTTCGAAGGGCTCCCCCTAAACGAAATCCAGCTTGATAGTCGAAGAAGGACTCAATTGGCGTTCTAGCTTCATCGGCCGATCTACCGGTGGTTTGATTTCCCTTGTAAAACTGGTAGAGCGAAAACTCGGTTTGGTTCGATCCACTTCGTGTAACGACGTTGAGGTTGCCACCGGTGAAATTGCCTGCTTTGACATTGTAGGGAGAAACCGATACCTGAATGGCATCGATGGCATCAAGCGAAATGGGCTGGGTCTTCGACAGGGCACCCGGCGATCCAGCTGCCGTGCTGCCACCAGCACCCACGGTGGGTTCCTGAAAACCAAAAGCGTCGTTGTTCGCAATTCCATCGATACTTAGGTTGTTCAGTCGGTAGTTGCTACCCGCAAAGCTGTTTCCAGCTGCTTGGGGCGACAAACGCGTCATGTCTTGTATACTCCGATTAATAGTGGGTGTTTTCGACATCATGCTGCGGTTGATGTTGGTCTCAGCCCCTTTGTGCTTCGATGATAGAGGATCGTTAACCTGTTGAACGATCTCAACCGCCCCCAACTCCCGTACCGCATTCTTTAATTGCTTGTTGATCTTGGAGGTTTCACCTAAGGTGAGGTAAATATTGGCCTCTTCCATCTCGGAAAAAGTAGGCGCTGTGCACTTTAACGTATAGGGACCCCCAGGTTTACAATTGGGAATGTAGTAAAGGCCTTCTGAGTTACTTTGTGTTTTTACCGATGTGCCAGTGGGCAGGTGGTTTAACTCAATGAGTACGCCTGGAATACCTTCGCCCGATGTATCTGTTATTTTGCCTCGAATTTCTGAAGATGTGATTTGCGCATAACCAGTGGTCAAGGTGCTCAGAACAACCAAGAACGCAAAAAGGATATTTTTCAATTTGTTAACTTTTGGTAAACAGCTACGAAAAACAAATGAGCCGGGTTGCGAAAATGCATTAAATACAGTCAGATCCAACTTCTTAATTGAATGGACTTGATGTAATGGCCTTATGTCCAGTTGAGTAGCCTGTGAAAAAAAAACAAATAATTTCGGAGGCCAGAAGGGAGTTAGCGATCTAATCCGTTTTATGGGCAAGTCCAAGAGACAAATAAATAAGGTTCATTACCCCTCATGGATTGTAAGGCTTAACTAGATTGTCTAAGCCTCCAAATAGCGCTTTATTAAGCCTTAATTAGGAAATATAAAATCTACTTCCACCTTTACCTTATCCCATGAAAGCCGCATGAGTCCTCGGCCGTTCTCACCGCTTAGTTGGATGGCAAACTGCTCCTCAGGTTCTATGGTTTTGGTAGGCACCTCGATCAACAGGGCGTCGTATTGTGCATTTCGCATGGCTTTGGCATTGAAATCAACACCCCACGGATACATTTTTTTATTCCAAATAACGGTCCAGCGATCTTTTTGAGGAATGGTCCACAACGTATACGTTCCAGCCGGTAGGTTTTTTCCCTGAATGGTCAATGCCACTGATGTTTGAAACACCGTGGCCTCGTTGGCGCCCGTGCGCCATACTTCACCATATGGTACTAATTCGCCAAAGATAGTGCGTCCCTTTTTTGAGGGCGATGAATAAATCACCTCTATGGCCTTGTTATCCCATTCCAACCGAGTATTGGTAATGGGACTGCTGCGCTCAGTTGCAGATTGGCTTAGGCTCCAATAGATACCAATAGAACCGAGTATTAAGACCCCGAGAATGGCGATCCATTTTATGCGCTTAAATACCTGATTTGGTTCTGCTGTCATTTATTTTCCCAGTAAGATCCTGAATGTTTCCTTGCCTAATTTACACTTCTTTAAGTTGCCAAGCAGCAGAAGAGATCGGTCTATTTGCGTTTGACTTTGTTTAGCGCTGGCCACGTAATGAATGATGTAACGCTGCATGCCGGGTTTAAGTTGTCTAAATCGCTCAAAAGCCTCTTCATCTTGATCAAAAACCGTTTGGAGGGTCAACGGAATATCAAACCCGTATTCGCTATGGTCTCTTTCCAGTCGAACAAATACATGGGTTTCGGGTTGAAGCCCCGCCTCCTTTAGCCGTTTTTTGTTGATGGCGATCCCAGCACAACCGTCGCCAATGGGCATGAATCCGCCTTGAAATCGCAAGGGGCCGACGTTGATCCAGAAACGCTGATTTTTGAGTGTTCCGAACAAATCAACTATCTCCCGAGGGATGATAAGGCAGGTGAGGTTGAGGTAGGGAAGAGTTCTAATCTCCACCTCTAGTTCCAACGTTTCGGGAGCTGACGATGTGTTTTCGCTAGCTGGGCTCATGGCCAAAGGGATATACCGTAAGTCCACTTCGAAGTTTGGGTTCCACCCATGTGCTTTTTGGAGGCATAGATAGCCCTTGGTCAGCAATAATTTTTACCTCCGCCATGGAAGTGGGAAACAGCCAAAATCCGGCTCGGTAGTCGCCGCTGTCGATGGCTTTTTCGATGCTGATGTGCCCGTCTTTTCCGCCAATGCAGGCAATGCGCGGGTCGGTTTTTAAATCGCCTATGCCTAAAATAGGCTGCAGCAAAAACCTGCTGATGATGTCAGGATCCAAATGCCTTACCGGATCGTCGGGCAAGACTACTTCGGGTTTTAGATCCAAGGTGTACCAGCGCTTGTCTAGATACATCCCAAATTGGTGTGCTCGAACGGGTTTAGCCTCCAAGGGTTGATTGACCTCTACCACCTCAAAATGTGCGCGCAGAGCGGCTATCAAACCGTCGGGTGAGAGCTCGTTGAGGTCTCGAACCAGTCGGTGAAAGGGCTCAATGTGAACTTCCGATTCTGGTAAAACCAAGCTCATGAAATAATTCAAAGGACTGGACGCATCCCAGTTGCTTTCTTTATGCGCAAGTGCCAGTCGATAGCTAGACGCCGAGCGATGATGACCATCGGCAATGTAGAAATCATCAACGCTGTTGAATGCAGCTCCTATCTGCTGTACGAGTGCAGTATCGAAAACCGGCCACAACTGATGGCGAACCGTGTCGGTGGTGGAGAAGTCAAATTCTGCCCGCTCGCTTGTGATCCGTTTAATCAGCTGAGCAATCTCGTCGACGTCGGGATAGGTTAACAACACGGGTTCGGCGTGAAAACCTGTGATTTCAAGATAGTCAACAAAAACCTGCTCGCGCTCTGTTAAGGTGTGTTCGTGGATCTTGATTTTACCATCCTCATAATCCATTACCGAGGTGCAGCCCAATATCCCCGTGAACTCGTGACTGGGTTGGGTTTGCCGGTAGATATAATAACCGGGCTGATTATCGGCCTGCAAATAACCCTTGGCACACCATTCTTCGTATCGCTTTTTAACCCAAGCAAAACGTTCCCGTGTGTTTTTGGTGGGTTTAATGCCCAGCGATGCCTCGGGATTAATGAGGTGCAAAAAAGTAAATGGATTGCCGTTGAGTTTATCGCTTAGCTCATTTTTGGTATAACTGATGTAGGATCGAGAGGCTACCAAATGCGCTTTGTCGCGAGGTGGTCTAACGGCTTTGAATGGGGCGAGAACAGGCACGGCGAGTCGTAAAAAAGGCCGATACATGCTTTTCTAGCAGGTATCGGCCTGTGTTTGTATTAGGCTTTAATAGAAAGGTGCTCGATAATGATAGACGCCATCTCTAGACCTACCCGGTCTTGAGCCTCGGCGGTGGCAGCCCCGATATGCGGGGTTAAGGCCAGCGCGTCGATGGTCATGAGTTCGGCATCAGGGGTGGGTTCGTTGACAAAAACATCCAAGGCAGCACCGCCCAAATGTCCATTGCGAAGGGCTACTTTTAAAGCTTCCTCGTCAACCGATCCGCCGCGGGCTGTATTGATCAAAAAGGAGCCTTTTTTCATTTTTCCCAACTCAGCTTGGCCAATAACGGCTTGGCCGTTCGCCTGCGCTGGAATATGCAGGGTTAGAAAGTCGGATGAAGCCAAAACGTCGTCCAACGATGATGCCTGTAAGGTAACAGATATGGGATCAAGATGGGCGATTTGGATGGGGATAGCAACTTCAGACTTGCTTCGGTCAACGTATACTACCTTCATGCCACATCCAAGCGCATAAGCTGCGGTTGCTTGGCCAATACGCCCCATACCCACAATGCCCAGCGTTTTTCCCCGAAGCTCAATGCCCGCTTCGTACTTCTTTTTGAGCGATTTAAACTCACTCACACCTTGGGTTGGCATATAGCGGTTGCTTTGGTGCAAGAACCGGGCCAGTGAGAAACAGTGACCAATCACCAATTCAGCAACTGAAATTGAAGATGCCCCCGGTGTATTCATTACCAAAACACCCTTTGAACGACCATAAGCCACATCGATGTTGTCCATGCCAACACCACCGCGGCCTACAAATTTTAGTCCAGGACACTGATCGAAAACGTCTTGTCGCACCTTGGTAGCACTGCGAACCAGTAGCACTTCAATGTCGTTTTGGTTGATAAATGCAATCAGTTGATCTTGCGATACTCCCTCAGTAATTACCTTGAAACCGGCATGCTGTAAGGCATCTATGCCCTCTTTCGACAATCCGTCGTTTGCTAATATTTTCATGTGCTGTTTTTAAGCGGTTACACCTACTTTTTCCTTCAAGGCTTTCATAACGTCTACCAAGGCCTGTACGCTTTCCAATGGCAATGCGTTGTACATCGACGCGCGGTAACCGCCTACGCTTCGGTGGCCATTAATTCCGCTGATGCCAGCCTCTTTCCACATGGCATCAAAAGTTGAACTCAAGCTTTCATCATTCAAAAGAAAACAAGCGTTCATATTGGAGCGATCTTCCTTGTCTACCGTTCCGCGGAAAAGCGGGTTGCTGTCGATTTCGTTGTACAAGAGGTCGGCTTTTTGTTGGTTAATTTTTTCAATGGCTTCTACTCCGCCAATTGATTTAAGCCATTCCAAGGTTAACATCGAAACATATATGGGGAATACCGGTGGGGTATTAAACATGGATCCCTTTTCAGCTTGGAGTTGCAAGTTGAGCATGTCGGGTAATTTCCGACCTGTCTTGCCCAATAAGTCATTGTTTACAATGTAAAGGGTGGTACCTGCTGGCCCCATATTTTTCTGAGCCCCGGCATAAATCAGCGCAAAATCGGAAACATTAATTTTACGGCTAAAGATATCGCTCGACATATCGCAAACCACCGGCACAGGCGATGAGGGGAATTGTTTAAACTGCGTGCCAAATATGGTGTTATTGCTGGTGAAGTGGAAGTAATCGGCATCAGCTGGAATGGTAAATCCTTTGGGGATGTAGCAAAAGTTTCGATCCTCACTGCTGGCAACAACCTCAACCTGGCCCACTAGTTTGGCCTGTTTGATAGCTCCAGTTGCCCAAACACCGGTGTTGGCATATGCCGCTTTACCACCTTCTTTCAGCAGGTTGAGCGCAGTCATATAAAAACCCAAACTGGCTCCGCCTTGAAGAAATAGGATGGAGTAGTTATCGGGCACTTGCAACAATTCTTTTACCAAGGCTTGTGCTTTGTCCATCACATCTTCGAAGGGTTTTGAACGATGTGACATTTCAATCAGAGAAAGTCCACTTTGATTGAAGTTAATAACGGCCTGGGCCGCTTGTTCAAGTACGGTTTGTGGAAGTATGCAGGGACCTGCACTGAAGTTGTGTACCTTTTTCATGGGGTTGAGAGTGTTGATATATTTCGCGGTGCTAGTTGTAAGTCGATTTTGAATGGTATGCTCTACTAGGGAGCACAAAAGTGCCAATTATTAACGACTTACCTCGTACGTTTACCATAAATGGTTTTTATTTTTTCAGGTCGTTTTTAATCCAGCGATCGAATTTGCTTTTGTTCGACTCAAAGGTAAGTAAAGGCCTAAGCTCTTTTATTCTACCGGGGTCAAAAATTGAACCGCTCAGCAGTTGGATCAATTCCAGACGGGTATCGTCAAATTCAAATAGAGGCAGCAACTCTTTCATTTGGTCTACGGTCAAACATCGGTTGATCCATTTCTTCTGAATGGCTTGCATGCGCTGAGATTCAAATAACTGGGCTTTTAGAGCCGACCATTCCTTATTAAATTCAATGGGGTTTAGTGCATCCGAGCATCCTTTGACACCCGTATACCCTTGTTTTAGGCAACGGTTAAAAAGCTCGCTCAAACTGATCTCTGGCTCTTCTGCAGGTGCAGGGTTTTTTGCTTTTGGTTTGGGTTTTGGCTCTATTGCCACTTTGCACTCGGTTTGTCCGCTGAAAAGCATGGAAGCTTTCCCATCCATTCGACTGATTTGATAGCTGTACAAGAGCTCTTCAGGAGTGGAGAATTCAAATGGGTGCAAGACGTATTCGTCGCTGAAAACAAACCAACCGCGGTGGCTAGTAGCGGTGATCGAATCCATGAATAACTGAGATTTGGCGCTACTTTTCACTAAAGAGTCACCCAAAATGAGGAAGAAAGGACTGGCGGAGTTTGAAGTGATCTCTAACTGCCGGTACTGGGCATGGTTTTGATAAGGCAATGCGGCCATGACCAGGGCAAAGAGGGCCGATATTATGGCTCTTTTTTTCGCTCGGGCATCAGGGCAGGTACATCGAGCTGCAAGCGCCATTTCTTTTTTTCCCATCGGTACGCGTCAAAGGATTTATTTACGTGGTAAAATAAGTAATTTCCTGCATAGGCATTGTCGTCGGGAACCAGTCGCTGAAATACAATTTGCTGCCGTTCCTTGTCAAAAACCAAGGGGAAGATCTGATCAGAAGGAAAGGTGAAAATTCTTCTATACTTGGCGTTTTTACCGTGTTCAATGATGGGTTGGCCAAATAGGGGAGTGCCGTTTTTCAGGCTTAGTACTTCGATGATCTTGTGATCCAATAGCCGGTCTTTCGATCGATAGCCCAGCAAAAACCACACCTCTTTCTCACGGGTTGGCATCAGGTCGTAATACACCGCTCCCGGCCATTGGGTAGGCGACAGTTGCTCGTTCTCAAGACGCACGTCGAAACGTTCGCCATCTTGAAGCGATATGAGTCGGTTGATGCCCTCACTGCGCAGGACCAAGTATCCGTAGTACTCGTTTTGATCGGCATCTATAGGCAAAAGCCAACTTACCAAGGCGCCGCGTTGATCGGGCAAGGGAAGCAACTTGATGTCTTTCCACTGCGGCAGTTCGGATAGCGATACAGCACCCAAATACCTCGACAAAAAGGTCATCATGATTCGATTGTGAGCTTGTTTATCGTCGGGATTTTTAGCCGCTAAAGCAAGCCTGCGGTGCAAAAAAATAGAGTCCTCCAACGCCTTTTGGGCAAAGGAGGACTCAGTAACCAACAAAAATGAACAAAGCAGAATCAATACTCGTTTATGCAAAAACCCTAAAAGCATAAGCGATTTTGTTGGTGTATTATAAGTGCATGAAGTCTTTCTTGGCGAGCAATTGCTCTTTGCTCTCGCGGTATTCGGGATCATCCACACAGCAGTCAACCGGACAAACGGCAGCACACTGTGGTTCATCGTGAAATCCCACGCATTCGGTACATTTATCGTGGGCTATGTAATATACATCCATGCTTTTGGGTTCATGGGTGGCTGATGCATCAACACTGATGCCATCAGGAGTGGTGATCGAGCCGCGCAAGGATGTACCATCAGCGTATTTCCACTCCATTCCTCCTTCGTATATCGCGTTGTTTGGGCATTCCGGTTCACATGCACCGCAATTGATGCATTCATCCGTGATCATTATCGCCATTTTCTGTATATTATAACGGTCCTTTTTTTTCCTTTGCAAAAGTAGGAATTTTACTTCGTCCTATTCCTACTTCTTATTTAAAGATTTGATAATGTTTTGTTTTTCAATCGCATGACTTTAGAACAATGGTTGGTTGCATTTGATACGTTAGGAGCCCAGTGGCGACAATTTACGTCGGCTGAGGATTCCGCTGAATCGGGCGATTCAGCCATTTGGAGCCGCGCCATGCACCAAGCGTATCAAGCCAACCCGTGGTTTACTCCTAGTAACGTAAAATTGGCCCTCAACGCATGGGGTAAACTGCTAACTAAAGAAAATTTAACAAAGTTTCTCCAGCCGTATTCCGTTGGCGATCAGTCACAAACCGTTGCCGTTATCATGGCAGGCAACCTTCCACTGGTGGGATTGCACGATCTGTTGTGCACTGTTTTGGCCGGTCATAAAGCCCTCATAAAGCCCTCCTCCGAAGATTCAGTTCTGATGTCTCAAGTGGTCAAAACCCTTATCGAATTAGAACCGAATGCAAGTCAGTACCTGCATATCGCCAATGGCCCGCTGAAAAACTTCGACCGGGTGATTGCCACCGGGAGCAACAATACGGCGAGGTATTTTGAGATGTATTTTGGCAAATATCCACACGTGATAAGGAAGAGCAGGACTTCGTTGGGCGTTCTAACCGGTCGCGAGACACCTGAACAGCTCTATCAGCTGGGAATTGATATCACCCGTTACTTTGGGATGGGTTGCCGCAATGTAAGTCACTTATTGGTGCCTGAGGGCTACGATTTTAGCGCTTTCTTCGAGGCTATTTTTCCGCTTGGAGATATCGTAAATCACAACAAATACGCCAATAATTACGATTACCACAAAGCGGTTTTCCTGTTGGAGCGAATTCCTTTCCTCGACAACAATTTCTTAATGCTCCGGCACGAGAACAATCTCCAATCGCCTCTTTCAGTGGTGCACTACAGTCATTACCTCCAACAAGACGATATCACCAACTACATCATCGACAATCGAGATCACATACAATGCATCGTGGGCAGCGAGTTTATTCCATTTGGCCAAGCTCAAGAGCCGCAACTATGGGACTATGCAGACAACATTGACACAATGCAATTCCTGCTTGCCGACTGAATTCACCTCCATTTCGGGAAATCGTATGTACCTTGTTGATGTTTCAGGTATGTCCAGTCCATTTGCGGGTATTTTGGCCCAAGTCGAATCGGATCATGCGGATTAGAATTTTCTTTGAAAGCGGCCTTGATCGAGCAAGTAAACCGTTTGGCCATCAACCATAAACCAAAGTCGCTGTTGACGGTCCCGATAGATATACCAAACTCCTTTTCCCGGTAAGCCGTTTCCTTGATTGTACTGTTTGAGCCGTCCTTGCTTCCACTGCCATGCTCCAGCGTCGATGGTGCCGGCCCAAATGGAACCGTCTCGGTCCTGATTGATGGTAAAAACCCTGGCTAACGATTGGGCGTTGTCGACGGCTTTGCGCTGTCGTAAGAAAGCATCATTACCCAATTTTTCCTCTTGGGTTAGGTTGCGCAGAACGCCCGCTTCATAGAGGTACAATCCGCCACCATTATTGCCAAACCACATACGCCCATCACGATCACAAAATACCGCCCGAACAGCGGCACTACCGAGGTCCTTGTCGTTAAGAAAGAAAAAGGTTTCTCCATTTCCAAAGGCAACCCCCTCCGATTGGGTACCCAACCAAATGATGCCTTTGGTATCTATGGTATGTCCGTATACTGCATACGCTCGCATCAAGTTATTGTTGGGCGGCTGGTAATCGGTTGGGTGAATTTTAAATCGCGTAAAGGCCAATCCGTTGTAAAAAACAACAGCGTCAAGTATCGGGAACAAAAGGCCGCTCTGGGTCACGAACGGGATTCCGTTAGGCGCGTTGTCGAGTTTCCATTGGATGTCCTGAAATTGCTTTCCGTCGAACAGGCAATACCCATCGCGGGTTGCGATCCACAAATGCCCGTTGAAGTCTTCTTTGATTTGAGTAACGAAATTGCTTTTCAAGCCGTGTTGGGTGGTGTAACGGATTGTATTTTTTCCATCGTATCGAAAGATGCCGTCTCTGTTGCTTGCAAACCAGAAATGACCTTTTCGGTCTATTAACATGCAGCCTAATTCCGCCCCCAGCTGGTCGACGGTATCACCAAGTACCTCCAGTTGGCGGGTTGGTGTTTTATCGGACGCATCGTTCGATTGACTACACGACAAAAAGGGAAGGAGGAATATTGCACCAACAAAAAGGGAGATCAGATTGGTTTTACATGAGCGCATAGTGCCGATAGGGATCTCGCGCCATGTTGGCCGATACTCGGTTTTGAAGCCATGTTGAAACTTTTCAGCAGTCATTTCGATAGGTTGCGACAAAATACTTGGATTGATTAGGGTTTGATTTTAGCACTTAGAAAATGAATTTTCAAGACTCCCTTGTCTGGCAACATTTATGGGTATGGATTAAAAAGTGCAATGTTATCGATACCTAATACTTTTCTGACCTTTTCGTTGTAAAACCGCATTGCGACTTCTTGAGTGCCTCGCTGTGTGCTTTTAAGAAATTCTGCAGCCTCTCTTTCCATCTGGGTTCGGTGGACTTTGTATATCTGCGCAAATTCTTGAAACGTTCCTTTGAAGCCAAACAGTGATTTTTCCATCTGCCGCCGCTCGAGCTCCCATAAATCGAAATAAAGATTGATAAAACACATCGCCTTAGCATCCATGGGTAAATGGAAAAAGCTATTGTAAGGATCAAAGATTGCAGCGCTTATAATGTGGGGCTGGCCATCAACCTCGTGAAGATCAGCGAAAAGTTGGACAACCAAGTTGTATTGATTGGCTAGAAAAGGATCGGCATACCTCTGATTCAGCTGGTTCGGATTGCTTGGGCGAATGGCGACCCTTTGCTCAGACCATTGTCTGTATGGGTGCTCAAAAATGTTGAGCTGCTTGAATTGGCTTTTGGATAGGTCTTGTCGGTTGGTAATGGAAGCCAGATCATTGTAAAATTGTTCGTTGGTATTTATGCTGTCCCCTAATCGGTATTCATAATTGCGATTCCAAAAGAAATCATTGTGAGGGAATGCCATGATTTTGCGATAATCGCTCATTTGCTGATCGAGGTCAAACAACGGCGAATTAAATGTTTTATCTAGCTTATATGCGTATAGGACCGCCTCCGTTCGGACCCTAAGTGTATCTATTCGCTCTTGGTATTTTCTGCTTAAGTAATTTACTTGATAATCAAAATAGGTATAGTGGAAAACACTTTTTTTATTTTGCAATTGCATGTTGACCGTTATAGACATGTCGACACCTGCTATGCTGTCTGACCTAAATAACGCAACAAACGGATGTCTTGAAGCCGATTTGACCAGAAGTGTGATTTTTTGCAATTGATAGGTCCTAGGATTTACCCAGATCTCTCCCATAAACGCATCGCTTTGAGATGATTTAGGTTCATAAGCGATATGCAGGATGGTGTCGGTTCCGTCAACATCAAACGATTGGATGTCGAGTCGAAACATTTTTCTCATGGCCGATTCGCCGAGCATCAAGGGGTTAGCTGGAAAATAAGGATTTGATTTAAATAGATTCAGCATCAAAATGGCTCTGGAACTCTCAACTGAGATAAAAGAACGTTTTTCGCGAGGTTGTAGCGCAAGTCTGCCCGCTTTAAGCTCCAATTCCCCCATTTGTGGACCGCGAAGTGTGGCGTTGTAATACCCTTCGATCAACTCAATTTGACTGTTATCAATAAAACTTTTTAGCTGAAAAAGTGCTTTGGCCCGCCTTTCTTCAGCACTAACTTTAGCGCTTACCTTTCCCAGTAAACGGTAGAGTGTATTGTCGTCAACAGCCTGAATAACCACCTCTTTAATCGTTCTTGTGTTGCGAACCAAGTTGACATTGTAGCTGAGTTTTCCTTCTTCTGGGATAAGTTGCAAGGTTGTGTAACCCAGAAATGAAATTTCAAGGGTATCACTCCATCTCGCGATGGGAACAGAAAAATATCCCTCTATGTTACTGATTGCACCTTGTTGTGTCGATTTGTTGTAAACATTAGCGTACGCTATGGGTTCGTTGGTTTGTGAGTCTTTTATAGAACCCTGTAAAGAGAAACGAATCTGAGCAGTCAATGAAAAGTTAAAGCACAGAAAAATAAGGGTGTATGCAAAGTGGGATGTTTTCATAAGCGAAAATTGGTCTGAAAAGTTACCCAAATTTCTCTCTGAACTCGCATTTGTGTCTACTGTTCAGGGTATCCAAGCAATCCATTTGTGCTTTTCAGAAAATGTGTTCTCGCGATTTGGGAACTGCGGCAAATCACACACTGAGACTCAAATTTGCTGAGAATCAGCGCCTATAAACCTAATCACAACTATATCTTCATTGCTAGTTCCGTTTGGTTGCTTGGCTTATTTCCCTGAAAAGTTTGATACATTCTGCCGCTGCCCACACATCATGCACTCGGAGCACCGAGGCCCCCTGTTCCAGCGCTATCATATGCAGAGCGGTGGTTCCGTTTAGTGCTTCTTCAGCGGAAATGTCCAATGTTTTGTATATCATAGACTTCCTGCTGATACCGGCGAGTATCAAACAATCGAGTTGTTTCAGGTGCGATAAGTTGGCCAACAATTCAAAGTTTTGCTCACGTGTTTTACCAAATCCAAAACATGGGTCAATCCATACATCTTTGGCACCCAGGGCAAAAAGGGTTTTTAATTGCTGAATCAGTTGGATGTTGATGTCAATGAGCAATTCCTGCCCCTGGTAAGGTCTGTGAATATCATGGATGGAACCGAATACGTGGCCCATGATATAAGGTACTTTTTGGCGAACCACAACAGAGAACATGTCGGGGTCAAATTTGCCTCCGCTGATGTCGTTGATTAGGTGAGCTCCGGCATCTACGGCTTGTGTTGCTACTTCTGCGTAAAAAGTGTCAACAGATAGCACAGCCTGAGGAAAGTGTTTTTTGATTTTTTCGAGGGCGGGGAGTAACTGCGTTAACTCATCGCTTGCGCTGAGTAGGGGGGCTCCGGGACGAGTGCTTTGCGCGCCCAAATCGATGAAATCTGCTCCTTCGGTCAAACTTTTCTCCACATGGTACAGCAAGGGTCGGTCGTCTTGCACCCTGCTTTGCCCATAGAAACTGTCGCTGGTCAGGTTAACAATGGCCATGATTCGCGGAATCTTAAAATCGATCAGCCGACCTCCTGCGTTAATCGTTTGGTAATTTTCGGAGCTTCGTGGGTTCAAAGTTTTATTTTTGACCAAAATACACAATTATGACGCACGGAAAAGAGGCAGTAACGGCAGGTAAAATGGCCAAAACACTGGTTGAATACGACCGTGAACTGTCTCGTTGCGCAGAGATTTACCGCAAGAAAACAGTCGACTACGGCACCGCATGGCGAATTTTGAGACCATCGTCGATTACCGACCAAATTTTTATCAAAGCACAGCGCATTCGAACGATCCAGCAGAATGGCTCGGCCTTGGTCAACGAGGGAGAAGAGGCCGAATTCATCGGCATTGTCAACTACGGCATCATGGCTCTCATTCAGCTTGAAATGCCCGCCGATGAGCAGCTGGAGATCCCGTCCGACACAGCCTTTTCACTCTATCAATTGCGAGCACAGCAAATTCGCGAACTCATGATTCAAAAAAATACCGACTACGGCGAGGCTTGGCGCGATATGCGCATATCTTCGCTTACCGATCTAATTTTGATGAAAATCTTGCGGGTGAAACAAATTGAAAATAACCAAGGCAGTACCCTTATTAGCGAAGGGGTTGATGCCAACTACATGGATATGGTAAATTATGCCTTGTTTGCATTGATTAAAATTAACCAACAATAAATCAGAGTTATATGACAGGAATGATGCGTATTTTGGTGACTGCCTCGAGGATTTTGGTGGGCTCGCTTTTTATTGTTTCAGGGCTTATCAAAGCCAATGACACCCTTGGTTTCAGTTATAAATTGGTAGAGTACTTCGAGCCAGATGTGCTCAACCTTCCATTTATGATTCCTTTTGCTCTTCCATTAGCGGCTCTGCTTTGTATTGCCGAAGTGGTGCTTGGGGTTGCCACCTTGTTGGGGGGCAAGATGAAGTTGACGTCTTGGTCGCTGCTGCTGATGATTGTGTTTTTCACTTTCCTGACTTTCTACAGTGCGTATTTCGACAAGGTAACCGATTGCGGTTGTTTTGGAGATGCCATCAAACTCACGCCTTGGCAGAGTTTTACCAAAGACGTTGTTCTTTTGGTATTTGTTCTAATCATTTTCGTAAAACGCAAGGATTTGTCCTTCAATTCGCTTGTTGAGGATAGAATAATACTGCCTATAGCTGCTATTTGTGTAGCCTTGTTCTCCGTGTTGCTTTTGTCTTGGAATTTCCCTTGGGTGTTTACGGTCCTCATTTTAGGTACAAGTTTACTGATCAAGGCCTTCGTAAAAAGCAAGCAGTTGGAGTGGATCCTCGCGGCTTGGATTACCGTTACCTCTGGGTATTTCTGCTATCACACCTATGCGCATCTACCTTTGCGCGATTTCCGCCCTTACGCGGTGGGAAAAAATCTACTCGATGGGATGAAAACGGCTGAGGAGCTTGGTCTAAAACCACCCAAATACGAATCTATGTTCGTGCTCAAAAACAATGAAACGGGTGCTGAAGAACGCATGCTCTCTTCCTTGTATTTGAAGGTGTATTCCGATAGTATTGACACCAACAAAGACGGTGTGAAGGATCAAGCGAAATACACGTACGTAAGTGCCGATGAAAAACCCATCAAGATTGAAGATGGATATGAACCCCCCATACACGACTTCTCTATTCTCGACGAAAATGGCGAGGACATCACCTTTTCAGTACTTGATGACCCCGGCTACACCCTTTTTGTGGTCGCTTACGACATCAGCAAGTCGGCCGTGGCTCCGCAGAAGGAACTCAATACGCTCTACAATGCCTGTGTTAAGAACAATGTTAAAGTTATGGGGCTTACCGCCAGCAGTGCTGAAGAGGTGCAAACATTCAAACACGAACACCAGAGTCTGATTGACTACTTCCAAATGGATGCCATAGTATTGAAAACGGTGATTCGATCTAATCCAGGTATTGTGTTGCTTAAGAAAGGGACGGTGCTGGGGCAGTGGCATCACAACGATTTGCCGGCGTTCGAAGAGATTCAATCCCTGATGAAGTAAACACTTTGATAGCCTACCTGACAGAGCGTTTTTTATACGGGCTCTCGGTACTATTTGGTGTAGTTACCTTGGTCTTT
>DASUEB010000143.1:0-13401 GCA_036275295.1 Luteibaculaceae bacterium | reverse complement strand
GAGGTTAAATCGCTCCAAAAACTGATGCTTATCGAAGGTTTTGTGACGTAACCGGAAGTACATGATCACGTCATGAAGTTTAGCCTTATGACCCTGAAGCAGGAGATTTAGATCGGCATTTTCGGGGCTAGAACCAACTATAATTTCCCGATTAGCAATCCAATCTTCAGGCTTTACAAATATGTTGAGCGGAATTCGTAGTCGCTCTCTGTTTATGAACACCTGTAAATACAGGCTGAGCATACCATTTTTGCGCAGATTGATGGCTACAAACTTCGCGGTGTACTTGAAAACATTGGGTTTGGCGTTTTTTTGGCGTGTCATGGTTTGAAATTTTAGTTAAAAAATTGAACCACAGGATTTTAAGCCAAACAACGAAAAACATGTAAAAAGCAAAAAACCCTCATGGATGTAAGGATTTACAACCAAGAGGGTTTTATATGCGGTCCGGACGGGACTCGAACCCGCGACCTCCGCCGTGACAGGGCGGCATTCTAACCAACTGAACTACCGGACCAACAACCTCCAGTTGCTTGTGACGTTTGGAGTGGTGCAAATGTACTACTATTTGATAATCTGCCAAATCTTTTGGCAAAAAAATACGGGTACGACTCCTTTTTATCTGGCCTTATTCGACTTGAATAGGATACTAAAGGTAACTTTATTCTGATTATCAGGATCTTATTTTTACACTATTTTTATGCTCTTTCCTAAAAAAAAGTTTGATTTTTCCGCATGCTTCGCTGCAATATGGGATAGAAGCAGAAGATTATCTGATTTCCGATCGACGCACAAAAATAGAAATGGCACGACGATTGTGCAACGAGCCGTTTTTCCCAAGTAAGTACAACCAAGCCTCGGATTTATCCAGCGTAGGACCTAAGGTTTGTCTGTTGCAACATTTTTAGGTTGAGATATGGCTAAGACGCTTGACCGGTAACTTTGGCGTAAAGTGGGATCCTGTCGATCTGATCCTTGATAAACCAGTCGAATTCAGATTTTGAAACGCTCCAATGGCATAGGGAGAAAGCTAAAGCTTGAAATTTTATCTTCAAATGCCTTATTGAACGGGGTTTCTAGCGGATCATTTTCTGACGCTTTAGCATGTAGGATAGCAGAACTTTATAAAAACCTTCCCTTACGTCAGCCAGGTGGTAGTCTATACCCAATTCACCACAACGGGTTTGAAGTTCACTTTGCCATTGCCCCATCATTTCTTGGTATGCTTTTTTGACCTGAGATGGATTGATTTTCAATCGCTGCTGACTCTCCAGGTCAATAAACTCGGTGGGCTGGTTGCCAAATCCAAGCTCTATTTCCGTTGCTACCTCGAGTGTATTGAAAAGAATTACCTCATGGCGGTTGTGCCTGAGGTGCTGCAGGGCATCGAACAAAGGATCGGCTTTCATCTCTAATTGAATAAAGTCGCTGAAAACAATAACCAAGGACCGTCGATTGGCTTGCTCTGCAATTTCGTGCAGGGCTCCAACCAGATTTGTTGGCCTCAGATCGGTATCGTTGAGCAATTTCTCCAGTTGCCCAAGCAAAAAATGCTGATGCGACCCTGTGCTTTTCAACTCAGAATGGTAATAAACCTGGTCGCTAAAATAGCTCATGCCAAAGGCATCGCGCTGGTGTTTGAGCATTTCAGAAAACGCAGCTACCGCATAGCAAGCAAATTCCAATTTACTGAAGCGTTCTTTAGTGGCCTCAGGATAGTACATGGAACGCGAGGTGTCAATAAGGAACCGGCATCGCAGGTTGGTCTCCTCTTCGTATTGCTTGGTGAAAAGTTTGTCACTTCGCGCATACAAGCGCCAGTCTACGTGTTTGGTATCCTCTCCCGGATTGTACAATCTATGTTCAGCAAATTCAACAGAGAATCCGTGAAAAGGGCTTTTGTGCAAACCGGTAATAAAACCTTGAACAATTTGTTTAGCAATCAGATCCAAACGGCCCAATTGCTCTATTTCGGTTCGGTTAATGGCGCGATTCATTCAGTGCGTTTAAATAAAAAGCCCCTCAGTAAGACCGAGGGGCAAAGAACTGAATTGGGTTGTATTATGCCAATTGAGCGCTCAATTTGTCTGCCAAAGTCGTTTTTGGCACAGCACCAACTGACTTATCTACTACCTCACCGTTTTTAATGAATAGGATAGTCGGGATACTGCGAATTCCATATCGTGCAGAGATTTCAGGATTCTCGTCTACGTTTACTTTTCCAACAACTGCTTTGCCTTCATATTCCTTGTGAAGTTCATCGACAACGGGACCGACCATGCGGCAAGGACCGCACCATTCTGCCCAAAAGTCAACCATAACGGGCTTATCCGATTTTAAAACAAGTTGCTCAAAGTTGGCGTCTGTGATTTCTAATGCCATGATGTGTATTTTTTTGTGTGGTACTCAAATACCCTGCCACTTTCCTGTTTTGTCAATTTGGCAGAGATGTAGGTCAAATGTAAGGTAATACCCTTGCTTGCACAAGACTTTTTACCTATATAATGTTAAAGCAATGCATCCACCCTCGCATAGAACGAGTCACTTGATACCCGTAAATGTCGATTGTGCAGGTGCTGGCAACCCGCTATCTTTGTAACATGGAAGGTACGGCGCAGCGCATTGATAAGTGGCTATGGCAAATAAGATTGTTCAAGACGAGAAGTCTGGCCACAGAGGCCTGTAAGGGGGGACTGGTTAAATGGAACGAAGCTGACGTAAAACCCGCACGCGAGCTCAAAATTGGAGACCGAATCCAAATCAAAAAGGGACCGCTCACGGTGGTGGTGGAAGTGCTGGGTTTTCCCAAGGGTCGGCTGAGCCCAAAACAACTGGACGAATACCGAATTGATCACACACCACAAGAGGAAATTGAGCGCATTAAATTGATCAGAGAAACTGCTTTTGTAAAACGAGATAAGGGTTTAGGACGCCCTACGAAAAAAGACCGCCGCGATCTTGATTCGTGGGGGCTTTGGGATTAAATCATTCCCTCGCAATTCTCACCGCTTTCGGAAGTAAGTCTACCGCTCTTTTTTCATTCTTTAATTGGAACGGTAAACTGTTTTTGTTGCCTCTATGCGATTGACCAACCTCATGGTTTGCTGCGCTATGTCGACTCTTTAACGGCTTCAGCACCGGCGTGAACATAAAGCAAGAGTGGTATTTCGCGGTTGAAGTCGTGAATAATACTTTTATTATCCGTTTTGACCAGGGATTAAATCATTTCAATGGTTTTGGCTTTAATCCAGCCTCGGGTTCCATTAGAAAGTGCAATCTCAGCCCATTCTGACTGGTTTTGCTCTACCTTAACTTTGGTCCCTTCATGCAGTACAAATGCAATCCGAGCTTGGGAGGTAGGCTCCGTTAGCACATCGGCTTTGCCCACCATCACGATGCCGTATTGGGCACTTTGGGCCAATTGATTCGTCTTTACAGCGAGAAAAAGGCTAACTCCGCCTGTTAGCAAACTAATTAGAGAAAGAGAAAAAGCCACCTTTTTGATGCCTCCCATTTTAGCGGTGAGGAAGATAAAGCCCATTATACCTAGCAGGGCAAATGATATCACACTCACCATTCCCAGCTTACGGGCACCCAAATTTCGGAGTTTATTTTCCCAGAATGAACTCATATTTTGCCTGTCAACCGCATCAACCTTGTCTACCTTCCTCGCATTTGCGATGTTCAAATTTTCCTTTGCAAGCTCAAATTCGGGATTTATTTTCAAAGTTCTCTCATAATTAAGGATGGCCTTGGCCAGCTCATTCTGTCGGAAGTAACAATTTCCCAGATTGTAGTATACCTCAGCCGCTCGGGGTTGTTCCTTCAATATGTCTTCATAGGCCTGACGAGCCTTTTGGTAATTACCTTGCTCGTATAACTTATTGGCCTCACCAAAGGTCGGGGAGCCAAATGCAAACTGACATAAAGTCACAATAATTGATGCCATTACCCACTTCATACACGATATATTTTCTCCATGTTGGTTATCCACTCATCGGCATTTTTTAAGATATCATGCGCTCCCGTTGCGGTGATCGGCGCATACCGGGCCATTTCACATTGATCAATCAGGATTAGCAGAACCTCGATATGATTCATTTCGATGCCTTTCTCTCGCAGCACCTGCTGAATGTTGCCGCGATTCAAATCGGCCAGGGGCAGATGATATCGGTCGGATATAAAGCCGTACAAGGCTTTGGTACAATTCTGATATGCGAGGCCTTGATTACCTGATTTCAGCGCCTTGTTCGCCTCGGAAAGATGTTTACTGGCCGTTTTTCCGGCTAATTGATTTTTTACCTTGGAGGTATCGGCTAAGTTTTTTTTGCGAATTCGCACCACCCAGCCTAAGCCTATTCCCAAAGTTGGCATTCCAGCACATAGTACCCAAAATAATCCGTTTGAAGGGTGTGTGACGGAAGGTTCATTCGCTGAAATTTCACCGGAATAAATAAATCGTATGTCCTTAGTAAGCAGTTTGATTTCCTGCTGATTCCCAGCAATTACAGTAGTTCCACCACTACCCGAACCCTTGTTTATCTGGAGTGTATAGCTGGGCGATCCCAGAGACTTGTAAGCCTTCGTATTCAGATCGAAGTAGCTGAATTGAACGGCAGGAATCTGATATTCACCCGGATAGCGCGGGATAATGAGGTATTCAAATTCACGTGAACCTGCCAGGTTGTTGCCGTTGAACTTAATCTGATCGGTAATTTTAGGATCATATACTTCAAAATCGGTGGGAAAGTCTGGCTTGGGAACATTAAAGATTTTCAAGTTTCCCTGTCCGCTCACTTTGATTTTTAGTGTGATGGGTTCATTGGCTTTAACTTCTTTGGAAGATATGGAACAGTCTAGTTTGTAGGATCCGCTTTGGTTGGTGAAGTCACTGGGTTTAGGACTTGGAAAAGGTTTTACAGCGATACTGGGCGAATTACTCTTCAAAGTAAACTTACTTCCAACACTGAAGAAAGATCGATTAACCAAGCATTCAATAGAGAATGGGGATATTTGGAATTGCCCCTCTTTTTGAGGGAATACCACCTGTTTTTTCAAAATGGCCACCTTGTAGTTTTGGCCGTTAATTGTCGCCAGTTGGTTTTCCCAGGTCGCGCTCTGTTGTTTGCTTTCCTCCGTCCAAAATCCATTTAAATTGGGATAATCCGCTTTAACGAGCTCCAGTCGGTCGTATCTCGAATACAAGTAATACGTCAATACAATGGGTTCACCAATGTAGGCAGTAGTTTTGTTTGCGCTGATACTTAAGATAATATCCCCCTTTTGCTGAGTGGTAGGTGCACTTTCTTCGCTCGAACTGATATTGCTTTTGTTTACCTGTACCGTGAATGGATCGCTCTCAAGGACACCCTTGTCTGTGTAAGCTTTAGCCTTGTCGATGGTTATCTTTCCCTCGCGCTCTGCAACCACTACATAAGAGACCTCCATAGAGGTACTATACCGGCCGTTGTAGATGCGGGTGCTCTCGCTGACCGAAGGGCCGAAAACGACTGATAGTCCACTGAAGCTGGGTGGACTAATTTTTGCGCGGGCATTCGTGAGTTTGAAGGTGATGGTGAATCGCTGACCAACCGATACCGGATTGGGGTTGGCAGATCCTACAAATGTCATCTCCTGCGCAAAGCTATGGCCTGCAAACAAGGTGGCCATGATAAGGAGCAATAACTTCTTGGGGTAGCTCATAGTGATTGGGGTTTACCAGTCCTTATCGGTCGTTTTTTGCTTGGGTTTACCTTTTTGGTCTTTAACCTTTTTTTGAATCTGTTTTTCAGCTTGGTCAAGAGCGTTTAACATGTTTTCGGCATTTTGCTTGTTTTGCTGATTTTGTTGCTGCTGCTGATCCTGTTGTTCTTGTTGCTGCTGTTGCTGTTGCTGTTGTTGTTCGTCTTGCTTGGGTTTGTTTTTGGGCTGTTGCTGTGGATTTTGCTGCTTTTTAAGCATCTGCATCGCATAAGCCAGGTTATAACGCGTATTCTCATCGGTGGGATTAACCATCAACGAATATTGATAAGCTTTAGCCGCCTCTTCGTACTGCTTTTGCTGCAACAATGCATTACCCAGATTGTGAAGACTGTTGGCCTTTAAGCTTGGGTCGCTTGTTTTTTGAGCCGATTGAAGAAAGGCCTGAGCAGCTTCGTTGTATTTTTCCTGCCGATACAGGGCTTCACCTAAGTTGTAAGAACTGATATCCTGTAGTTTATTACCTTTCAAGGCTTGCTGATACTGCTTCTCAGCTCCTTTATAGGCTTTTGCTTGGAAGGATTTATTTCCTTCTGCGATAGTTTTTTTGGTCGATTGAGCGCTAACTGCGAGGCCTAGCAAACACATTATGGACAGAGCAGCTACTTTCCTTGTTTCCATTACTTCTCTGATTTAAACCAGTCAATTTTATCCATCCACGCATTTTTGCGATCCGAAAGAAAGGCTTCCACCAATAAACAAATCAGGGCAATGCCTGCGAAAATTTGAAAACGATCTTCGTAATCGGTATAAACCACAGCATCTACCTCACTTTTGGCTATAGTGTTGATTTCTTTCATCAAGATGTCGATACCTGAATCTTCATTGCTTGCTCGAACAAATAGACCATTTCCTGCTTGGGCTATTTCCGTCAAAGCCTGTTCGTTGAGTGTTGAAATGACTACTTGTCCGTTTTTGTCTTTTTTAAAGTCGTTTTTTTCAGGTATGGGTCCACCAGCAACGGAGCCCATTCCAACGGCAAAGATGCGCACACCGTTATCAGATGCATACTGAGCCGAAGTCACTGCATCGCCCTCATGGGTTTCTCCATCTGTAAAAAGGATTACCGCCTTGCCTGTTTTTTTCTCGAAGTCGAAACCATCCATGGCTTTATCAATGGCAGTTGATAATGCAGTTCCTTGAGTGGGCACGAGTTCCGGGCCAACGTTGTTGAGAAAAAGCATAGCAGCACCGTAATCGGTTGTAGAAGGGAGCTGAGTGTATGCTTCACCGGCAAAAACAATCAAACTAATACGGTCGCCATTGAGGCGGTCTAGCAGCTGCTCAATCGCTCGTTTCGCTCTTACGAGTCGATTGGGCTTGAGATCTTCAGCCAGCATAGATTTGCTCACATCTAAGCACAAAGCGATATCAATACCTTGGCTTTTGCCATCGGCTACTTTTGATCCGAACTGAGGATTGATTATGGCTAACGATAAACAGGTAAGGGTAAAGCGGTAAAGGGTATATCGAAGATTGGTTTTGGTTGACGACAGGGGCTGTGCATAAAAAGGCATCAGTTTCTGCTCACCAAAGCGAGTTAACGCTTTGTTTTTCCATCTAATGGCAAGGTAGGATAACAAGGTAAAAAGAGGGCCTAAAGCCAAAAGAGGAAGCAATAATTTGTTTTCTAGCCTAAATCCCGTGATCTCGCCCATCATTCCAAGGTACAACAAGACCAGCCCACCGCTCAGCAATAATTCCGTACTCAGGGCAAACCAGATGAATGAAGACACGCTGTGATGATACGATTTCTCCATCAGGGTACGCTTTTAAAAATAGTATAACGCAAAAATTGTTCCAAGGCAAAGAGGCCTAACGCCGCTATGGCGAACCAAAGAAATTCCTCCTTGCGTCGAGAAAATTCTTTCACGTGCAGAATGGTTTTTTCCATGGTGTCAATCTCTGCGTAGATCTCCTCCAACTTTCTGGAATCGGTGGCCCTGAAGTACTTGCCGCCAGTCATTTTAGCAATTTGCCTCATACCCACCTCATCAATTTCAACATCAATGTAATCGAACTGATACTGCCCACCCATGGTTCGAGCCACTGGCGATAGCGCTTTGCCTCGTGTGCCTACACCAATGGTGTACACGCGAATTCCAAAATCTTTCGCAATCTCTGCGGCGGATAGAGGTGAGATGCTACCAGCATTGTTAACCCCGTCGGTAAGCAGTATGATTACCTTGCTTTTGGCCTGCGAATTTCTCAAACGGTTTACCGCCGTGGCCAACCCCATACCTACTGCAGTGCCACCCTCAACCCAACCACTTTTGATCTCCGACAACAGGGCCCTTAACACCCGATGATCCGTCGTCAGCGGACATTGCGTAAAAGCCTCGCCTTCATAAACCACTAATCCGATACGGTCGTCCGGACGGCTGTTGATGAACGATTGAGCCACTTTCTTCGCGCTTTCCAACCGGTTGGGTCTGAAATCCTTTGCAAGCATTGAGGCTGAGACATCAAAGGAAATTACGATATCGATCCCCTCGGCATCCACATTTTGCCAACTTGTTTTCGACTGCGGCCGGGCCAATACAACAATCAGCAGAGCTATGGCAATTACTCGAAAAGTGAATAAAATATGTTTAAATAATTGTTTCCAATGGAAATGACGAGGGAAGAATGAAAGCGTCGAAAGACTGATTTCGGGGTGCATTCGGTGATTCTTCCAAACAAACCAAATCGAAAGTAAAGGAATGAGTCCAAACAGTACCAATAACTCCGGATAGGCAAATTCAAAGTAATAAGCCGCTAACTGCCAACCCACAAAGACCATCAGATTCAGCAGCAGAACGAATACCGTATTTTTGATGACTCCTTTATTCTGCATTCGGCTCAGTTTTTTGGATTCGTGTCGACTCAACAAATCGACGGCCCATTTCTAATGCGGTGATGCATTCGCTCTCCTCGGTTTGGCCTTTGGCAAATTTCACCAAGTCTGCCTTCTCTAGCAGTTGTCGGAGCGCAGCTCGCTGACTTTCTTCGAGATCCGTGTAGGCAAGACTGGCCAACAACTCAGCAGAGGTTTGCTCCATAGCCAAGATCTCGAAACGAAACTCAATGTAGTGGCGAATCACATCCGTGAGTTCGCTGAAGTACACCTTTCGACTCACGACCAACCATCTTTTTTGGCTGTATAGCTCATCTAAAGCCAAAAGCGCTTGTACATCGCCCGCTACCTTAGGAGTTGCAATGGCAATGGCATGCGTTTTTTTCTTTTTAAATAAGCGCATAGCTGCAAAGGCTGTCAAGCAAAGACCCGCAAGCACCAATAAAACCCATCTGTTGTCTCGTAACCAGTCTATTAGTGTGTATTCAACGGCAGCAATATCCTTCACGTCCTTTATAGCCAACGTGGTATCTACCTCGAATGTAAGCAGCTCAAATTGAATCGCGTTGGAGGTGATCGTTTCACCATCAACCAAAGCTTTGAAAGGACCTACCTGGTGAAAACCGCTATCGAAAGAGGTGATGGTAAACTTTTGCTGCAAAAGAGTGGGGGCCTCGCTTCCAGCAGTGGTGCGAAGGGTATCGATGGCATTTTTTTTCACCACCAAGGCTCCACCGTTGTCTAGGGAGTCGCCAAAAACGGGAAATTGCACCGAACGCGTAGATGCACCCGGTGCCAAAAATAATCGGAGGTGAAGATCAAATTGTTCCCCTAACCGAATGCGAGGGGTGTCGGCCTCCAGAATAAATCTATTCTGACCATGCACCCAAACATGCGTGCCTAATGTGGCTAGTAATAGCAGTGTAAATCTCATTTGCCCCTTCTTTTAAACAAATTCATGATGGGCTTTACAAAATTTTCGTGGGTTCCAATGCTTACAAAATCAACCCCGCTTTTCCTCATCACCTGTTCTGACTGGATCTGCTGCTGTTGCGCCTGTTGGGCATAATGCAATCGAGCTTTCTTGCTGGAGGTATCAACCCATTGGGCGGCTCCGGTCTCGGGGTCTACAAAGCGAACCAATCCTATATTTGGCATGTCATATTCGCGATGGTCGTAAATCTTAAACGCCACTAGGTCGTGTTTTTTATTACTTATTTTCAATACACTGCTGTAATCGTTCTTGTCCATGAAATCGGAGATGAGGAAACAGATGGTTCTCTTCTTTTGAACTCGATTCAAAAAAGTAAGTGCCTCAGCAATATGGGTGCCTTTTGATTTGGGTTTGATCTGAATCATTTCCCGAATGACTCTGAGGATATGGCTTTTGCCTTTTTTAGGCGGGATATACAGTTCTACTCGATCTGAGAAAAAAATAACACCAACTTTGTCGTTGTTCTGAATCGCAGAGAAGGCCAGTACGGCACTGATTTCGGTAATCAGATTTCGCTTTAGTTTTTCGGTAGATCCAAAATTGTCGGAGGCTGAAACATCGATGAGCAAGATGGTGGTAAGTTCTCTTTCTTCCTGAAATACCTTAACATAGGGTTCTCCCAGTCTTGCGGTTACATTCCAGTCAATGGTTCTGATCTCATCGCCAGGCATGTATTCGCGGACCTCACTAAAGGCCATACCTCGCCCTTTGAAGGCACTGTGATATTCGCCTGAGAAGATCTGGCTGGACAGCCCTTTTGTTTTGAGCTCAATGCGCCTGACCTTTTTTAGCAGTTCGGTGGTACTATTTGTTATCCCTGAATTCACCCGTTGGTAATTTAAGGCACCTCCACTTTGTTCATGATCTCGCGGATGACTTCCTCCACAGAGACATTCTCGGCTTCAGCTTCGTAGCTCAGTCCAATTCGGTGTCGCAGAATTCGGTGACAAACCGCCCGTATATCCTCGGGTATGACATAACCCCGGCGTTGCATAAAGGCATATGCCTTTGCGGCGAGGGCTAAGCTGATGGATGCGCGGGGTGATGCACCAAATGAAATTAACTCTTGCAGAGATGGGAGTCCAGCTTGGCTAGGGAATCTTGTAGCGTTCACCAGATCGACAATATAGGTTTCAATTTTTTCGTCGACGTAAACCTCCCGCACCAGCGATCGGGCTCGGATGATATCCTCAGGTTTGACCACGGGTTGCGGCTTGATCATTCCGCTTGGACCGATATTCTGACGTATGATCAATTTCTCCTCCTCTTTTTTGGGATAAGTGATCACCACTTTCAGCATGAATCGATCCACTTGGGCCTCGGGTAGGGGATAGGTTCCTTCCTGCTCTACTGGGTTTTGGGTAGCCAGTACTAAAAATGGCTCGGGAAGGGCATAGGTCTCGCTGCCGATGGTAACCTGTCGTTCCTGCATGGCTTCAAGCAGAGCAGACTGAACCTTTGCTGGGGCGCGGTTGATCTCATCGGCTAATACGAAATTGGAGAAGATCGGACCTTTTTTTACGCTGAATTCCTCCCGTTTCTGATTGTAAATCATGGTGCCGATCAAGTCGGCTGGCAACAAATCAGGTGTAAATTGGATTCTGCTGAAATCAACCTGAATACATTTTGATAATGCAGTAATGGCGAGGGTTTTGGCTAGGCCCGGTACACCTTCCAGGAGTACGTGACCGTTGCTTAATAAACCAATCATCAGAGATTCAACCATTTGCTTTTGACCAACGATTGATTTCTCCATCTCCATATTGAGCAAGTCGACAAAAGAACTTTCGAGTCGAATTCGCTCGTTTAATTCGCGTATGTCAAGGGCGGCTGCGCCAAGGCCTGCAGATTGTTCCATAGTCTTTTGGAAATTAGGTAAATTGCACGGCAAAAGTGTACAACCCATTTGGTTGTTGCAACGCAAAGGGTGCAAACTTTTGCTGGGGCTAAAGTTGATAAGTTTCAAAGCCCCGCAGGGTTTGCCGCTGTTAATTATTGTTAAGCATTCAGGTTAAAAAAACTTAAGATATGCACTCCTCAAACCCCATGAATCTGGCGGAAATATTTGATTCCGTCTCTCAATTTCACCGCGCATTTGAAATCAGTGAAGCATCTGCGCCAAAGGCGGATATTGGTCCCGCCGATGCACAACTCCGTCACCGTTTGCTCGCAGAAGAAAACGACGAATACCTGCAAGCTGTGTCTGATCACAACCTTCCGGAAATTGCAGATGCATTGGGCGACCTACTTTATATATGGGCAGGAACGGTACTAAAGCACGGATTGCAAGATAAAATGGCAGACGTATTCCGCGAAATCCAGCGCAGCAATATGAGTAAATTGGGGATCGACGGCAAACCATTGCGCAGAGAGGACGGGAAGGTCTTGAAAGGCCCTCATTATTTTCCGCCCGATCTTCAAAAAATAGTTGGCTAAAAAGTTGATTGCTGTCTGATTTATTTGTAAGTTCGTCGAATCGAGCTGGTTATGCTTGTGCAGTTAAGTAGATTTCAATTCTAATTCAAAACAAAATGGAACAACTTACCGCAGCTGCCTACGTTGAAACTGAAATCTGTTTGTTTGGTTTCGACGACGACAACTACAACGAAGAACTCGAAGCGGCCGTCTCTGCCGATATCATTAAACGCAAGTTAACCCGTATCCGTTTGTTGATCGGTAGCTTGGGGCTATCCACCAATACAGCGGTTAATTTGTGCGAGGTTACTCCGGCCGAATGGGCAGAACTGAGAGCCTTGGTTTTGAACTAATCTTAGCGTTTTGGTATATTTAGCGAATGAAAAAATTGCATTCGCTTATGCTGGCAGCTCACAAGGGAGGGTTTGCGCTGTGGAAATTGAATTTTGTGCTTTCCTTCGGAATTCCTTTCAACAGGCCTCATCGCATCAAGATTGCCAGTCTCTCCTCTGATTCAGCCACTTGTGTTGTGCCGTATAGAAGATCGAATCACAACCACATTCGGGGCACCCATGCCTGCGCCTTGGCTACATGTGCGGAGTTTTCTACGGGTCTTTTGTTGCTTCAATACCTAAATCCCGCTTCCTATCGTATTATCATGAAAACCATGACCATGGAATACCATTACCAAGCCAAGGCTGATGTGCGTTCCGTGTTTCACATGACACAGCAGGAGTTTGAAGAACGAGTTCTCAAGCCATTGCAAGAGAATGAGACCGTTGACCTCGCCTGTGTGGCGCACCTGAGTGATACCGAGGGAAATCGCATTGCAACAGGAACTACCGTATGGCAAATCAAGCCTTGGTCTAGGGTGAAAACCCAGGTGTAGCATCATTGCTTGCGGTTGTTGTATTATGGTTTTCAGCCATTTCTTCTCTACAGATTAATCGACAAAAAAAGAATTTTGGCCATAGATTTATGGAGGTCTGACGAAAAAAGTGTATATTGCAATCGTTTTGCGCAGAAACAGAAGGTAGCGATCGCATCCCCGATTGTTCCCAAGGTATGATTTTAACGGATAAACGGTTTAAGCTGCGATAGCCTTTTTATAGGGCATCCAGGCATGGTTTAACATCGCTTTTATCATTATTTCTGGGTTTGATCCGCTGTAATTTCTTCTATTAAAACGAAAATAATATTCATCTAGGTATCGCTGTAAGTGGTCGGCTGATATTTTATGGTGGATTCCCCGAATCCAGTTCTTGAGGTTAAAAATATGCCAGTGAAGTTGCTGAAAATTGGACCCTTTTGATGAGCGGAAGGTAATGTGCTCTCTTTTACCCACAGCATTGGGATAAGCAGACCATTCGTCAGTGCAAACCACGGCATGCTGACT
>DASUEB010000142.1:0-37702 GCA_036275295.1 Luteibaculaceae bacterium | reverse complement strand
AAGGTAAGCTTTTTAAATCTCCAATTAAACCCATGTTTTTAGTAGAATTTAACTTGCGCGGTCCACTTCGCTGCGTATCATGCCAACGGGTATCAGGTCATCGCAACCGCAGAGGTATACCCTTTACGATTAATTCTGCATAAGTAATTTATCAAAATCAGAGGCTTTTGTCTGACTTTCAAGGAGTTGGGCTCATTTCAAAGGTCAATACTCCGCCGTTAATAAGCTGCTCGTGTTTGATAACAGGATTTTCTAACTTCCTGCCGTTGAGGCGGATCGACTTGACATAAATGTTTTTTTCCGATTGATTCACCGTTTGAATGCGAAAGGATTTTCCTCGGTCGAGCTGAATTTCGGCCGACTTTACAAGCGGCGAGCCGATTACATACTCATCAGATCCGGGAGTAATGGGATAAAATCCCAACGCGCTAAAGAGATACCAAGCACTCATTTGGCCTGCATCGTCGTTGCCGCAGAGGCCATCGGGTTTGTCGAGGTATTTCTCACGCAAGATCTGACGCACGCGCTGAGCGGTTTTAAAAGGCTGATCGGTGAACAAATACAGATAGGGGATGTGATGTCCGGGTTCATTGCCGTGCACATAGGCTCCCATGAGGCCATCGCGTGTGATATCCTCATTTTTTTCGATGTATTTGTCGGCCAATTCAATCTCAAATAAATAGTCTAACCGCTTGCGAAAAGCCTTTTCTCCCCCCATTTTTGTCACCATGCCTTTTATGTCTTGGGGCACGTAAAGCCCGTAATTGAGTGCATTGCCTTCTATAAACCCTTGGCCATGGGTGTCTAAAGGGTCAAAATCAGGTTTAAAGTTTCCGTTTGCCAGCTTGGGTCTCACATAACCCGATATAGGGTCATACACCCGAGTCCACTGCTCACTTGCCTTGCGGTAATAGGATTGCAGCGAGTCATTTTGGGCGCGTTCGGCAATCACAGATATACACCAATCGTCGTATGCGTACTCCAGTGTTTTACTGGCCGAATTTCCGCTTTTATCTTCGGGAACGTAACCCAGCTGACGATAGGCTCCCACTCCGTCGAAGTAAGGGACCTGCGCTGTTTTGTGCGACCATTTAAGCAGTTCTTTCGGATCTGCGAAGGGCCCTTGTTTAACCAAGGCATCGGCCAAAACACTCACGGCGTGATAACCAATCATACACCAATTTTCATTGGCGTAATGACTCCAAATCGGAAGCATCCCGTGAACACTTTGCTCAGCATGCGCCAGCATACTCTTTACCATATCTTGATTTCGCGCAGGTTGGTGTATATTAAACCAAGGATGCAACGAGCGATACGTATCCCAAAGTGAAAAAACGGTGTAATTGGTAAATCCTGTACTCTGATGAACGTTTTGGTCTAAACCTTTGTAGTTGCCGTCGACATCTTCATAGATGGTAGGGCTCAGCATGGTGTGGTACAAGGCCGTGTAAAAGCTGATTCGATCACTTTTGGATAGGGTTTCAACTTTTACTTTTTCTAATTCTTGCGTCCAAGCGTTTCGAGCGTCGATTACTGCGTTGTCGAACGATTTTGGATCGCCTTCTACCTCGAGATTGCGCAAAGCCGATGCGGTGCTCACGCTGCTCAGTGCCATTTTAACCACCAAGGGTTGGTTTGCCGGTTCAAAAGAGAGGAATAAACGGAGGTCCTTTCCGGCCATTTCAGGGAAATTGCGACGTTCGTTGAATTTTCGATAAAAACCCTGATACGGCGATTGGTCCATTCGCTCAAAGCCATATTCGCTTATCGGTGCAGAGAGCCGCATGGCAAAATATTCGGTTCGCGTGCGTCCCCATCCTGCCGTTTGTCGGTATCCGGTCAAGGTGCTGTCGTTTTCAACCCGGACAAAGGACCAGATGTTTTTACCCTCGTAATTGTAAATGTTGTAAACCAAATCGAGCAGCAAATGCGCTGACTCACCTTCTGGAAATGTGTACCGGTGAATGCCTACTCGAGGGGTGGCCGTGAGCTCGGCTTGTATAGCAGGTGAGCCCATTTTAACCCGGTAATAGCCCGCTTTAGCTGTTTCGTCGCTGTGGGTAAAGCGGTGATAAGGTCGCTCTTGGCCTTTTAGTATCGAATCCCAATTCGGTTTGCCGCTCAGTGGCAACAGCAAAAAATCGCCTAAATCGCTGTGCCCCGTGCCGCTGAAGTGCGTATGAGAAAAGCCGTAAATGGTGGTGTCGTCGTACTGATATCCGGCGCAATAGGCATAGGCCTCGGGCACGTATTTTTGTTGCTGGTACATGTTGAGGTAACGCGTGTCAGGACTCAATTGCACCGAACCAAAAGGAACCGTGGCTCCAGGATACACATGTCCCATTCGCTGGGTGCCAATCAGCGGATTTACGCAGTCGTAAGGCGTCTGAGCCTCCGTGGCGATCGACCAGCCCAGCAGGGTGGCAAGCGCAATTAAAACAGATTTCATGGCTTGGAGAATGAGGGGTCAGTCGACATAGAATAAGGTCGGTTTTCGCGGGATATTGGGACCGGTAAAGCGGGGATCTCCGACATCTTAAAATCGATCGTTCCGCCCTTGATCAAATCGGTGTGATGGAAAAAGGTTTTGGCATGGACTTTGCCGTTGCGTTTAACCTGATGAACATACCACGACGAGGGCCCTTGATGTTGAGCTCGGATCTCTAATTGCGTTTTTCCAAAGTTTAACAGGGCCTTGTCAAACAGGGGCGAACCGATAACATATTCTCCCGAACCCGGGGTTACCGGATAGAATCCCAATGCCGAGAATACAAACCACGCAGAGGTTTGACCGTTGTCTTCGTCGCCACAAAGTCCGTCGGGTGTGGGCTGATAGAGTTTTTGCATGATGTTTCGCACATGGTACTGAGTGGAGGCTGGCCTTCCGCCATGCACATACAAATAAGGCATATGCTGTATGGGTTGATTGCCATGTGCATATTGCCCCATGTTCATGACCAGCATCTCGGTGATTTCGTGAATCTGCGAACCATAATAACTGTAATCAAATGTGGGTGCAGCGGTAAAAACACTGTCGAGTTTCTTGCAAAAAGCCTCATCGCCACCCATCAGGGTCGACAATCCCGCTGCGTCGTGCATCACGCACCAAGTCCAGTGCCATGAGCACCCTTCAGTGAAAGCGTCGCCCCACTTGTCGGGCCTGAAAGGCGATTGGAACGTGCCGTTTTTGTTTTTTCCCCGCATAAATCCGGTGCTGGGATCAAATAGGTTTTTGTATTGCATGGCCCTTTTCTTCAGCGTCTCTAGGGTGTCTGCACCTTTCCCCAATCGCTTGCCCAGTTGCCAAAGGTTGAAGTCGGCCAGCGCATATTCCAAGGTTCGAGCCGCATTTTCATTGATACCCACGTCGTACGGTATGTAACCCAACTCATTGTAATATTTGGCTCCCAGTCTTCCCACGCTGCTCAACGGGCCTTCTTGGGTGGTGTTTTTGATGGCGGCTTCCCAGGCTTTTTCAATGTTGGGATTGGCTACTCCTCTGAGGTAGCTGTCGGCAATTACAATGGCTGAGTTGGAGCCCACCATGCAGTCGCGATGGCCCGGCGACGCCCACTCGGGTAGCCAGCCGCTTTCTTGATAGGTATTGACCAGCGCTTCCTGAATCTCGGCATTTACATCGGGGTAAACCAAGCTAAACAAGGGGAAAACCGCTCGAAAAGTATCCCAGAAACCGTTGTCGGTATACATTTTGCCCGGCAGAACCGAGCCGTTGTAGGGACTGTAGTGAACCGTATCGCCCTTGGCATCGATCTCATAGAGTTTGCGGGGGAAAAGGGCAACGCGATATAGGGCGGTGTAAAAATTCTGTTTATCGCTCAGCGAGCCTCCCTCTACTCGAATGCGATCAAGCACTGAATTCCAGCGCTTCTCGCCCCGGGCCACCGTTTGATCAAAGGACAGGTCGCCTACCTCTGCCTGTAAGTTTTGCCAAGCCTGCTCCCACGAGATAAATGATGCCGAAATCTTGACCTGCAGGGGTGTTTTGCCGTCGGAGACAAAGCGCAAGATCGATCCGCTGTGCCTGCTTTTGCACTCCATTAGATTGCGTTCAAGCACGCCATCTTGCACGCCAATGACCTCTGCAATGGGCTGATCAAAGGTCATTACAAAATAATTTTTGAAATTGCTGGGCACGCCTCCCGCTGCATTGCACGCATAACCTATGAGTTGGCGCTGATCAGGAGAAACTTTAATAAACGAATTTTTAAAAAATCCATCAACCACCAAATACGCTTCGTTGGTTTTTGGATAGCTGATGCGGAACACAGCCGAACGCTCGGTAGGGGCAATTTCTACATTGGTGTGATAACTGGCCAAATAAGCTTGGTAATAATGCGGTTTAGCCAATTCGGCCTTGTGGCTAAACCACGATTCGCGTTTGTTCTCATCGAATTCCAGTTTGTCGGTCATCGGAAAGATAGAGAAAGCGCCGTAATCATTGATCCACGGACTGGGTTGGTGGGTTAGTTTAAAACCGCGAATCTTCATCGCGTCGTATTGATAACACCATCCATTGCCCATTTTATTGGTTTGGGGTGTCCAATAGTGCATGCCCCACGGCATTCCGATGGCCGGATAGGTGTTGCCGTTTGATAATTCGTATTGCGAATCGGTTCCCACTAAGGGATTTACCCATTCAACGGGGTTTTGAGCACTCGCGCTCAGGGCGATGAATACCATCGCCGCGGTTAACCACTGCTTCATGTTAACGGTTGTTGGCTTGGCAATGTAACAAAAAGGTAAAGTCAAATAGGCTCGTTCACTTTCTTCGCGAACGACTTTGTTGACCCAAGCCCGGAAAGCTAGTTCGCTCGGGTTGCCGCTTCAGAGACCGGTATTAGCGGTTCCCCTTTTTATACCAGCGGTAGCAAATGCTCAGGTCTAAACGCGATAGGCCCTCTGGTGTACTGAGTGTTTCAGCTGCGGTCTTGCCGGTGGCATCGGTTATGGTGATTCTGTTCATGGCCCCCGATTTTAATGACAATTGAATTCCAACCGCCGAATTGTGGCTCACCATGAGATCGTAGTTTACATCAATGCCGCTACAGACATATTGACCGCGGATGGTAAACGGGTCGATCAGCGTGAAAAAGTTGCGATACAAACCCACGCCTAAGCCAAAACCCATCGTCAACGCGTTGTTTCCCTTTTTAGAAACAAATCGCAGTTGATAGTGCGGATAGATGCTGGTCACGGCTATGCGGTCGCTCAGTTTGCCATTGCGCACCTGACCTGTTTGTCTGTGGGTGGCTGTTACCTCAACGGGACCGCTTTTGGTAGAAAATCGACTTACGGTCAATCCCAATCCCATCATTTTGGTGAATTGATAGCTTCCTTGCGCGCTTATTTGCAATCCCAGCTTGAGGTTCTGGTAATAGTCACTGAAACCCTGGGGTATACCCGGAGCGAGGGGAGCGATTTGATACCCCATTCCAGCGCCAACACCATAGCTGTAGCGTGGTGAGGTAAAGGCAAATAGCTTGTTGGGATTGAGGCCTACTGGAGATTTAGATTTGGCGCTCATGTTGCTCAAATCCTCCGCACTTTTTTGATAGTAGTTGTATTTGTAGTCCTTTACCTGGCGAATGGGTAAAAACACATTGCGCAATTCTCCTTCGATGAAACCCTTGAAATACACAAAATCTTTGCTGGCTTTGGTGATCTTGCAGTTGATGCTGTCGTTTTTATCGGTCACCACCAGGTCCTGAGCTGCGGCAGATAAGCGGATACACAAGAGGAAGGTGATCAGGAGCGTCTGTCGCGCGATCAGAGGTAAGTTTGTCATAGATTCAATGTGGAGGGGTGAGGAGATACGCATGGGTCATCGGTTTTGCAGCAACAACAGGTTTAGGCCAAATGAGATTGCACAAGCACAGCCTAGAATTTTCGCCAGCGCTCCGGACTTTCTATGTCTTTTGCGCCTAGTTCTCGGTCCGTTCGCTCCAGAACAGGCCTTCCAATGATAATTCCCGGCCCCATACTGCAGCGCACGTAATAGGTTCGGCCGTATTCCAGATTTACCGGAACTTCTATGCGCTTCTCGGTCTCGGCCCAAATGGTATTCAAGCCCTTTGAACTGATTCTGGCTTGCCCCCGCGTTCCGGTGCGAACCTTTTCTATATTTTCTTGGCCCACATGCAGGTCGTAACCCACCAAAAAACCCTCATTTCCAGGGCGGTAGTAAACAATTTTGGCGTAGGTCCATGTGCTGTCTTCCAACGGGTTTTGGCGCGTTTTAAGCGATTCTAATTCTTCTTCGGGGTAGTGATACACCCGAGCGCTGATTTGGTCGCACGAACTGTGGGTGCCCGGCGAAAGGTGACGCTCTATTTTGACCACATTGCCTCCCATCGAACGAGCTTGTTCAGAGGCAATGGCAATTACTTTATCCCACTTACATCCTGTTGATGCGCCTTTATCGGTTACCGATACCCTTCCTACTAAATGATTGGCTTCGGGGTGGTATTCGTCTATATCAAGCACCAATACCTTGGCCTCGGCGGGAAGCGGCGCTTTTCGCACAGATAAGTTCGCGACTACCTTTGGGCTGCAAGAGGCAAGGGTCAGGGAGCCCAAAACGATCGTAAAGAGAGCTTGTGCCGGGACTAATCGATGGAGATACATTAGGGATGTTTTGACGAAAATAGTCAACTGGCTCATTGAAGTCAAGACTTCTCCCCAAAATCCCCACCTCTTTACAATCAAACTAATTTGAAGTTAAACGTCTTGCTGTCTAATTTTTAATCATACTATTTTTTGAGAGAGCTTACATATATTAGCTTCCCATAATCAGCCAAACGTTAGCCCTTCATAGCCACTTGTAAATCCACTAATAATTTTTGAAATCTCTTTACATGTTGCAGTAATCATGTAAAGAAAAGTGTCATTTCTTTTACATGAGAGAGTGTCAATAGAAAGAAAAGGCGCTTTTCTTTTTATAAACGGGAAGGATTTACATTGCTTAATAAGTTGAAGAGATCAGTATTAATGTAGTAATTGTCTCTCCCCATTTTTTCTTTTCGGAGAATACCAACAGCCGTTAATTCCTCCAAGTACTTGGTGGCAGTTGGCCTACTGATGTCCAACTCTTTTTGAACAAAATCTATTTTAGTGTACGGATGGCGAAACAAGTTATTCAGCAGATCTTGGCTGTAGATCTTCGTTTGCAGCCGCATGGTTCGCTTATGCTTCAGCATCAATGTCTTAATGCCTTGAATAACCTCTATTGTTTGCAAAGAAGTTTGTTCAATACCATTTAGCATATACATCACCCATTCTTCCCATGCGTTTTCATCCCTCACCTTTTGAAGCAGACGATAGTAGTCGGCTTTATTTTGGTTGATGTATCTACTTAGGTAAAGGATGGGAAGAGACAGTAAACCCTCCTTAACCAAATAGAGAATATTAATAATCCTTCCTGTTCTCCCGTTTCCATCATAAAAAGGGTGAATACTTTCAAACTGATGATGGATCACAGCCATTTTTACCAACGGATCCCAATCATTCATCGATTGATCATTCATGAACTGCTCCAGATTACCCATGAGTTCCCTGATTTCATCAATATGCTGAGGCGGCGTATAAACAACTTCTCCAGTTTGCTCATTCTTTAACGCAGTTCCTGGCACCTTTCTGAAACCTGCTTCATTTTCCTCAATGGTAGCCTGGATTTTAAGGATGTCCTTAATGGAAATGAACCCCTGTTCTTTAACCGTGCGGAATCCTCCTGTAAGTGCCTGGGCATAACTGTGCACCTCTTTTGAAGCAAGACTCTTGAACCGTCTGTTCTCGAAATCAGATTGATAGAGGTCGTCGTGGGTGGTTATGATATTCTCAATTGCCGAACTATCCTTAGCTTCTTGCAGCGACAGCGTGCTGATGAGAATACTTTCGTTTGGAATACTCGCTGCAGCCCCCTTCATTTCCGCAAGGGCGCTCCTGGCCGAAGCCGTCTTTTTAAGAACAGCTTTCGACTCCAGGTCAAAATCAAATGGAAGTTTTGGAATGGTATTGTTCATATACACCTAGTATATGACATAAAATGATAAAACAAGTGATTGTCGATAACTCGGGTTGATTTACTGCATATAGAATATTGAAAATCATAAACTTAAAGAATGATCTCACGCAGTTCTTCAAGGCCGACTTTCAAGGTTCAAAGCGAATATACAACCTTATTGCCAGCTCTGAAAGCACAATTTGGTGGTTCTATGAATCTATCCACAATAAAATTACTTTCCTTTTTAGTTGCGGCTTTGTATAAGGTTCAAACTGTCAATTTTGACTGGTTGGCCAACGGTTTCAACTCCGATTGTGATACGGGTTCAAGTTTAAGATGCATTCAACGATTTTTCCCCTATTACATATTTGATTTTGACCAAGTAGTTCTCCTTATTTTCCGGTTTATCCCGAAAGATGGGAAAATCGGCTTAACGTTGGACAGGACCAACTGGAAATTTGGCCAAACGAACATAAATATATTGGTTCTAGGTGTTCTTTATCAAGGGATTTCGTTTCCACGGCGATTCAAAATGATGGATAAGTTCGGAAACAGGAATACACATAGGAGAATTGATTTGATGGAGAGATATGGTAATCTATTTGGGTTTGATACGATTGATTTTTTGGTTGCCGACCGTAAATTTGTAGGTCGCAAGTGGTTAGAGCACCTGACGCATAACCATATAAATTACCACACACGTATTCGTGAAAATTAAGATGTCATCTTAGTCTTTGGCGAACGGGTAAGAACAATCACCACAAACCTGGAAAAGTGGATTCTGAATTATCGAATTCCACCGAGTTCTTCAAATTTGGGACGAGAATAAGTCGGTATCTCCAGGAGATTGGGGCAACTGAGGATGATGAGGTGAGATCTTGACCCCCCAAAATCCCCACCTCAAAAATTAACCCATAAAAAAAGTCGCTCAGCAATGAGCGACTTTTTTTTGTAGTGGGAGATATAGGGCTCGAACCTATGACCCCCTGCTTGTAAGGCAGGTGCTCTGAACCAACTGAGCTAATCTCCCTTGTGATTGGGAGTGCAAATGTAGCACCAATTTCATTTTCTCCAAATTTTTTGAGAAAAAAATCATAAAATTTCTGCGACCGTAAAAACGCTGCCCGCCACCAATACCAAGTCATCTGGCGTGGCTAATTCCTTGGCAGCTTCCAGAGCCGCTGAAACTGAGGGATATGTAAGCCCTATTAATCCGTGCCCTTGGGCTTTCCATCTCAGCTGTTCGGCAGGTAAGGCCCTCGGTATTTGAGCCGAACAAAAGTAATAACGCGCGGTGGTAGGCAGTTGTCTCAGCACGGCATCGTGTTCTTTGTCGTCAACCATGCCCAATACCCAGTGAAGGTGGTTATAAGCCTCGTGCCGAAGCTGTTCAATGATACGCTTAACTCCATCTTCGTTGTGTCCTACATCGGCAATGACCCTCGGCGATGTATGCAGCATTTGCCAACGCCCCATAAAACCCGTATGCCGTACCACCTTTTTCAGTCCGCCTTGAATATGTTCGATGTTAATAGGCCATCCCTGGTTTTTCAGCACCGTTGCGATGCATGACGCCGTTTGGGCATTTTCCCACTGATACTGTCCTGCCAGACCCAATTCGGTCTCGGCAGGCAGGGGAAATTCAACCGCGCGGATCAAAGGCGCTGATTGGTCGCGGGCATGAGCCGCGATGACCGCTTCAACGGCTTCCGTGTTCTTGGCTTGAACAATGGGGACGCCGTGCTTGATGATGCCCGCTTTCTCGGCGGCAATGGCCTCTAGCGTATCCCCCAGCAGATGCATATGGTCTTTGCTGATCGATGTAATGGCGCAGACCAAGGGCTCTATGATATTGGTGCTGTCTAACCGCCCACCCAGTCCCGTTTCAATAACGGCGATATCCACCCCCGCTTTATCGAAATACCAAAAAGCCATGGCTGTGGTGTACTCAAAAAAAGAGGCGTCAATGGCTTCAAATGAAGTTTTGTAAAGGTTTACAAATTCAATCACCTCGCCCTCAGGCATCAGCTGTCCGTTTATTTTGATGCGCTCGCGAAAGTCTTTGAGGTGCGGCGAGGTGTATAGTCCTACGCGAAATCCCGCTTCTTGCAGGATAGAAGCAGTGAAATGAGCGGTTGATCCCTTGCCATTGGTGCCCGCCAAATGCACCATGGGAGTGCGGTTTTGTGGATTATCAAGCAAATGACAAAGGGCGCGGATGTTGTCTAACCCGGGTTTTAAGGCAGCTGCACCCACTCGGTGAAACATGGGTAACCGACTGTATAGGTAGTCGATTGTTTCGGGGTAAGAGAGCATTATCTGAGGATAAAGCGGAAGGTCATCTTGCCCACCTGCTCGGGGGCGGCATCGGGTTTGGGATCGTATTCAGCCTCCAATGCAGCGCGTTTGGCCTTGCTGATGAGGTATTCACTGGTCGTGGTGCACTGTGCCAGTATGGGCTCAGCTTTAAACACTTTCCCCCTGCGATCTACCCAAATTTTAAGTACTACAATGCCTTCTTCAACGGTCGATTCGATAGAAGCGGCTTTTACCAGCGATCGGCCGGCCAATTCCCAAGTGCCGTTTCCGCGCCCCAAAACGCCCTTGCCACCGGGTTCCCCATCGGGATTGCCCCTGTCGCCTAGGCCTTCGCCGTTACCCTCGCTTCCGCCTCCTTCTACGCCGCTGCTATTTCCCTGACTTCCGGGATACAGTGCCCGCGTATTTACCCTGCGCTCAGGGGTGGGCGTGGGAGTCTCGGTGGTAGGCGATTGTGTTGCGGTTTTCGGATTCTTGGCGGTGCTGCTGGCCACGGCAGTGGTGCTGCCGTCGTCGGTCACCAGTTCCTTGGGCGCCGCATCGGGTTGGTAGTTGGGTTGCGCCGTAAAATCAGAGTTTTGTTTTACAGCGGTGTTCGGCAGTGCAATGAAGTCGGGAGATACTTTCCCGCTGCCCTGAAATGTACTGCCCAAATCGGCCATGGCCACCTCCATACTTACCTCTTTAGGCAAGGGGAAAGGAGGCCGAAGGGTAAGCAATAAACACAAACCCAATATGGCAACGTGGATGGTAACGCTTATAACAAAGGCTTTTGATCGCATACAGATGGTACTATTCGCTGATTACACAACGAAAGTAAAAGTAAAAACTGACATTTACCGCCGTTTAGTATGTTTTAGTGAATGGCGATGAAAACGGCGGCGCCCGCCAAATAACCCAATAAAGCCAGCAAGCTCATGTGCTTGAGATACCAGCCGAAGGTTATTTTTTCAAGACCCATGGCCGCTACACCCGCCGCCGATCCAATGATCAACATAGAACCCCCGGTTCCCGAGCAATAAGCCAACAGGTGCCAAAAATAGCCGTCTTGCACAAAATATTGGTTCCAGTCACCCACAGCGGCGGCGTTACTTACCTCGTACATACCCATGGAAGCAGCTACCAGCGGCACGTTATCGACAATGGCACTGAGGCCACCAATGGCAATGGCGATGAGGTTGATGTCGTTTAATTGTTCCTGAAGGCCCGTAGCCATGGCTACCAAGGTGCCAGCACTCTGGAGGGCGCCGATGGCAATTAGAATGCCCAAGAAAAATAAAATACTGGGGGTGTCAATTTTGCGAATTACAGCAACTACACTCAGCGGGGCTTTTTCTTCGGTATTTTTTTTGCGGTGAAGAATTTCAGTAGTCAACCACAAAACACCCAAGCCAAATAACATACCCATATAGGGTGGGAGATGCGTTGCGGTTTTGAATATGGGGACGAATACCAAACAGCCAATGCCCAGGGCAAATACAGTAAGGCGTTCTCTTTCGGTAGTTCGCTCGCCGTGTTGTCCCGAGGCGATTTTAGGAGGTGATTGAACATCGCCTTTGAGCTTAAACTGCAATACCAACAGGGGAACCGCTAGGCAGACCACACTTTCAATGAAGATAGACGGGATGATCGATCCCGCAGTAATCTGTCCGCCAATCCAAAGCATGGTAGTAGTTACGTCGCCAATGGGCGACCAAGCCCCCCCGGCATTCGCCGCGATGATGACCAAGCCGGCAAACAACCAGCGGTCTTCCTTAGAATCTATAAGCTTGCGCAGCAAACTGACCATCACAATGGTGGTGGTGAGGTTGTCGAGTACGGCAGAGAGGAAAAAGGATAACAAGCTGATGATCCACATCAGAGCGGTTTTTTTCCGGGTTCGAATGCGAGAGGTAATGAGCTGAAAGCCATCGTGTGCATCGATGAGTTCAACCACTGTCATGGCACCCAACAAGAAAAATAAAATCTCGGCAATTTCACCCAGATGATGCCTCAACTCACCGGTGAAAAAATGCAGCGCGGTATCGCCGTGCGCCAGAAAATTAAACTTCAGCATCGAATCGTCTGGGAAAGCATTCACCAGCGTATCGGCGTTGAAAACAACCAAAACCCAGCACACCACCCCCGTTAAGAGGGCGGAGGCGGCTTTGTCAATTTTTATGTTGTGCTCCAGCGTGATAGCCAGATAACCGAGGCAAAAAATTCCTATTAATGCGCTTTCTATCATGTCCCGAAGTTACAGGTTTGAATAGATTTTCAACGCAATCAAGGCGGGTTTTGCTCTTAAATCAGCTCTTTTAAGGCCAATTCGAATGCGGTTTTGGCGATGTGCGTTTTGCTCGAGTTAGCGGCGTGCGTGCGCTCGATGGCTCGTTTAATGATCGCGCTGGTATCTTCGAAAATGGCTTGATCGGTTAGGGCTTTTTTGTCTTCCATGAGGTAGGCAAATACCCTTGCCATGCCGCAATTCGCTATGAAATCGGGGATCACCGACACCTGACTATCGGCAAATTCGCCTGTGGGGCCAAAGAAAATCTCCGGATCGGCAAAAGGCACGTTGGCACCGCATGCAATGACCTCAATGCCTCCTTGAATGAGCTTTTCAATTTGCTCCTTGCTCACCAAACGCGACGCCGCGCAAGGGACAAAAATCTCGGCTTTTACGTTCCATATTTCGGCATTAACCGCATCAAAACTCAATAGATTTGGGGCGTTCAAGGTGTTGCCTGACTTTTGCAAAAACAACTGGCGAATTTGCTCAAAATTCATGCCTTCGGTGCTGATCAATCCTCCAACCCGATCAATAATACCTACAATCTTGGCACCTTCCTTGGCCAGGTAATAAGCCGCTGCTGCACCCACATTGCCCCACCCCTGCACAATGGCTCTTTTACCGGTCATCTGACCTCCGTAGATTTGGTAATAGTGCTTTACCGAAGCAGCAACACCAAAACCGGTAATCATATCGGCCACCACAAATTTCTTGTTGATGTCGGGGGAATAAGTGGGATCGTCTAACACTTTTGATACGCCGTATCGCAATTGACCAATTCGGCTTATTTTCTCGGGTTCAGTGGGTTGGAAGTGCCCGTTGAAAACCCCTTCTTGTGGGTGCCAAACACCGCAGTCTTCTGTTATGGGAATCACCTCGTGGATTTCATCTACGTTGAGATCACCTCCCGTGCCGTAGTAAGACTTAAGAATGGGAGCCACAGCCTTAAACCACCTGCGCAATACGCCTTCTTTTCTGGGGTCGGAGGGGTCAAAATTGATGCCCGATTTCGCACCGCCAATCGGTGGACCTGCTACCGTAAACTTCACCTCCATGGTTTTGGCCAGACTCTCTACTTCGCGTTTGTCGAGGCCTTTGCGCATGCGTGTTCCACCGCCAGCTGCCCCGCCGCGAAGGGAGTTGATAACCACCCAGCCCTCAGCTTCGGTTTCAGCATCTTTCCACTCAAAAACAATTTCAGGGCGTTTTTCTTCGTATTTCTTAAGTAAGTCTTTCATCTTTTCGCTTGTCAAAGGCGCAAAGGTATTAATCCAGAATATTTTTCTACTTTAACGGGTATGAAATACGTTTTTTTGATTGGTATTATAATCTGTAAGGGGCTTTGCACCGCGCAAACCAAACGATATTACAAAACGCTTTTCAGTGATTCGCCCGGATGGACAAAAAGCGGCTGGGTGGGTTCGGTGGGGTCAACCTACGCTTTGATTCACCAAAAAAGCGATCAACCTCGCCCCATCAACAGTCAGCTCACTTCGGTGGTCGATCCCTATGTAAACCCCGGGTTCTTTGCCGAATTAGGTCGATTTACCATGATTCCAGCAGGTATCGTTTTCCACCAGATGGACTACACCGTGAGCTATAAAACGGTGAACTATCGTCAAAACCTCATTCAACCGGGCAGTAATCCTATTGCCTACGATGATAAAGCCAGTTTCAAAGGTTCTTACATCGGCCTCAATCTAAATTTCAATACCATTTTGCAGTTGAGCGATTATCTGTGGTTGCAACCGGGTTTGGGCTTGCATGTCGACCATCCGCTACAGCAACGGGTGACTACCGGCTTGAGTCCTGAGTCCAGCAATTACGTTTATCCGTCGAATCAAACAGCTGTGCGGGGTCATGCGAAAATCGCGGTGGGTTATAAGCTTACCTCAGAGTTGTTTATCGTTCCATCGTTAGAAATAGCGCTGTGGCGATTCAATGAATTGACCAACCCGAGGATTCCGGATCGCATTTTTCTTCAGCAGTGGACGCCTATGGTCTTTGCAGTAAAATTCTTACTGCATCGCCCGCTCAGTCTCAAACCCTGTAAAATAGAGGTAGAAGAAGTAGATCTCACCAAGACCAAACGCAAAAAGAAAAAGGTTAGACTTTTTTGAGTCGCACTTGGCAGCGCCTAAGGCTTGGTTGGATCAGAACAATCCGTTTATTTCGGCGTCAATTCCGCTGATAACCTTGCCCAAATCCTCTGGATCGTTAATGAAGTTGGTGGTGTCTACATCCACAATCAACAACTTGCTTTGATCGTACTGATTGATCCACTCTTCGTATCGATCGTTCAACTTGCGCAGGTAATCAATTCGAATGCTCTCTTCGTATTCCCGGCCTCTGCTTTGGATTTGATTCACCAGGGTTGGAACGCTTGCGCGGAGGTAAATCAGCAAGTCGGGCGGGGCAATGAGTTTGTCAATCAGCGAGAAAAGCGAGAAATAGTTCTCAAAATCGCGGGTAGTCATCAAACCCATGGAATGTAAGTTGGGTGCGAAGATGTACGCATCTTCATAAATGGTGCGGTCTTGAATCACATTGCGCTTGGCGTTTTTGATGTCCAAGATCTGGTTGTATCGACTGTTGAGGAAGTATATCTGCAGGTTAAACGCCCAGCGCTGCATGTCGTTGTAGAAATCGTTGAGATAGGGGTTCTGATCAACATCCTCAAAATGCGCCTCCCACTTGTAGTGTTTGGCGAGCAAATTGGCCAATGTGGTTTTACCCGATCCTATATTTCCTGCGATAGCGAGATGCATAACCGTTTGATTTGAGGCATCGAAATTACGCTTTTTTGCCTATCTCTGTTGACCCACTTCTTCGCTGAATTGCAAAAGCTCATCTACGTATACTCGTGTATTCGACAACCGAGGAACTTTGTGCTGACCACCCAATTTGCCTTTTTCTTTGAGCCAACTGTAGAAGGTGCCTTTGGGCAAGATGCGGTATTCCGGAAACCGCAGGTTGAGGTTTGACGCCCGTTTGGCTTCATAATCGGAGTTTAATCGCATCAGCGCCTGATCCAGATCAACCATAAATGCCTCCACATTGTTGGGTTCTTGATCGAATTCGATCAGCCACTGATGCGCTCCCTGAGCCTCCAGTCCCATGAATACCGGTCCAACAGTGTATTCACTCACCGAGGATCGATGCTCTCTACATACCTCGGCAATGGCCTTGTCGGTATTGTGAACCATCAGCTCCTCGCCGAAAACATTGATAAAACTCTTGGTCCTTCCGGTTATGGTGAAGCGGTAAGGCTTAAGTTGTGTGAATTTTAAGGTGTCGCCGATGATGTAACGCCACAAGCCAGCATTGGTGCTGATCACCAAAGCATAGTTCTGGTTGAGCTCAACCTCGTCTAAGGTGAGCACTACGGGATTCTGACTATCGAGTTCCGACAAGGGAATAAACTCAAAAAAGATGCCGTAGTCGAGCATGAGCAACATTTCAGGCGATCCCATCCGGTCTTGTATGCCAAAAAAACCCTCTGAAGCGTTGTAACTCTCTAAATATGAAATGGGTTTACCAATGATCGATTTAAATTGGTCGCGATAGGGCTCAAAACTGACCCCGCCGTGCATAAAAAGCTGTAGGTTGGGCCAAACCTCTGCAATGGTGCTGGCACCGGTAATCTCCAGTATTTTTCTCAACAAAACCAGCGTCCAACTCGGAACACCCGCCATGTTGGTCACATTCTCCTGAGCGGTCAATCGGGCCATGGCCTCAATTTTTTCCTCCCAAACACTCATCAAAGCCACGCTGATGTCGGGTGTACGCCGGTACTCCACCCAGAACGGTAGGTTTTTCACAATGATTGCCGATAAATCCCCGAAATAGGAGTCGGCGTTGAGGTGGTTGATCTGACTGCTGCCACCAACCACCAAACTTTTGCCGTCGTATAAGTTGGCGCCTTCACAGTGGTTGTAAAAGAGCGATAACAGATCCTTACCACCCTTGTAGTGACAGTCTTCCAAGGCCTCGCGGCTTACCGGAATAAATTTGCTTTTGTGCGATGTAGTACCCGATGATTTGGCAAACCACTTGATATCGGTGGGCCACAGCAAATTCTGCTCGCCCGCAATCAAACGATCCACATAAGGCTGAATGTCCTCGTAGTGTTGAAGCGGAACCTGGCGCTGAAAAGCCTTGGTCGATTTGATGTCGGCATATCCGTATTTCAATCCCCATTCGGTATCCTTCGATTTCTGGACCAAATGCTGAAAAACATCCAACTGTACCTCCGAAGGATATTTCCTAAAAAGGTCGATCTGGTGGATGCGTTTTTTTATAAACCAAGATAGTACCGCATTTAAAGCCATTCAACATGGGGGTTTGAAGTAAAGGTAAAAATAGATTTTCTTTGGCATGTTTGAACGTTTAATCTACCATACGATGGTATTCGCTGGCCCACTCCGAAAAATGAAAGCCCAACTCGCCGATGCAGGTATTCGCTATCAGCTTGTACACCAGGATCAATGCTGGGATGTAAATGCATCCATAGGCCAATCGATCACCTTGTTGTTCGAGGGTCAAATTTCGTGCGTGGAGTGCCAGAAATCTATCAAAAAGGCCTTTGGCGAGGGATTTTGCTTCAATTGTTTTTCCGATTCGGCGAATAACTCGCCTTGCATCCTTCGCCCCGAACTCTGCGAAGGACATTTGGGCAAAGGCCGCGACATAGAGTGGGAACTGCGCAACCACGTCCAAGAGCATGTGGTTTACCTGGCCCTTTCGTCGGCCGTTAAGGTGGGGGTTACCCGTGCAACTCAGGTGCCCACTCGATGGATTGATCAGGGCGCATCGCAGGCCATAGTGTTGGCACGAACGCCGCATCGGCAGTTGGCAGGCTTGATAGAGGTGGCGCTGAAGGAACATTTTACCGATAAAACAAGCTGGCAAAAAATGCTCAAAAACGAAGTCAGCGACGAAGACCTCATCCGCGCGAAATGGATGGCCGCCGACCTGCTACCGCGCGATTGGCAGCATTACATCACCGACGATGAAGACGTGCAGGAACTCCATTACCCCGTTCTATCGTACCCCGCGAAAGTGAGCAGCGTTGGCTTTGATAAACAAGCCTGCATTGAAGGACAGTTGCAAGGGGTGAAAGGCCAATACCTGCTGCTGGATCAGAACCGGGTCATCAACCTTCGCTCGCATGCCGGTTATCACATTACGGTAAAATAAAAAAGGGCTCGGAGTGGCTCCGGCCCTTCTATGCATTGGGGTTAACGCGGTTTTATTTTGAAATGTCAATTAAATACGGCAAGCGCATTTGCACCCCCGATGTCTTCGCAATGGTTTGAATCTGCTCAAATTGGCGATACAATTCAGGGAATTGGCTCATGTGGTTTTTGATGATACGAGCCTGAATTTGCTCGCCTGAAATTTCGTTCATCAATCGCTTGAAGAAGTCCTCTGTTTCGGGAAGGCGCACCACACGGTAATCGCCTAGTTTGGCCATTTTCGCAGCCTCGGCAATAGCCTCGTCAACACCGCCAATGGCGTCAACCAACCCCAGCTCAAGCGCATCGGTGGCCACCCACACACGGCCCTGTCCAATTGAGTCAACCGCTTCCTTGGTTTTGTTTCTGCCCTTGGAGACCACGGTGAGGAATTTGTCGTACACCTGATCAACACTTTTCTGGATGAGCAAGTATTCCTCGGGGTCTAAGGCTCGCCATGGTGAGCCCATATCCGCGTGTTTGTTGGTTTTTACACCGTCGAATGTTACACCCAGGTCGTTGGCCAGTTTCTTGGCGTTGGGCAACACCCCAAACACCCCGATGGATCCGGTGATGGTATTGGGTTGTGCAAAGATTTTGTTGGCACCCGCTGAAATATAATACCCACCTGATGCGGCAACATCGCCAAAAGACACCACAACGGGCTTCACCTTTTTGCACAGTTCTACTTCTCGCCAAATCACGTCTGAAGCCAAGGCACTGCCTCCGGGCGAGTTCACGCGAAGAACCACCGCTTTTACTTTGCTGTCTTTTCTGGCCTTTCTAATTTCTTCGCTCAGATTATCGCCGCCGATAGATCCTTTCGGGGCCTTGCCATCTATGATGGCACCCTCTGCATAGATCACAGCAATTTTTTCTTTTTTATAATCGCCGGTTCCCTTGGCGATGGTTTTTTTGTAGCGTCTAAAGCTCACCATCTCGAGGTCATCGTACGATGTTACCTTGGCCACCCTGGCCAATTCAGTTTCCATTTCATCTTTGTACTTCAAACCGTCTATCAGTCCCAAAGTAACCGCATCGGCCGTAGAAGAAATACTGAGGTTGTCGGCAATGAGGTTCAAGCTGTCGGCCGATAGTTTTCTAGATGCCGCAATATCCTCAAGTACCACATTCCAAACACCTTTGAGGTAACGCTCGGTTTGCAGTCGATTGGCATCGCTCATTTTATCGTACAGATAAGGCTCTACAGCGCTTTTGAATTGATTGTTTTTTCCGCGGATGACCTGCATCTCAATACCGTACTTGTCGGCAGCGTTTTTGTAAAAGGTGATGTTGCCTCCAATACCGCTGAATTCCAGTCCCCCTTCGGGATGCATGTAAACTTTATCGGCTACTGTCGACAGGTAATAGGCACCTTCGGTAAATACCTGACCGTAGGCAACGATCCATTTTTTCGATTTTTTGAAGTCGATAAGGGCGTCGCGAATCTCGCGCAGGGTAGCCCATCCAGCTGGAATATACGATAGGTCGAGATAGATACCGTCAATTTTGCTGTCTTTGCCCGCTTTCTCGATGCTCATCAATACATCGTCTAGGGCATCGATCTCCGACAGGTCGTACAAGGGAGGAAGGGGTATATCAAAATCTTCGCCTCCATGTTCCGCGATGGCCTTGTTGAGTGTCAGGTGAAGTACGCTGTGTTCTTTAACCGTTACTTCTTTTTGTTCGGTCAATTCATTGGCCGATGAAATGATGGAGCCTATCACCAATACGCCAATCACAAAAACCAATACGAGTCCGGCGATGAATGTGCCCAACATTGAGGCAAAGGTGAACTTAAAAAATTCTTTCATGATCTTCCAATTATCGACGGAACAGACCGTCGCGTTTTAAAGTAAGTTTGTAACAAATTTGGGGCTTTATTTGAGGCCGAATATACGTGTATTACATGAATGGTGAAGAGGGTAGGCAAGAGGTAAAATCGACGGTTAACACCGCTGTTGTGCTTTCAGGGGGCAATATGGGCGACACCAAGGCACTAATCGACAAGGCCTGCCGTAAATTGGAGATCCTTTGTCAAACGCCCATTAGGCGGTCTTCCTTTTGTGTCAGCGAACCCTGGGGATTTGATGCCGCACAGTTTTTCTACAATCAGGTTTGGGTTTTTGAAACGGCCCACACGGCGGAGCAATTGCTCGATCACCTGTTGCACATTGAGCAAGAAGCCGGTCGACAGCGCATTCAACAGGAAGGTTATGCAAGCCGAACCCTCGATCTAGACCTGCTCTTCCTGGGCCAACAGATGATCCAGAACGACAAAATAACCGTTCCACATCCCCGTTTACACCTGAGGCGATTCACCTTGCTACCGCTTGTTGAGGTGATTCCCGATTTCATTCACCCAACCTTTCTGTGCTCGCTGGCTCAGCTGCTCGAACAGTGCTCCGATCCCGGCCATGCGCAATTAGAAAAGCCTTAAAAAGTTCTAATTCTTGACCCTAAAACCCTGCTAATCCTCCTAGTTTCTCTATACTTGCAAATAAAATTGGTTTGAAAATGAAGAAATCAACTTCGATATTGTTGATTGCCGCAGGCGCATTTAGCCTATCAGCGTGCAACGGTCTAAAAAGAATGCAAAAGCAAATCAACAAGGTCCAGTTTACCCTGACACCCAATCCCCTTGAAGTGAAGGGCGATGAGGTAAATGCCAAAATTGATGCCGCATTTCCAGCCCGCTATTTTAATCGCTACGCCAAACTGACCCTTACACCCCAGTTGGTATACAATGGAAAAGTAGTTCCTTACAAAAGTTATGCCCTTCAGGGAGAAAAATATCCGGGTAACGATCAGCAAATCTCTTTCCTACAAGGTGGCAAATCAAATTATACTGGGGCCATTACCTTCGTCGCTGGTATGGAACAAGCTTCGTTACAGCTGGCCATCAGCGGACAGAAAGGAAAGAAAACCCTCGATTTCAAACCCATTGAAATTGGCAAAGGAACCGTTACCACCGCTTTTTTGGTCAAGAACGACGACAAGGTGATCATCGCTCCCGATCAATTCAAGCGAATTACCCAAAGCGAACAGGAGTTTATCATCAATTACTTGGTTAACTCCTCCGTGGTTCAAGGCAAAGAACTGATCGATGCCGATGTTAAACAAACGCAGGCCTTCCTGAAAACCGTGGCCTCCAATCCCAACTATTCGATCCAATCGGTCTCTATTGAGTCGTATGCTTCGCCCGAGGGTGAGCTTCGCATCAACGAATCACTGGCTAAAGACAGAGGAGAATCTGCTGAGTCGGTTGTACTAAAACTCTTCAAAGACGGCAAGGTGAAAGCTTCCAGCGGTCAGGTAATCAACCTCAATCCCAAAGGCGAGGATTGGGAAGGGTTCAAATCCTTGATGGAGAAATCAAAGATTGCCGACAAAGCCCTCATCCTCCGTATGTTGACCATGTACGAAGATCCTCAGAAACGCGAGCAGGAGATACGCAATCTAAGCGCAACCTTCGAAGAGGTGGCCGAACAAATCCTGCCTCAGTTGCGCCGCTCAACGGTGACCATAGCCTACCAAATTCAGGGAAGATCTGATGAGCAAATCATGGCCTTAGCCCAGTCAAACCCCGATAAACTCTCGGTTGAAGAATTGCTTTACGCCGCCAAACTCAGCGCCACTGCCGAGGAGCAAGAACGCCTCTACAAAGCCGCTGCCCAACTGTACCCAAACGATTTCAGAGCGGTAAACAACCTCGGCGTATTGGCCTTCAACAAAAAAGACATCAACAGCGCTAAATCGAAGTTTCAAGAGTCGAACCGCATCGCAGAGAATCTGTATGCCAACAACAACTTGGGTGTAATCAACCGATTGGAGGGCGATCGCGCCGCAGCTCAAAAGCTCATTTCATCGGCTATTGCCAACAGCAACGAGGCCAAGTACAATCTGGCCTTGGTACAGCTGCAGAACGGCGAATACGGCGCTGCACAACTCAATATGAGTGGTTACAATACCTACAACAGCGCCTTGGTTCATCTTTTGGCGGGTCAAAACGACAAAGCGCTCAGTGCGCTTGAATCCAGCCCCGATAAAAACACGGCCGATGGATTTTATTTAGCAGCCATCATTCACCACCGCTCTGGCAATACCGCCAAATGCCTCGAAAAACTGAGCAAGGCTATCTCAGCCGAGTCTTCTTACAAAGCCAAGGCCAATGGCGATATGGAATTTGTGAAACTGCGCAGCAACCCCGATTTCAAAGCCATTACGCAATAACCCCAACGGGTGTACCGTCAGTTGGTATTTGGTCGCGGTATGTGATTGGGATGGTTTGACGTAGAATCCGCCCAAACCGAATAACGAAAGCAAACCCATCTGGTGCACAAATCGGGCAGAATACATCTGTTTTTCTTTACTTTCCCCGCTGCAAAACCTTTTTTTCACCAAGCCTTTGCCAACCGCAAAGACCCCATGAAGAAACAAGGATTTGAAGCGGGGATTTTTTTTTGAAGGGTAAGGAGCGAAGGTGGATGAATCAACCGCCTATAAGACGAGCGGATGGCGGACCGGAGAGAATCGCATCGTTAACTACTGACCGTTTGAGTATTGCGCCAAACGCTGAGGCAGGTCGATAAGTTGGGTTACAATCTGACACGGTGCCGTTTTCCCCGTATTCCGGGCGTCTTGGTACCAAATAGCCCTCCAACCCGCAGCCAAGGCCCCATGGATGTCGGCGTGCCAATCGTCGCCAATCATCACACACGCTTCGGGTTTGGTGCCGGTCATCTCATTGGCCAATTGAAATATGCGTTTATCTGGTTTTTTAAACCCTTGCAGATCAGAGTGGATCAATTGGCCGAAATAGGCCCGTATGCCGCTGGCCTCGAGTTTGGTTTGCTGTGCCTCTCCAAACCCGTTGGTCAAGATGTGCATCGTATACCGCTCTTGCAAGATGCGCAAGGTCTCCTGGGCACCCTCAATCAACAGAGACTGTCGAGGTGCCACTTGGATGTACTCCTCGGCGATTTGCCGGCTCATGGAAGGGTTCTGTATGCCAAAATGTTCCAAGGTGCGAAAAAAACGTATCCAGCGCAGCGACTCGCGGTCGAGGGTTCCCGCTTCATACGCCAACCACATTTGATCGTTGTATACGTGGTAGACCTCACTGAAGCGATCTACCGATGGCACGCCAAACTGGTCAAGGGCGTATTTTTGATACAATAAGGCCAGTGCATTTCGCGAATTGCGCTCGAAATCCCATAGGGTGCGATCCAAATCAAAGAAAAGTACCATCTCAGAAAAAATAAACCGAGCCCGTCAAGATGGCCGTCCAGACCAAAACCGACACAACCAGCATGGGAAGGGTCTCGGGTTTATGTCGGAAGAATTTCGTGGTAATGATGGTGCAGACCGGGATGGAAATAAAGGGCAAGGTCAAAAAAGCCATCCCCAACAATCCGAAGCGCTGCTTGATCCGCACAATCGCCTTGTTGGTACGGGTGAAGATTTTGGGTTTTCGATACCCCGGCTCCAGGGCCTTACGGGCTTTTCTGAGCAGCTGCCGCTGCAAGATCCGCGCACTGAGGAAATAGAAAAACATAACCCCGGTGGTTCCCCCGGTGGCAACAGCCAAGCTGCACGTAAGCCAGTCGAATCCCAAACCCCGCGCAGTTAGCGGGGCGAAAAGAAATTTAACAGATGCGGTGAAAAAAACAATGGAAATGCGCCAGATCATAATCAAACCTTTTTGCCAAAGGCTAAATCACCGGCATCGCCCAAACCGGGTACAATGTAACCCTGAGCGGTTAACTCCTCATCGATGGCCCCAAGCCATAGATGAACCTGCGGCGAAACAGCGTTTTTAACGTATTCAACGCCTTCGGTCGATGCGATGACCGATACCAAGTGGATGGCTTTGGGTTTGCCGTAATGCCGGAGCGATTGAACCACCTTGACCATCGAAGCGCCCGTAGCCAGCATGGTGTCGGCTATGATGACCACTTTGCCTTCCAAGTCAGGAGCAGCAACGTAATTCACTTCAATATCAAAACTGTCTTTGCCGGGGTGATGTTGCCGAAAAGCGGCTATGAAACACGAATCAGCCTCGTCAAAATAATCGATCAAACCGTCGTATAGAGGCAGTCCGGCCCGCAAAACGGTGCAAATGGCAATTTCCTGCTCGCACAATTTCATGTTGGCAATGCCCAGCGGTGAGGGGACTTCTATCTGCTGATACTCCAGTGTTTTGCTGATCTCAAAGGCAAAGATTTGCCCTATTCGCTTGAGGTTGCGCACAAAACGCGCCCTGTCCTTCTGAAGGACCTCGTGGCGCAACTCGGCCAGAAATTGTTGAAAAACCGAATTTTGGTGTGATAGTATGTGAATCATTTGCCGCTCAGGTGATGGTATAGCCACCTAGCGAAAGATACGAAAAAGGAGGGTTGGCGCTCTACTCGGTAGTAAGTATGATCGGTTGCACCAAATTTTTTGAAGAAATCGGCTATCGATTCGATAGACGATCCCCCAAAATCAAATACCGATTTCCGTCCGGTATACGTGGCCAATGCGTGATCCATTAATACATACATCGCACCCTTTTGCTGGCCCTCGGCTGATGTCGATCCCTTGATATACACGGCGCGTTGATCTGATTCGAGAAAATAACCGCAAGCCAACAGCTCATTCCCGTCAAAACAACCGGTAACCATGCCCCGACCCCGTTGCAGCGAGGTCAGGATAAGCTGCCGAAGTCGGCCGATGTCCAATTCGCGCAGGTCGCCAATCTTCGACTGCGTGTGCTTGCGAAAGAAGGATAGAAACTCCTCGGCCGACAAGTCCCGAATCACCAGGCTCTCGGCCTTATTTGACTTTAAAATCCGCTTGGCGTTTTGACTGTATCGCGCGCGGTTCTCTTCATGTGTTGATCCTAAGCTTAGCTGCTGATATTGCCGCATATGAACGGCGATGCCCGGCACAGCCTCCGGGGCTGCGGTTGATGAGGTCTGAAAATGCCAATACCGGGTCCTCGAATCCAACAACCGATAGATGGCGCGCCATTCCGCTGCTGTTGGTTCTTGAATCGGTTCGATCAATCGCACAAAAAACGGTTGATAGACCCACGAAAATCCCCATTTCCGGCGAAAGGCAAAGGCCTTCAGAAAATGGCCCTCTTCGCGGCCAACGACCGCCCAATTTTCGCAAACGCTGTCGAGAACCCAATCATAGGCAAATGGCGTTTCACACGCAGCGGTCTCCTGTTGCCAACGCGATCTGTCCAAGTCCGCCCGATCGATCCATTTCAACCCCATGTCAGTTAGATCGGTTTTGTTGCGATAGGTATTCCATCAATTCCAAATAGACCTTCCTCCATCGCGAGCGCTCGGCGAGCTGCGCCTCATGCCAGATGGAAATGAAACAACCCCCAACCAGTTGCACCTGCTGCACCAATGGCAAGATATGCGACAGGGCATCGATGGCGTGAACACCCATGTAATCTTTTAATGTTCCTTCCATGATGGCAAAGGGCCTGATCAATAAGTCGGTCTGGCGCTCTTCCTCCATGTGGTAGTAGTAAAATGCCCTGCAAGTTCCCGCTCTGAAGCCCGGAACCGGCGCAAACCCCATGGTAAAGTCTTCTTTGATACCCTGACTCAACAATCGGGTGTAGGTTTGCTGGATTTGCATCCGCAGGTAATGTTGCCTCGATTGGGTAATGGGCGTCCCCGCCATTTGCGATAATCCACTCACCTCCTTGGTGAATCGCTCTGCGTGACGATTACTGGAGTAGGAAGGGTGTATACCTATTGCGGCTCCCCCGCGCTGTAATTTCTGTACAATGCGCCGCAATGCTTTGCTATTTCTGGGTAAACCGTGATCGTGCCCCCCTTTTTTGGCGTTGAGAATAAAACAGCAAAGCGGTATCGACCACTGTCGATGCCATGCCAGTAGTTCGTCGTAAATGTCGAAGTCGTCTTTGCGTAATGCAAACAAGGTCGACCATCGCTCTCGCAGTTGCTTGAACTGCAGAGATTTTATGTCTTTGACAGATCCTCCCAACGCGCGTTTCCATCCCTTTCCTTTAAATCGATATCCATTGTCAATATCAAGGGTCGAAAGGCATGTGAAAGCCGGTTTTTTGATAGACAGGCCAAACTGCAGGTTGAGATGTTCGGCAAAGGCATTGACCCACTGGTCGAGCACCGGTACGCGGGCCTCTGCATAGCGCACCTGCCAGAGGCGATCGGGCAGCGGTCGACCGTGCACGTCGGTTTTGGGAAAGTAATGCTCTTCGTATCGACTGAGCAAGAAAAAAACCGAGGCAAAAAGGTCAAACGTTTCGTGGGGATCATCACCAAAACGCGGTACGGTAAAACCCTCCCAGTTCATGGCCCGGGGCTCGCATCGGCGCAAGCCGCGCTCAAATAACAATTCCTGAGGTGCGATGTGCATCTTACCCCCCGGTCGGTTGGAGTAGTTGATGTCGCTAACCGCTGGATCTCCCCCCGACGCAGGAGTCTCCAAGCGATAGCCTATTTGGTATTGCTGTACAAAGAGATAGTCTAATACGTAGCACAGCCGCTGCGATGCCTGTTCCGCATAAACAACAAGGGTATGATCCATGGTTGCGGAAATTTCCGATATTTTTCCGAATTCCCGGCCAATTCCTTGCGTTTTCCCTCACACCATGCGCATCCATTGCATGCGCAAACATCTGGTCCTTGTTTTGCCGCTCCTGTGGTTCTGATGTAGCCTGCGACTGAGAAGGGGGGGCGGCTGCAAGTCTGCCTTTTTGTTTGCAGCGGCAGTTTGCCATGCGCGAGCCAAATGGAACAGCTTTTCAGGGATTGCTCTGGAGTGGCTACAAGAGTCCCTGATCGGCGAAACTGAAATAGTCATCGCCGGCCACGATGATGTGATCAATCACCGACACATCAAACAAAGTAGCGGCCTCTCTGATTTTTCGGGTGAGCTGCAGGTCGTGATCACTCGGTTTGAGCTGCCCTGAGGGGTGATTGTGCGCCAAGATGATGGCACTGGCCAGCAGCTTGACACTTTGGTTGAGCAGCAATTTGGTATCAACCACTGTACCCGTCATGCCGCCCTTGCTGTGTTGGTAAATGTCAATGCATCGATTGCCTCGGTTGAGGTAGATCACCCAAAATTCCTCGTGTTTTAACTCTTCGAGGTGAGGTTTGACGAGCAGATAGGCGTCTCGACTGGTTTTGATGAGTGGAATTTCTCGTTTTTCGATGTGATAACGGCGTTTACCCAACTCGAGAGCGGCTAAAATGCCCGATGCCTTTGACAGGCCAATACCCGGAATAGCCATCAGGTCGTGCAGATCCACTTGGGCCAGTTGGTCGAGTTGCTGGTTGTATCGATGCAAGAGATGGGCGGCCATCTCAACGGCGCTCTGCCGCGCACTACCCGAGCGCAAGATGAGAGCCAACAGCTCGGCATCGCTCAGCGAGCGAGCGCCTTTGTTCAGCATTTTTTCGCGTGGCCGGTCGTCTTCGGCCCACATCTTAACGGTGAGCTTGTTTTCGTATGACATTTTTGCTCAAAGATCCCTCAGCTTAGGGCAAAAAAAAAGGACCACTGAGCAAGTGGTCCTTTTCAAGGTAAGCGGTTGACGCTTACAGTGCATTTACATGCAAGGTAAGGCTAGATTTTAAGTTCGAAGCCTTGTTCTTGTGAATAATGTTTCTTTTGGCCAGTTTATCAAGCATCGAAGATACATTCTTCAACAGCTCAGCTGCCTGCGTTTTGTCTTTCAAGGCGCGAAGAGTTTTTACCGCATTACGGGTAGTCTTGTGGTAATACTTGTTCTCAATGCGTCTTTTTTCAGACTGACGTATTCTTTTAATTGCCGACTTATGGTTAGCCATTTCCTTGAAAATTTGTAGCCCGTAGGGGAATCGAACCCCTGTTACCAGAATGAAAATCTGGTGTCCTAACCCCTAGACGAACGGGCCGTTTTGATGTATCGTTTTCTTAACGGGATGCAAATGTACATAGTTTTCAATTCGAGGCAAATTTTTTTTGAAAAAAATTTTCAATCGTGAAGCCCATAATTGAATCCCAGTCGTTTTGCCGTTTTGAGTTTGTGTGTTTGCGCCTCGGCGTTCACCTCATCAACCGTAATCTCAGCCACCTGCTCGAAGGGAGGAACAAACAAATCAAACTCGGTTACAAACTGAATCAACTCGTTGATGATTTCCTTGCCCTTGTCTAACGTGAAAGCTTCGGTTTGAATCAGCGAACACGAAACCTGATCCTCCTGACGGGTTTCCAGGAAAAAATGCCCCCATTTGTTGACAAACAAGCGGCATACCAAGTAACCCACATCACCTGAGCGGTTGTAGTGGATGCTGTCGTGCAAGAAGTTGTAGATATTGACGATGCCAAAATAACTCCGCTCCACGTCGTCTTTGATATACTGCTCGTTCCAGCAAGGGTGCTTGGGATCGAGGTGAAAAACATTGGTATGCAAGATAAATATGAGCACATCGCTGCCTACTTTCATCTGAAATTCGTGATCCGACGGACTGATATACTCCAGCCTTACGCGTTGGTCGGCATGGCGCACTTGGGGTTCTAATTCAGTAACCAATTTCGCTGCCGCCCCCGATAGGCATTCAAAAAACCGAATGGCCGATTCGTAGACATCTTGCTTGAGTCCAGCTTTGCGAAGCAACAAGGCTGCCGTGTTTTCGGTGGGTGTGCTCATGATTCTTGATTTAATACGCTCTGGCGAACAATACCCGCTCCTTGGAGGGCTGTCCGGTTAAAACACATTTGCCTTCTTCGGGGCGATTGTCGAGCGGGATGCATCGAATGGTAGCCTTGGTAAGTTCTTTGATCTTATCCTCGGTTTCGGCCGTGCCATCCCAATGGGCGCTGACAAATCCTCCTTCGTCGAGCGCCGCCTTAAAGCTCTCAAAATCGTTTACCACATGGGTTTTTGCACTGCGGAAGGCCTTTGCTTTTTCGAATAAACTGTGCTGAATTTCGTCCAGAAGGGTTTCAATTTGCGCTCCAAGGTCGAACATGCTCACCTGTTCTTTGGTTCCTGTGTCTCGGCGCGCCAACTCCACTTGGTTGTTTTCCAAATCGCGCGGTCCAATGCCCAAGCGCACGGGCACACCTTTCAATTCGTATTCTGCGAATTTCCAGCCCGGTTTCTTGGTGTCGTCGTCGTCAATTTTTACACTGATTCCCCTTTTCTTGAGGTCGCTGGCAATTTCTTTTGCCTTGGTTACAATCTGATCCAACTGTTCCATGCTCTTGTAAATGGGCACAATGACCACTTGCAAGGGAGCCAGTTTGGGCGGTAAAACCAACCCTTTGTCGTCGCTGTGTGTCATGATGAGGGCTCCCATCAGGCGCGTGGATACCCCCCACGAGGTAGCCCAAACGTATTCTTGCTGACCTTGTTTATTGGCGAACTTCACTTCAAAGGCCTTGGCGAAATTTTGACCCAAGAAGTGTGAGGTTCCAGCTTGTAGCGCCTTTCCGTCTTGCATAAGTGCCTCGATGCAATACGTATCAAGTGCACCGGCAAATCGCTCGTTGGGGGTTTTAACGCCCTTCACGACCGGAATGGCCATAAAGTTCTCCACAAAATCGGCATAGACATCGAGCATTTGGCGGGTCTCGGCGATGGCCTCTTCTGCCGTGGCATGCGCGGTATGTCCTTCTTGCCAGAGAAATTCTGCGGTGCGGAGGAACAAACGCGTTCGCATTTCCCAACGCACTACGTTGGCCCATTGGTTAACCAAGATGGGTAAGTCGCGATAACTTTGTATCCAGCCTTTATAGGTATTCCAGATGATGGTTTCTGAGGTAGGGCGCACAATGAGCTCTTCCTCCAATTTAGCGTCGGGATCAACAACAACCCCTTTGCCATCGGGTGATGCTTTGAGGCGGTAGTGGGTAACCACGGCGCATTCCTTGGCAAAGCCCTCCACGTGACTGGCCTCTTTGCTCAGGTATGATTTAGGAATGAATAAGGGGAAATAGGCGTTTACGTGCCCGGTTTCCTTGAACATTTTGTCGAGCTGCGCCTGAATTTTCTCCCAAATTGCATAGCCATGGGGTTTGATGACCATGCATCCTCTCACATCCGAATGTTCGGCGAGGTCGGCATTTACAACCAATTCGTTGTACCATTGTGAATAATCTGTAGAACGAGGGGTTATTTTTTCACTCATATTGGGAAAAATTTTGGTACGATATTTGTATCTTTAGGGTCGACAAAGATAGTCGATTGTAAGTGTCATTTTGCGCTTCCAAAGGTATGTGTTAATCGAAAGACAAGAGATATGAAAAAGGCAGCATGGTTTAGTTTGGTCGCAGGGCTTGGTGTAGTTGCTTCGTCATGGGCTCAAGACCCTATTTACGGAACAGCTGAGATAAAGCGCCGTCCGCGGACCGTTAGGCAAGAGGTGCCGTCGTATTACGATACCACCTCCGTGCAGAGTCAATCGCAGGATCCAAGCGAGGTCGATTACTACGATCCCGCTCTTGGAACCACTTATATCAACAACATCAATGTGTATGGGCGCCGATACAATCCGTTTTTCCGCCCCTCCTTTAGCCTGGGTTATTACACCCCGTTTGCAGGTGGTTTTGGCGGGCCTTTCAACAACTGGGGATTTGGTCTAAGCTTCGGATACGGAGCGTTTGGTCCTGGTTTTGGATACTGGAACGACCCGTGGTTTGATCCCTGGTACAGTCGATGGAACAGCCCGTTTTGGTACGACCCTTGGTTTGGTTACAATCCGTATTGGGGGTATGGCGGATTTGGCAATTATTTCGCCTTCAACGACAATCGCAATTATGTAGTGCAAGGTCGCGCCAGGAGCGGTTACGAAAATGGACTTTCTTCCCGCAGGGGCTCATTTACCCGTCCTTCCCGTTCGGGGATTACAGCTAACCCTGGCGTGGTTAATCCATCGCGCGACGGTTATCCCGGCTCAGGCAATGTGCGTCCACGCCGCGACGGAGGCATCAATCCGAAATACCGCCCGTCGACCGACTACAACCCCGGCCGCGAGCGCAACTACCGTCAACCGACACCTCGTCCCAGTGAACGACCATCCTACGAACCTCGCAACCGCGATTTCGACGGTCCTTCAAGACCTTCAGCTCGTCCATCCGAAAGACCTTCAGCCCCATCGGCCCCGTCATACAGAGGCGGATCTCCCGGCGGCGGCGGTGCCATTCGCGGCGGCGGTGGCGGAGGTTTTGCCAGACCACGTTAATAGACTGTTATGAAAAAATCAATCGCATTATTATCTCTGCTCGTGGCAGCAGGGGCTGGATCCCGTCTGCACGCCCAAAACGAGCAAGACATCGTCAACTACACCTGGTTCCAGCCCTCTGGATCAGCGCGATTCCTCAGTATGGGTGGGGCTTTCAATGCCCTGGGAGGCGATATGACCTCCATTTCGTACAACCCGGCATCGACCGCTGTTTTTCTGAAAAACGAAATCAGTTTCAGCGTAGGACTTCAGTCGATGCTCAGCACCAACCGATATCTCGACCGTGCTACCGAAGATTTCAGTCCGCGATTTAATGTGGGAAACTTCGGCATCGTTTCCACCATTCCGGTCGATGAAACCAGCAACTGGCGGATGGTCAACTTGAGTTACAGCTACAACCGACTGCGCGACTTCAACTTCGACCAAACCTTTCGCGGAGCCACCAATCAGTATTCACTCGCCGATCAGTTCGCCGCCGACGCCAATGGTATACCCGAGGGAAACTTGGTCGATGAGCTGCCTTTAACCAGTTATTTGGCCTACACAACCTATTTGATCGACCCCGATACCGTTTCACCTGGAAACCTGTATACCACCTCGTTCGGCACCGGTGAGATGGAACACCAATACCGACAAAGCAACACCGGACGGATTGGCGAGAGCGTATTCAGTATTGGGGGTAACTACACCAATAAACTGTATGTAGGTGCCGGCATTGGACTGACGGGGATTCGACACAACACCAATTACGTCTACACCGAATCAGATCCCAGCGCCGGTGCACCCATCACGGAGTTTACTTACAACTACGGGATTTCGACCGAGGGTTCGGGTGTCAATGGAAAGTTTGGGGTTATCTACCGAGCTACACAGGGCTTGCGCCTCGCGTTTTCCTATCAAACCCCAACATCGTATCGAATGAACCAATTGTTCAATGCCGATATGAGCACCAAATATGCCGACCAAGCTTCGCCGTATGAGGCGCGATCTGATCTTTTTCAAATGGTCTACAAAACCATAACCCCCAGCAGAACCGGGTTAGGTGTTGCCTATATCTTTGGTCAGAAGGGCTTGATCTCGGTTGATGTTAACATACAAGATTACAACGGAGCGCGATTTAAGAATGTGAGCAACGCCGGCGGCGACTTCAATCAGTACGACCTGAGTAGCAACAACCGCCTCATCCAACAGTACCTCACCGGTGTCAATCAGATCAAGGTGGGTGGTGAGTATAAATTCGGTAAGTTAAGCCTTAGAGGAGGGTATCAATATCAGTCGAATCCCATCAAAACCGAGTTCCGCAATGCCGAAACGGCGATGAGCACGTATTCCTTTGGATTGGGTTATGCCTTCAAAACCTTTTCGATCGATGCGGCCTTGTCGCAGACTTCTTTTGGCAACGACTACTTCTTTTATCAGGCGGCTCAACCGGCCACCATCGACAGAAGCATTTTGGCGGCATCCATTGGCGTGGTGTTTCGATATTGATAGGAGCGAGGGTGGTTGCTAACTGGTTTCTAAATGTTGGACAGCCCATAGGGGTCGTTCTTCTTGTTTTGCTTGGTGTCAAGGTGGTTGCCGGGCAAGATCGGAATGACTTGGGGGTTAAAAAGCGAGATTTGCCAGAGGTAATCATATCTGCGGGTACGCCGGTTCAATTGGGCAATCTGTCTGCTCGAAGTAGGAGTACAGCGGGTATACATTTTGGGCATATGGCGCTAAATATCCAATGTCATCCGTCAGTTGTGGGTTGGCGCAAACTCAAGTCTTTGCGGGTATATATCGATGGGGATCCTTCGGCGCGAAGCCAACCCAAGCCATTCTTCGTCAAGATTTTTTCAGCTGATTCGCTTGGCAACCTCATCAAAGATTTCTTGGGCGATTCTATTTTCGTGCAGCCCAAGTGGAGTTTCTTTAAGCCAAACCGTTGGATTGAAATCGATCTGCAAGATCGACCCATTTTTTTGCCAGTTGGGTGGATTGCCTTCGGGATACAAATGGCGCCTCTGGATGTGATACAAAAAATGGGATACGACAAACAATTCTCCTCCTATCGCCTTTATAATACACTTGCGGTGGGATTTACCGAGTTCGAAGAGAAGTCGGAATACGGCCTGAACTCCTTAGATTGCGATCAAGAGCTTGGCTGTAAATGGCACGGCAGAAGGCTTTACATGATTCAGTTGGCGATGGAGTGATATTAGCCAAGGGACAGTGGGTATTGAGTCTTACCCGATTTACCCAATTAGAAGATACAATACCAAATCCCACCCACGAGTACTAACGTACCCAAGGAGAACATCAAACGTGGGTTGGGGAGTGATGCAAGCTCTCTTGGTCATTTTATCACCCACACGCTATCAATTTATTTAGTATATCCATGTAGGTTTTCACCCTTCAACATCCTGCTGTAGGCTTACGTATAAGCTCCTTAGGATAAATGTTGCAGACTTTCTTGTCAGCTAAACAAGTTTTTCAAACTTACTGGATCAGTGCAATGGGAAATGTTGGTTTTTTATGCCCTTTTGGCCTTGTTTGTTCAAGTTCAAACGCCATTGAATCTAAGAATCAAGGGTCAGTTACAGATGGGGGTGTTTGTCAGCAATACCAGCGTCTTTGTTTCGAGAGAAAATAAGCCATACGAAGCAAAAGAAGGCGGAAAACAAGAATAGAATGGGCCAAATGGATTGAGTGAAAACGTACCAATAAAAATTAGGGATTATGCTGGCTAGGCTTGCGAACAATAGTCCCCGTCGAAGTGACTTTTTTCTGATCATTAATACCGCAATGAGCCTGACAAACCCAAGGTACATTGACATGTAGATGAATCCGACAAAAATGAATGCCCAAGCCATTGAATCATCACCATTCTGAAGAAAGCCTTCCATGTTATGAACTTTATTGCGCTACTCGAGGATATATCACTGATCACACCTCGATCCAAATGAGATTTACGCTAAGGTAACGGGTGAATTTGTTTTTTATCGTTTATGGCAGCGAAATTTTACTGGGATATTTAGTTAATCCTCCGTGTAAACTCAACTGCTTATGGGTAGACGGCAAACTTCTCTTGATACAACCCGCCATATAAGCAAGGTAATCCGCGCCGTTTATAACCCTTCGCTATCAATTTTTTTCAGTATATTCAAATTCGTTTTCACCCTTCAACATCCCGCGAATTGGCAAAAACAAGCTCCCTCCCTGCACCCATTTTCACCGTACACGACCACTTGGGTTCAACGCGAATCAGCTACAGCGCGAGCGTGGTAAACAATGCCCCGCAATACACCGTTAGAACCCTACACGATAACCTTCCCTTTGGAAAAATAGCGCGTGAATACGTCAACGGGGCTCAAGACCGTTATCAGTTTACTGGGTATCAGCGCGACCAAGAATCTCAACTCGATTACGCTCAAGCGCGGATGTATGACCCTAATTTGGGTAGGTTTTTGGGGGTGGATCCGCTAGCAGGTAAATTTGCAAGCTGGTCGTCGTACCTCGCCCGTTTCTCCTAATGCTTAAAAGGGAATGAATATTTCAAATGTCGTCTATACCAGATTCTAATTGGCTGAGTGAATTCCACATTGTTGCCGATTGTTGAACTTTTTAGTCGCCATTAGGTATTATGTTTTATTTTCGGTAAGTACAATTCTATTGTTATTCATGAATAAAACTCTTCTTGCGGGGTTAATTATACTAAGTCACTTTCACAGTGTTTTTTCTCAATCGCACAGTTTTCCGTTATATGCCGATAATCCTGTCTGGGGTGTTTATGGTACCTACAATTTTTATAATGTACCGCAACAAACGTGGAAATACTACTACGAGAAAGATACTAGCTTATGTAATGAATCATACTCCAAGCTTATTCTTCCCCCGGAAATGATCAGCCTTGACAGTATTATTTTTGTCAGAGTTTCATCAAAAAAAGTTCTTTTCAAAAAAGCACCGAATTGCAGTGAAGAGGAACAATTGTTGTATGACTTTAACTTACAAGTTGGAGATACAGGCTCATTTTTAATACTTGGAAGAAAATTTTGGGTTCACAGCATAGATTCAATTTCATTTAACAGTAATGTGGCTAGAAAATTTCATATCAAACGTTATGACGGTAATGATAGTGCTATTGTTGATATGTACTGGATTGAAGGCGTTGGTTCAACATATCACCCTTTCTACAAATTTGTTCCAATGCAAAGCACGGCCCCAAGTATATTTAGCTTGCAATGTTTGCAGTTAAATGGCAATGAGTACTATCAAAACCCTAATTTTAATGAATGTAATTTTACAACTGGAATTGATGGTTCTAGCTCGAAATTGGAGGAGAAACTTTTGTTTTACCCTAATCCAGTAAGTATGTTTTTGTTTTCCAACCAAGAGTTGAAAAATGTAAGATACTCTATTTCAGATAACAATAGAAGAATTGTGAAGCAGGGCTTCTTTGGTGATTACATTGATTTTACTGATCTGAGAGAGGGATTTTATATCCTCTCGATCAATAATTCACATTACCCGATTGCAAAAGAATAGATAGGATAGGCGTTCTCTAGTCATCAACTTGGGCACAGTGCTGAAGTTAATATAATTTAATTGTAAGTCCATTTGCGCTTTGTTTCTATGTTCAAAGGTTAACCTTTTCACTTCATATCCTCCAAGTTTTTTTTAACTTTTAGTCTGCAATTTGATACGAATTGCATACCATCGACTTCTTAAAATTCAATGATTGGCCTTTCATTAAATTTAGACCAGAGTATTTGGTAATTATAAACAGTTGATAATCAGGATCCAATTGTTTTAAAAGATTTCTGGTAGAATTGGAACACTGTTTGTAAAACAGAGTACATGGATCACTACGGTACTACAGCAATTTAAAAATGAACCCCATAGACCTACTATAAAAGGCACTTTCGCGGTTAATATGAAGGCTAATATGTTTCAAACTTCCATTTTGGTATGAGTTCAGTGAATTTTTGCCAGTTTTTTTTAATGTCCTCGTCTGTAAAACGCGTGCCTGAGTGAGACATATACTCCCCCCTGTCTAGGTAACTGAAGGGGAAGTCTGGTTCTAGAGAAATGGATTTGTTTACCGACTCTATTGCCTTATTCATGTACACCTCTTTCTGGTAGCTGATTTGCCGGTAGAGTTTGGCTTGGATGAAATAGAATTTATATGCTGGAAAACCCAATTTCTTTGCTTTGGAGAGGATTTTAAGTGCCTCAAAATAATCATCTAAAGGGTTCTCATACCGAGTTTTGCGGTAGTTCATTCTGGCAATTGCCTTTGCAAATGTAAGATCTGGGTTGTTTTTGTATATTCTGATCAAAGAGTCTAAATACTCTGGAATCGATGGGTCATCGTAGTTCCCGTTTCCAGCATTGCGTTCAAAGTGCATTCGCAAATGTTTGAAGGCCTCTTCTTTCCATCCCAGTTGCATTTCAAATTTGGCCAGGGTGTATAAGATATGTTTGCTCGTTCCGTAATGATTTCCACGCTGGGGTGAGTATTCAGGAACGATATCTAGAGCTTGTTTTAATTTTTTTATGGCTCCCAAACTATCATTGAGTTGGTAGAATCGCAAAGTTTCCGCATGAAGGATTTCGCGGTCGCCCTGAAAGCGGACGTAAGGATCAAAGCAATATGTTTCATAGTCGTTAACGGCCTCTTTAATTCTTCCCTGCTTTTCGAAAACTTTTCCGCGAAAGGATGCCATGATGGATCGCGATGGGTTTGTGGGGTCATCAATCAAATTGCTGATGTATTTAATGGCGCTATCCGGCTGATTTAGTCTATCGTAGAGCCAGAATAAGTGGATGTACTCTTTTGATTGATGATAATCCTGAATGGCAAAATCAAAAAGATCGCGGTCCTCAAATCCAATACCTCTTTCTCGATAATAACTTGCAGGAATAGAGTCGGGTAACGGAGGGAATTTCGGGAAATTATTGCTTACCCATTTCAGGTGACGCTGGTCTTCACTATTAAAATCTCTGTCACAGCTGTAATAACCCGGCTTAAAAATTATTCTTTCAACACTTTCTGAGTATCCCATCGGATTCTCATCCACAATTCCTAACATGTCGACCACCATGGTGTCTTTTCTCCAGCAGATGAGTAATCGCTGGTTGGACGATGCGGATGGCCGGTAACTGTGACTGTTTTCAAGCGAGAAAAGGGTGCTCTCAAAATTTTCGCTTACAGCCATCTCATTGAGGATGTTAAAGATTCGGACTTCTAATTCTTTATCACAATGGAGACATCGACCTGTTTCATCATAATATCCGCCAATTCCCATGCCTCCACCTCCGCCGGGCTGTCCAAAAGCGCTTAGGTTGAACGAAAGAATAAAGAGTAGAAGGTGGTTTTTCATGCTGAGAGAAACAACTACAACGGAAATGAAGGTAATTATTATATGATTGCGGATACTTCATACTGGAAGCTTTCCTCAACCATCTTCATCCAGATTACAGAGCACAAACCATTGCTTAACGAGCAAAAAAAAGAGGTTGCCTGTACGGTCAACCTCTTTCTAGTACCCGGGGCGGGACTTGAACCCGCACAATCGCAATGATCGCAGGATTTTAAGTCCTGTGTGTCTACCAATTCCACCACCCGGGCGACACAAACTAAAAA
>DASUEB010000141.1:0-2772 GCA_036275295.1 Luteibaculaceae bacterium | reverse complement strand
AGCTGCTTTCAGAGCCAAATCGCTCCTTTTATGCTTTTTCTGGCGTAAAAATCCAAAACCACCCTAACATCTTACCCTTCACCAGCCGAAGCTCCTATGAACGCCGGAATATTGTATCGCCCTTCTCGAGCCAAACCCCGTGGGATGCATCTTATCACGTTTCACATATCACCTTTCACCAGCCGAAGCTTCGACCTCGACAAACTTTTAATCGCCGCAGCCATGACCTAGACAAGCTCGGTCACCAAGCGAAGGCTGGTATCACGTATCACATATCACGTTTCACCTTTCACCAGCCGAAGCCTCGACCTCGACAAACTTTTAATCGCCGCAGCCATGACCTAGACAAGCTCGGTCACCTGGCGAAGGCTGGTATCACCCCTCGTCAGCCGAAGCTTTAGCGAAGGCTGGTATCACGTATCACATTCAAAATATATCGTAATATTGCAATATTAATTACTCAAAAATGGGCATTACCAAAACCGATTCATATGCCGATGAGCAGGTAGATATGGCTTTGCTGATCAAAGCGGTGGGCCACCCGGCACGCATCGCCATTCTGCAAGCCATAAGCAAAACCAAAGGTTGCGTATGCGGCGATTTGGTCGATCAGCTCCCGCTCTCGCAACCCACCGTTAGTCAGCACCTCAATGAGCTCAAAAAAGTAGGACTCATCAAAGGCAGCGTGGAGGGCAGGTCGATTTGTTATTGCCTTGACACCGACAAACTTCAATCGATTCATCAATTTATTCAACAACTGGTGCAAGATGCCGCCTGTGGCGACGACTTGTGCTGCTAATTTCAGCGATATGTTACTATCTGAATTAAAAAACCATCTGGCTCAGGCCGAACAACTGCTTTTTGAGGTGCGCGGGGCCGCGATTCCGCTTCATGTGCATTTAACCGAAGTGGGCGTTAATCGCCGCTCATTTATCGATTGCGGCGGCAAGGTTCGTCACGAAGAGCGCATCAGCATGCAACTTTGGTTCGACAGCGATACAGATCACCGCTTATCTGCAGATAAGTTCTTGCGCATTGTAGAAATGGCCGAAGAGCGCTTAGGGTTGCCCGACGCCCCCGTTGAGGTGGAATACCAACAGGAGACGATTGGCAAATTCGCCCTTGAGGTTCGCGCCGACGGTGTTTTCGAGTTAATGGCCACGCAAACGGCGTGTTTGGCCATCGACGCCTGTGTACCTGCAGGAGTAAAAGCCAAGGTTCAATTAGCTGATTTGCAGGCTAGCGCCTGCGCTCCCGGAAGCGGTTGCTGTTCATAAAAGGTTGAGAAATGAAAATTGCATTATTCAGCGATATCCACGCCAATTTACCGGCATTAACCCGATTTTTTGAAGAAACCGACAGCCAGGATCTAGATGCTATCTACTGCCTGGGCGACTTAGTGGGTTACAACATCTGGCCCAATGAGGTTATCCGCGAGATTCACAAACGCAAAATACCCACCATTGCTGGGAATTACGACTTCGGAATCGGTCGGACCTCCGACGAATGCGGATGTGCATACAAGACCGAGGAAGATCAGGCGATGGGCAAACAATCGATTGCCTTCACCAACGCAGCGGTGGGCGATTGGGAGCGCGCATATCTGCGCCGCTTGCCTGCTCATATCCGATTGGAGTACCAGCTCAATGACGACAACTTACATCTGTTGATGGTGCACGGCAGTCCGCGCAAAATTAATGAATACCTTTTCGAAGATCGCGAAGAGAAGAGTTTGTTGCGCATCATGCAACAAGCGCAAGCCCATGTAATGTGTTTCGGCCACACGCACAAACCCTTTCACCGCGTGTTGTGGGATGAAGAGTCCAAGTGCTATCGCCACGCCATCAACCTCGGATCCATTGGCAAACCCAAAGACGGCGATCCACGAGGTTGTTATGTCATCATTGAGTTAGATCAGCACAGCACGCTGCTGACGGCCGATGGAGTAAACGTAACGTTTCAGCGATTTACTTACGACGTGGAACAGGCGGCTCGGGCGGTGGAAGCCAGCGTGTTGCCCAATGCCTATGCCGATATGCTGCGCTTGGCGTATTAAATTAAAGCTTGCTCATGTCCATTACACCGCATAGTCGATTATTTGGCGAGGCCTTGGGGACCTTTGTCATTGTCTTTTTTGGCACGGGAGCGGCGATGCTCAATGCAGCCTATCCGAGTGCCGTGGGCCATGTAGGGATTTCATTGGCTTTTGGGGTGTCGGTAGCTTTGTCTATTTGGACCTTCAGCCCGTTGAGCGGTGGACATTTTAATCCGGTGGTCTCTTGGGTGTTTTACGCATTGGGAACGATCAATCGGAGCGCATTAATTACCGCCTGCTTGGCGCAGGTGCTGGGGGCATTTTTGGCGAGTTTCACCTTGTCGATGATTTTCCCTGGCTTCGAGGCGCTGGGTTTAACACGCCCAGCCGTGGGTGTGCCCGAGGCCTTTTGGATAGAGGCGTTGTTGACCTTTTTATTGGTTTTCACCGTTCTTTCGATGGTTTATATCGGCCGATGTTCGCTTGTCCTGATAGGGGCTGGCGTGGGGGGCTTAATTTTTTTAGAGGCCTTGGTAGCTGGTCCGCTCACCGGGGCCTCGATGAATCCCACGCGATCGATCGGACCCGCTTTGGTAGCGGGTCATTTCACCCACCTTTGGGTATATGTAGCTGCGCCCTTTAGCGGCGGATTGATGGCTTGGCTGGGGTTTAGGTTGATGACCAAAGAGCGTTGCGCCTGCTTGCCCAGAGGCAGCCGTGAAATAGAAGTGTAAATC
>DASUEB010000140.1:0-21741 GCA_036275295.1 Luteibaculaceae bacterium | reverse complement strand
GAAGCCACTACCGGAGAGTGGAAGAAATTGTAAACTCCCCAAGGCTCCATTTTGCCGTCGGGATTTTTCTCATCCTTAAACGCAAAGGCCTCTTCGAAACGTTTCACCATCGCTTTGTTGTCAGAGCAAGCATTTTGAAGCACCTTTTTGTAAGCGGTTAGCTTCTGGATCATATCGTAGGCACTGAAGGGATCCTTGGTTGGGCTAGCTGGATCGCCGCCGATCAGTACATACGTTGGTGAATCGTAGTCGTCTTTTTTGTCAAAATCTTTCAGGTTTACCAGGGTATCTTCCCCGTTAGCGTCTTTTCCGATGTACTTCTTGAACAAATTAGCATCCTTTTCGGCAGAAAAGGCCACGATACGGGCCTTGAGCTCCGTTAAATAGGTTACTGCCTTCTTGGATTCCTCCTTGATCTTTTGGGCTTGATCCCAGTATTTCTGGGCTTTCACCGGATTTTTGTCGTACGCTGCTTTGAACCCAGCATATTGAGAACTCAACTTCGAAGAAAAGTTCGAGTTGGTCTCCTCAATGCCGTGGTTTATAACCACAAAGGCGTTGATGATTTCTTTAGATACGTTTAGCGCCAGTAGAGCAGTTAAGAAGAGGTACATCATACCAATCATCTTCTGCCTCGGCGTTTCCTTACCACCACCCATTCAGTTTGAATGTTTATGCGTTAGTATTCGATGAGTTATATTTTACGACTGGAAACCAGGTTTAATGGTCATTGCCGCCAACATGTTGCCATAAACTGCATTCAGAGATGCTAGGTTCTTAGAAAGCTCGGCGATATTATCGCGATACATTTTTGTATCCGAAACAGAATCATTGAGGTTTCTAATCAATTCGCCTACACCAGAGAAAGCTTCATTGGCCACTTTCAATTGATCGGTGGCGCCGCGCAATTGAAGTTCATACGACTCATTTAATGCGTTAAGGTTCTTGGTTAAGCGGAGTAGTCCTTCGCCAGCCGATTTGCCGTACTCAGAAGTATCCGAAAGTCCAACTAGCGTACCTGAAGCCTTTTGGTAAGTGTCAGCTAGCTCAGAGACTTTTTCGGAGGCCCCTTTCAACGAGCTGGTGTACTCATTGGTTGCAACAGAAGCATCAACGATGGTGTTGAGTTTAGCCGCCTGCTCTCCCAACGAACGCAGTCCGTTGCCGAGGTTTTCAATCAATTGAGGTTCAATTTTAGCGTCATCCAACATTTTGTCGAGCGCCTCCGTAACAGAACCGCCTCTGCCATTGTTGCGGGTATTGTGTTTAGGATTGATGGCTTCTTCCAATTCCTCCACATCATCGTGCGAAGCGTTTAGTTCAGGATACACCAAAGACCAATCTGGTTCTTCGTGTGGTTTTTCAAATGCAGAGAAGAAGAAAATTACGGCTTCGGTACCTAGACCGGCGAAAAGCATAATACTGGATCCGGGTAAGTGCTCAATTTTAAAAAGAGCTCCAATGATTACAACAGCTGCTCCAATACCGTAGAGCTTAGCCATAAAGTTCTTCCAACCTTTGCTTCCTGGTTTCATATCAAACTGGTTTTTATCTAGTGTGTAATGGGTGAATTAGTCTTGTAGTTTCGGATCTTGACCTCTACCTAGGTAAGACATGGCAGATCTGAAGCCGATATAAGCTTTTGCCGAGTCTTGGTACTCATAGGCACGTGTGCCACACTGCAGGAAATAAGGGATATCTTTCCACGACCCGCCGCGAATCACTTTGCGCTTGCGCTCGGGCAAATCAAATTTCTTAGCGTCGTACTGATACTCAGGGTTCAGTTCAGAGCTGAATTCATACACCGTTGGATCATAGGCGGTATAGGTCCATTCGGCTACGTTACCGGCCATTTCAAACAAACCGAAATCGTTTGGCTCGTAGGTTTGAACCTTAACGGTAAACAATCCACCATCATCGATATAGTCACCGCGGAGCGGTTTGTAGTTAGCTAGCGGACATCCCAGACGGTTTCTCAAATAAGGTCCTCCCCATGGATACTGGCTGAGTTCCAGACCACCGCGGGCCGCGTATTCCCATTCTGCTTCCGTTGGCAGACGGAAAGAAGGCATTTCCAAATCACCGCGACTAATTTTCCAGCTGTTCATTAATCGAGTTCTCCATACGTTGAAGGCACGAGCCTGAGACCATGTAACACCTACCAACGGATAATCATCGTAAGCGGGGTGCCAGAAATAATTTTCGGTCATCATCTCATTATAAGACCCAACGAAATCGCTTATCCAAACCAAAGTATCTGGATAAACATTGATGATCTCTTCGATGATATACTTGGAGCGGTTGTTGTGCGATAATACGGGACGCGATTCACCTTTGGAGTTCACGTTGTCTTGCATATTGTCGCGGGTTGACTTATTGGCCGCGTCTTTCAGGTCGATGGTGTAGTATTTATAGTTCAACACCCTTGGGTCTTGATCGGCTCTGCCGTAATAGCGCTCCTCATCGGCGATGTACATGCGCTTGAGAGCCTCTGCCTGATCTTCGTTCTCGGGATCGATTTCCGCATCGTAGTTGATGGTAACCTCTCCGGTCTCCTCATCTTCAATGGCAAAGCCTTCTACGTCTTCAGCCAAGAAAGAACGCGTAACCGAGTCAGCTACAAACTGAACAAACTGGCGGTATTCTGTGTTGGTAATTTCGGTGTCGTCGATGTAGAACGATGCAACTGAGATCGTCTTTGCGCGATTGGAATGCGCGAAAGCGATGTCATCATCGTTGTTCCCCATGGTATAGCTACCCATATGAATATAGTTCATACCGTAGGGGGTGATGGGCGTCCAACCGTCGTATTGACTCACCCCAACCAGCTCGCCAACAGACCCTTCTCCACAACCTGCCAGGAGTGCAGAAATGCCCACTGAAAGCAAGATTTTAATCCTGTTCTTCATTTTCATCGATGATTTTGGGTTGCTAAATAAGTGATAAATAGGTAAAATAGCAATAATTTGTAATCCAATTATAGGAATCTTACGTTTTTGTAACGCTCGGATTCGGTTGTTTTGGTGATGGTATACTGATAGTTGATGGCAATTTCGTGTGATCCTTTGTGCGTTTGTTGTAAAGGACCCGTAGCGTAGTCAAACGCATAACCCAACCTCAATTTACCCACTGGCATATATACTTGATAGCCAATGATTCCAGCAAAAATATTCCCGTCTCTAACTGTAGCCCCGAGCGAAACGGCATCTCGGAGGAGGGTACTTAGATTAACCTCCCATTGTGCCCCGGCAACACCGAGTGGCATTTTGTATAAAACCCCTGCGGTCCAGTCTGCCGATGGCAGAAATCCCAACCTAAACTGATAGCCCGCCATGGCATGCAGGGTTCGAGTTGGATTTAGGTTCACCAGTTTCAAATACTGCCCGCTTAGGTTAGTAACTGATAATCCGCCGAAATATTTTCCAGCCTTGTAAAAAATACCTGCGTTAAAGTCGATCGCCGTTGTGCGCAACCCTCCATTGGGAATGCTGGGATCGAGCGAACGATCGTCGACCGAAAGCCAGTTATCTTGAACGGAAGCACTTGTAATCACGGGGGCTATACCCAGTTGAAGCAAATTGACCCCCCGGCGAATTCGGTAAGCATAGGCCGGTGCGGCTTGTATAGTGTTGAAGTTGCCGATGCGATCTGAAAGGACCGTTAGACCGAGTCCCGACTTAAATTTCTCAATAGGTGCATGCACGTTGAGTAACCCGGTAGTGGGTGCGCCTGCCAATCCAAAAAATTGTTGGCGATAAATTACCGTAGCCGACAGACCTTGATCGATGCCCGCTATGGCCGGATTGAAATGCAGGGGATCAAAGTAGTACTGTGTGAATTGCGGAGTGTTCTGCGCAAAAGCCAGATTACCCACAAAAAGTCCTACTAAAAACACATACCAGCGAAACACTCGAACTCCGTCTTTTTTCATCAGCAAAAGCTAAGATACGAAAAAAGTTCAATGCGTCTTCATCAGGTAGGCCCACCACGTTTGTGGAATTTTGTTGTTGCTGGCGCTCACGTAATCTTCATAATTGCAAGGAACCAGCCGCTGGCGGTGGTTTTGGTGGGCATAGACCCCAGTTCTGGGCGCCTCTATCCACCATCGGCCGCTTTTAGGACTTTTGTAAAAAATAAAGGGATCTGTCGTCTCGCCCGTTTCGACGATAAAACGCTGGTAACCGGATGTATCGCCGATGGGATAGTCTCCCACCCGATGCGCATGAGCCTCTACAAAACACCAGATCATTTGAGCCAGTAATTTAGCTGTGACCTCGTGAGTGTCTACGGTCGGATTGTACTCGTAAAATCCGATGGAACTGATCTTGTCGCTCAATCCGGCGTATTTCATCAGCTTGCAGATCTCCTCAGCATACAGTCCGTTGGGAGAGGCATTGCGATTCCCTGGGGCATCGGAGGCTTTAACGGCCGAAATATCAATCGCCAAGCAATCGGTATTGCGCAACACAGGCTCTACGTGATCAATGTTGCCGCGCACTTCGGCCAGGCGGTGCACATCGAAATGGAGTTTGTCCATCATCGCTACAATCTCGGGATCGGTGTAATACGCTTGGTACCCGATGTTGCAATAGGTGTACAAATGAGTGGGGTCGTCGGTGATGATGCGCTCGGTGTAACTATCGGAGCTGAATGGGGCGCCGAGGTATCCAAAGTCAAATCCAGAGTCGATGGAAGTGAAGGTGATCATCTGCTCGAGCGATTTATATGCCTTATACTGCACAAAACTGAGGTCGTTGCTTCCTCCAATCAATATGGGCAATATTTGGTTTTTGAGCAGGCATTCAAGCAGCTCTTGCAAGCCGAAATACGTTTGTTCAGGGGTTTCTCCCGGTATAAAATTGCCCAGATCGGCAATACGCGGTTGTGTGGTATCGGGGAAAAGGCTGTACAGGTGGCGTCGAACCAAGTCAGGGGCTTGAGCGCAACCCGTGTTGTGTGCACAATTGCGGTCTTCAGGAACTCCGATTACCGCCAGCGAAAATCCGCCCAAGAGCAGTTCGGCAAGGTCATTGACCTGCGTTACTTTCTCGCCCAAAGTACCTCGTAAGGGCATTAAGTTGGGGAATACCGATGGGTCGAAAGGGCGGCAAAACTCAGAGAAATCCATGATTATTTTTTGGCAAAACGTTTTTTGGGTGCGGGATTTTTATCGGCTTCGGTCATAATTTGGGCTACTTCCTCCCATGACAGGGTTGCCGCATCCTTGCCTTTAGGAATTTTGTAGTTGGTTTTGCCCTTGGCGATATATGGTCCCCAGCGGCCGTTTAGAATTTGAACCTCTGCATCCTCGACGAATGATTTGATCAGCTTGTTGTTATCGGCCTCGCGTTTTTGCATGATCAGTTCAATGGCCTGTTCCAGATTGATGGTCATGGGATCCAAGCCCGATCCTTTGGTAATGGATACAAATTTGGAGTTGTGCTGGATGTAGGGCCCAAATCGACCCACATTCGCCACGATGGGTTTTTCTTCGAACTCGCCCAATTGACGCGGAAGTTTGAACAAATCGAGCGCCTGCTCCAGGGTAATGCTGTTGATGCTCTGACCCGCTTGGAGGGAAGCAAAACGGGGTTTTTCGCTCTCGTCTTCGGGATCGCCAATCATGACCATGGGTCCGTAACGACCGATACGCGCAATCACTTTTTTGCCCGATACCGGATCCACTCCCAACTCCCGTTCGCCAGTGGCTTTGGAGGTTGTGTTGATCGTATTTTCAACCGTGAGGTGAAAGGGCGAATAGAATTTGCTGATCATCTCGTTCCAACGCAGGTTGCCGTCGGCGATGTCATCAAACTCCTTCTCTACTTTGGCCGTGAAGTTGAAATCCATGATTTGGCCGAAGTGCTCAACGAGGAAATCGTTCACCACGATGCCAATGTCGGTTGGGAACAGTTTATTTTTTTCCGCTCCTGTGTTCTCTGATTTGTCCTCGCGGGCGATTTGTCCTTTGGCCAGGGTAAGCTGCACATAGCCGCGAGTAGATCCCTCGCGGTCTTCTTTTACCACGTATCCCCTTTTTTGAATGGTAGAGATCGTGGGGGCGTAGGTAGAGGGGCGGCCGATGCCGAGTTCTTCCAATTTTTTCACCAAGCTGGCCTCGGTGTATCGAGGTGGGTGGTGCGTAAAGCGCTGAGTAGCCGAAATTTCTTGCGGAGCCACCGTTTCCCCCGTTTGAAGTCGAGGCAGCATACCGCTTTGCTCTTCGCTTTCATCATCCGTTGATTCGATGTACACTTTGAGGAAACCTTCGAACTTAATCACCTCGCCATTGGCCACGAAGAGGTCCTTGGGGTCGGTTTGACTGCCCTTGATGCGGGCGACCGTTTTTTCGAGTTGAGCATCTGCCATCTGCGAGGCGATGCTTCGTTTCCATATCAGGTCGTAGAGCCTTTGCTGGGCATTCTCGGCTTGAATCGATGACCTCGAGAAATCAGTTGGCCTGATGGCTTCGTGAGCCTCTTGAGCTCCTTTTGATTTGGTATTAAAATTTCTGGGATTGCTGTATTCACTGCCGTAAGCCGATGTAATGGCCGCTTTAGCGCCATCAATGGCCGTTTGCGACAGGTTTACCGAGTCAGTACGCATATAGGTAATGTAACCCGATTCGTAAAGCTGTTGGGCCACTTGCATGGTGCGTGCAACCGAGAACCCCAATTTGCGGGAGGCCTCTTGCTGAAGGGTAGAAGTAGTGAAGGGTGCTGCGGGCGATTTTTTTGCGGGTTTTACCTCCAACTCTGACACGGAGAATGAAGAGGCCGCGCACTTTTCGAGGAAGGCTCTCGCCTCGTCCTCGCCTTCAAAACGTTTGTTGAGTTCGGCTTTGAAGCCTTGATTGGCGCTGTTTAGAAAGCGAGCGGCAACTCTGAAGTAGCTCTCAGACACAAAGTTGAGCACTTCGCGTTCGCGCTCTACCAGCAAGCGCACGGATACCGATTGTACCCTACCTGCCGATAAGCTGGGTTTGACTTTTTTCCAAAGCACTGGCGACAACTCGAAACCCACCAAACGATCGAGGATACGCCTGGCTTGTTGGGCTTCTACCAAAGGCAAGTTGATGGTTCTGGGATTATCAATGGCCTTGAGAATAGCCGTTTTGGTGATTTCGTTGAACGTGATGCGCTTGGTGCGGTGATCAGGTAGTTTGAGGGTTTCCTTGAGGTGCCAGCTGATGGCTTCTCCTTCGCGGTCCTCATCGGTTGCTAACCATACCACTTCTGCGGATTCAGCCAGTTTTTTCAGTTCGGCAATCAACTTTTTCTTGTCGTCGTCGACTTCATAATGGGGCTCAAAATTCTTTTCGATATCAATCGAAATGCCCTTTTTCGACAGATCGCGCACGTGGCCAAAGCTCGATTTCACCACAAAATCCTTTCCCAAATAGCCTTCAATCGTCTTTGCTTTTGCAGGCGACTCAACAATGACAAGGTTTTTCGACATGCAGTCCTTGTTTTAAATTTTCACAAACCTACGTGAAAAACAAAGATATGTGCAAGCTAGTTTATGAAGTTCACCATTGGGATGAACCAAATTCGGAAGCGAAATAGCCGTGGGAAAGAACCTCAACTCAGAGGTAAAATGCCCTGATAGCCGCTTTATTTCTAGGGCGGCAGTCGCTCAAAATACCGGAATAAAATCCACCTGTCATTCTGTCAGTTTTTAAAATTTTGTACCTTTGCAGGCTACAAAAAGCAGGCAATTCCATGATGGAAGGAGAAAAAACAATCGACGAGAGCAAACAAGGAGAGGCCTTGGTACATTCGGCGGAGCCCACCAACGGCAAAAAAATATATTTAGAGAGCTATGGCTGTCAGATGAATTTTTCAGACAGTGAGATTGTAGCTTCGGTAATGATCAAAGAAGGTTATGGCACCACCCGCAATGCGGAAGAGGCCTCAATCATCCTGATCAATACCTGCGCTATTCGCGACAAAGCGGAGGAGCGCATTCGCGGTCGACTGGACCATTTTAAGACGATCAAGAAAAAAAATCCGGATTTAATCGTAGGCATCATGGGATGTATGGCCGAGCGACTGAAAGCCGACCTGCTGGAGGAAGAGAAGTTGGTAGACATAGTAGTTGGCCCGGACTCATACCGCGACCTACCCAGCTTGGTTAATCGCGTTGAAGAAGGCCACAAGGCGGTGAACGTGCTGCTTAGCCGTGAAGAAACCTACGCGGACATTACACCGGTTAAACTAGACACCAACGGTATTACAGCGTTTATATCCATCATGCGCGGTTGCGACAACATGTGCAGCTTCTGTGTAGTGCCTTTTACCCGTGGCAGGGAACGAAGCAGAGACCCCGAATCAATTGTGGCTGAGGCCAAGAATTTATTTGAGCAAGGTTATCGCGAGGTCACCCTATTGGGTCAAAACGTAGATAGCTACAAATGGAACATCACCAGTAAGGGAGAAATTGTTGATCCGGCCAAACCTACGGTTAACTTCGCCCAGCTGCTGGAGAAAGTAGCACTGGTAAGTCCGCTTTTGCGGGTGAGATTCTCAACCTCGCACCCCAAAGACATGACCGATGAGGTATTGCAAACCATAGCGCAATACGAGAATATTTGCAATTACATTCACTTGCCTGTTCAAAGCGGCAGCAGCGAGGTATTGCACAAGATGAACCGCAATTACACCCGCGAGTGGTATTTAGACCGCATTAAGGCTATTCAGACCATCATTCCCGACTGTTTGATCTCTACCGATGTGATCACCGGCTTTTGCGGCGAAACCGAGGAGCAACACCGCGAAACGCTGAGTTTGATGGAAGAGGTGAAATTTGGATTTGCCTACATGTACTGCTATTCAGAGCGCCCCAAGACGCTTGCTGAGCGCAAATACGAAGACGATATCCCGGAAGAGGTGAAAAAACGCAGGTTGACTGAAATTGTGGATTTGCAACGCGAACATGGATTATACCGCAATCGAGAAATGATTGGTAAAACATTTGAGGTCTTGATTGAGGGGGTTAGCAAGCGCTCTGACGAATATCACCAGGGTCGCAACTCTCAGAACTGTGTGGTTGTATTTCCCAAAGGAGATTCCGCATTTGGAACTTACAGAAAAGTGAAGGTTAACGACTGCACCAGTGCTACTTTAATTGGCGAACTGGTTGATTAAACCTTCTTGGCTATGAACTTGCAACAAGTAAAACAGCGATTCGGCATCATTGGCAATGCTCCAAAGCTCAACCGGGCTCTGGAAATAGCGGTGCAAGTGGCGCCCACTGACGTGTCGGTTTTGATCACCGGTGAGAGCGGTACGGGTAAAGAGGTGATGCCCCAAGTTATACACCATTTGAGTCACCGCAAACACGGCGAATACATTGCGGTGAACTGCGGTGCCATACCCGAAGGCACTATCGACAGCGAGTTATTTGGTCACGAAAAAGGATCATTCACGGGAGCCAGCGACGCTCGCAAGGGTTATTTTGAGGTAGCCAATGGAGGAACCATCTTTTTGGACGAAGTTGCCGATTTGCCTCTGCAAACACAGGTCAGACTGCTTCGGGTTTTGGAGACGGGCGAATTTATTCGCGTGGGCTCGAGTAAAGTGCACAAAACCAACGTTCGGGTGGTAGCAGCCACCAACCTCAACGTGCAAAAAGCCATTGAGGAAGGCAAGTTCAGGGAAGATCTGTTTTACCGTCTCAACTCGGTGCCGATTCACCTGCCCCCGCTTCGCGATCGGGGTATAGACATACATTTATTGTTTCGGAAATTCTCAGCCGACTTTGCCGAAAAATATCGGATGCCAGGCATTCAACTCACCGATGAGGCCGTTGAATTGTTGATTAATTACTATTGGCCGGGCAATATCCGACAGCTGAAGAACACCACTGAACAGATTGCCATTATTGAGAATGAGCGCTTAATTGACGCCGAAACGCTTACCAAATACCTCCCCGACGCGGGCAACCGTCAGTTTCCGATGGTTATCAAAGCCCAGCAGCCTGGTGGTGAGAATATCAGCGAGCGAGAAATCCTTTACAAGGTGCTCTTTGACATGCGCAATGAGCTTCAGGAACTCAAGGCCATGGTGTTGGAAATGGCGAAACATCCCGACTTGGATTTCAGGGAGCAAGCCGCCAAATTTGCCCATACCGATTACGAACCGTTGAATATCATTGCACCCGCTAACCGTGTGAACGCACCCTCTCCACCCGTTTATCGCGATGAGGTCATTGACCACCACGAGGAGGTTGAGGAAAGTTTGTTGCTCAACGACGTAGAGAAAGATCTGATTGTCAAAGCGCTTCAGAAACACAACAACCGGCGCAAAAATGCCGCGCGAGAGTTGGGCATTTCGGAGCGCACACTATATCGAAAAATCAAAGAGTACAACATCAGTTGACCATGGCTAAAAAGGGTTTATGTATTGTTCTGGCGGTGATTTTTTCGGTGCTGCTCACCGGTTGTAAGATAAGCTATTCGTTTACGGGAGCCGACGTCCCCTCTAATGCGAACACTTTTTCGGTAGAATTTTTCAAGGTATCGGCTGCGCTAACCAATCCGAGTTACGCACAGAAACTCACAGAGCGGCTCAAGGATCAGTTACAGAACCAGACGCGCCTTTCGCTCTCTCCTACCCAAGGTGATTTACAATTTGGCGGTACGGTAACGCGATACGACGTGGTCCCCATGGCTATACAAGGAAATGAGCGTGCGGGCATCAACCGTTTTACCATCACGCTCCGAGTTAACTACGTCAACACCCTTGACGAGAGTAAAAATTTTGAACGCGATTTTACGCAGTTTGTCGATTTTGACGGCGCAAGAAACCTTTCTGATGTAGAAACTGCCCTGATTGACGAAATAAATGATAAACTTGTGCAAGATATCTTCAACGCATCGCTCGGCAATTGGTAATGAATGCTAACCGACTCATAGAACTGATCAAACACCCTGAGTATATCTCGGTATATGACATTGAGGGCTTGCGTGAAGTATTGGCTCAACATCCTTTCTTTGGTTTGGGGCACCTTCTGTATTTGCACGGATTGCGAGCCACTGGACAAGAAGCGTTTGAGGAAGAATTGGGAAAAGCGGCTGTGCATATCAGCGATCGCTCGGTTCTTTATCAGTTGATTCATCATCAGCGCGCTTCGAGCGCGATAGCAGACCTACCGCCCGATCAAGAAACTGTTTCGGTTAAAGCAGATGTTAAGCAACCTGATGCTGATCCCATAGCAGCGCCTTCACAGGAAAAACCGAAGGTTAGCGGAGAATATACAACATTTTCATCAGAAAAACAAATTCAAACCCCGGCATCGGTCAGTTTAGAAGACATCTTTGCAGGTGTGCACGATGAGTTTGAGGAGGAAATGCCTGCGCATAAGATCCAACCCAAATTCCCGGAACCACAGCACGAACAGCAAACCATCCTACCGGATACTTCACCAAACGAAGAGGCCAAAGAACCGGATGCTCGCGAAGAAAATTTGTCTAGCGCAACAGGTAAAACCCAGTCACAACGCCCTACCCAGAGCATGAATCTCGGCAGTTTTAACGCTTGGTTGAAGGCTCATTTAGACGAGAAAAAAAGTCCAAATCCGGCAGTTTCTGAGACACCAAAACCCGTAAAACCAGAGGAAATTATCGAGCGATTTATCGCTTCAGAACCTAAAATTAGCAAGCCCAAGGCGGAGTTTTTTAAGCCTCAAGAAGTTGGCAAGCGAAGTATAATTGACAACGAAAGCATTGTGAGTGAGACCTTGGCTAAGATTTACGCCAGTCAGGGTGACTACGAAAAGGCCATCAAAGCGTATCGAAAATTATCGTTGCAAAACCCAGAAAAAAACCATTACTTTGCCGCCCTTATAGAAGAACTCGAACAAAAGAAAAACGCTTCATAACATGTCGATTGTATTTACGGTAATTATTGTATTGGTTTGCCTACTGTTGGCGGTGGTTGTATTGATCCAGAACCCCAAAGGCGGTGGACTAGACAGCACATTTGGATCTGCTGCTCAATTGGGCGGGGTTAAAAAAACTACAGACTTTCTCGAGAAATCGACTTGGACCTTAGCCATTACCCTTATGGTATTGTGTTTAGGATCGGCTGCCTTTATCAACAGCGATGCATCGAACACCGTAGACGAAAAATTCCGTGATGAGGCTCCCATTCAACAAAACCAGCCTACTCAACAAGCACAACCCGCCGCTCAGCCTCAGGCTCAACCTGCGGGTGACTCGGCTAAATAATAGTACTATCCCACTACAGAAGGGCTGTTCGGTTGAGCAGCCCTTTTTTTTTGCTCAAAAGTGGGAGGTTTTGTGCATGGCCAGAGAGGCTCTTGGAAAGAGAAACCCGGGGTCTTTCAAGCCAATATCATCAAGTTTTAGCGATGCTAAACTGCGCACTTCAACAGGTCTGGCACCCAACACCGCGCAGGGCAAGTGTGTTGATTCGCTCGTAAGCGTGTAATCATTGCATGCATCCACATCTGCCTTCTCAGGTTAAATAGCTTGGATGGGAACAAAGGAATTAACACCCACAAATGACAAGCTGACAGCCCAGAGAGGGGAAAGAATTTCAAATTGTCACGTTCATTGCCAAAATTTCACCTGTTTTGACAGGCAATGGCTTTGGCACGAAATGTGAGTGATGGGGGATGTAAAACCAAAAAAAACTATAGCGATATGTCAGTAAACGTAAAACCTCTAAGCGACCGAGTGCTAGTAGAGCCAGCAGCTGCAGAAGAGAAAACTGCGGGCGGAATCATCATTCCAGACACTGCAAAAGAAAAACCACAACGCGGAACGGTGGTAGCAGTGGGCAATGGCAAAAAAGACGAGCCCTTGACCGTTAAAATTGGCGACAGCGTTTTATACGGCAAGTATTCAGGTACTGAAATTACCATCGAAGGTAAAGATTACTTGATCATGAGAGAGTCAGACATTTACGCAGTTATCTAACCCCAAAAAACAAGAGACAAAATGGCAACTAAAAACATTCACTTCAATCTAGATGCAAGAGATCGCCTGAAAAAAGGTGTTGATGCATTGGCTGATGCGGTAAAAGTAACCTTGGGACCAAAGGGTCGCAACGTGGTTATTGAGAAGAAATTTGGCGCTCCACAGATCACCAAAGACGGTGTTTCGGTGGCCAAGGAGATTGAATTGGCTGACCCCATTGAAAACATGGGTGCCCAAATGGTGAAAGAAGTAGCCTCTAAAACAGCCGACGTAGCTGGTGACGGCACCACTACCGCCACTGTATTGGCTCAAGCTATCGTGACCACTGGTCTGAAAAACGTGGCTGCTGGCGCCAATCCGATGGACTTAAAGCGCGGTATCGACAAAGCGGTTAGCACCGTAGTTAGCGAGCTCAAGCGCATTTCAAAAGAAGTTGGCGACGACAACAAAAAAATCGAGCAAGTTGCCACCATTTCGGCTAACAACGACAGTAACATTGGTGCGCTGATCGCTGAGGCCATGGGCAAGGTGAAAAAAGAAGGTGTGATCACCGTGGAGGAAGCTAAAGGTACCGACACCTACGTTGACGTGGTTGAAGGTATGCAGTTTGACCGCGGATATCTGTCGCCTTATTTTGTAACCAACTCGGAAAAGATGCTTTGCGAGCTGGAAAACCCTTACATCCTGATCTACGACAAGAAGATCTCAGCGATGAAGGATTTGTTGCCTATCTTGGAGAAGAGTGTTCAGACAGGCCGGCCGTTGCTTATCATCTCTGAGGAAGTAGAGGGCGAGGCCCTGGCTACTTTGGTGGTGAACCGCCTGCGCGGAACGTTGAAGATCGCCGCTGTAAAGGCACCTGGTTTTGGCGATCGCAGAAAAGCCATGTTAGAAGATATCGCGATCCTCACAGGAGGCACCGTGATTTCTGAGGAGCGCGGCTACAAACTAGAGAACGCCGACTTGTCGTTCTTGGGTCAAGCTGAGAAAATCACCATCGACAAAGACAATACTACCATTGTGAACGGTGCGGGTAAAAAAGAAGATATCACCGGCCGTGTTAATCAGATTAAAGCTCAAATTGAGACTACCACATCTGACTACGATCGCGAGAAACTGCAGGAGCGTCTGGCTAAATTGGCTGGTGGTGTAGCGGTGCTTTACGTAGGTGCTGCCAGTGAGGTAGAAATGAAAGAGAAAAAAGATCGCGTTGACGATGCTCTTCACGCTACTCGTGCAGCTGTTGAAGAAGGTATTATACCTGGTGGTGGTGTTGCGTTGATTCGCGCTCAATCTTCGCTCGACAACCTGAAAGGTGAAAACGAAGACGAGAACACCGGTATTCAGATCGTTCGTCGCGCCATCGAAGAGCCATTGCGCCAAATTGTAGCCAACGCCGGTGGTGAAGGCTCGATTGTGGTTCAGAAAATCAAAGAAGGCAAAGACGACTTTGGATACAACGCTCGCACTGAGGTTTACGAAAATCTTCTAGCCGCCGGTGTAATTGACCCTACCAAGGTAACCCGTGTGGCTCTGGAAAACGCGGCTTCTATTGCCGGTATGTTGCTCACCACCGAGTGTGTTATTTCGGAGGAGAAAGAAGAAGCTCCTGCTCACGGCCACGCTCCCATGGGCGGCGGAATGGGCGGAATGATGTAATAGAACCTCGTAGATACAAGAAAAAACCCTCACCGAAATGGTGAGGGTTTTTTTGTTTCTAATACTTCAGCCTAGGTGATGACTGATCACAGGTATTCACACTTTCACGCGATTGAGTCTCGAAAGAAATCCATCGCGGTGTGATCTCGACACATCGAGAACAGAGTTATCGTGCATGGTTACATATCCGCCGCGCCCTTTATTGTAACGGGTTACGAAGCGCAAATTAACCATGTGTGATTGATGAATCCGGACAAAACCATAATCTTTCAGCGCTCCTTCAAAGTTCTTGAGCGTTTTGGAGATCAGCATTTTCTGTCCGTCAACAAAATGAATAAACGTGTAGTTTTTATCGGCTTCAAGACGGGTAATCCGCGTTGAGTCAACCAAGCTATATCCCGTTATGGTGGGCAGCAAAAGTTGAACCGATTGAGTAAAATGGCTTTTTAGATTATTGATAATCCATTCCATTTGTTTGAAGAGGGCTTCGCGGTGCCGTTTGGTCTCGGCGCGATCAACGGCTTCGCGCAGTTCAGAGCCAACGAGGGGTTTTAGGAGGTAGTCTACGGCTCTTCGCCGAAGAGACCGCGGCACCTGTTCTTCGTTGGAAGTGGTAAACACAACATCAAAAGAGGGATTCGGGATTTCACCTAGGAAATCCACACCTGATTTTTGGGGCAGGGTTGCATCCAGAAAAACCAAGTCGGGTTGTAATTCACGGGCCATTTGCACACCCTGACTCACGGTAGCGGCGTCACCTATCACCTCTACATCAGGGCAGTACGTTTTGAGGAGCGCGTGCATAGACGCCCTACACATCTCCTCGTCGTCAATGATCAGCGCAGTCATGTTAGAGAGTTTTTGTGTTAACCCGAAATTAAAAAAAGAAAGGTCCGGATGCAACCGGACCTTAACTTTTTTTTCAAAAATGATTAATCAGCCTTTTTTGGCAGTCGTTTTTCCCTTGGGTGGTGCAGGTGAAACTACAGGAGCAACGGGGGTTTGCTCTACCGGAGCGAGTGCCGTAACCGGGGTACTCACCAAGTTCATTTCATCGATTAAATGGCCCGCATTGGCATATTTGTCGATGATGAAAAGCACGTAGCGGATATCGCACACTATGGTCCTTTGCACTTGATTTTCGAAGGCGATATCGCCACTCATGGCTTCCCAGTTGCCATCGAAAGCAGTGCCAATGAGCTCGCCGCGGGCATTGATAACCGGGCTACCTGAGTTTCCTCCTGTGATGTCGTTGTTGGTGAGGAAACAGGTTACAATTTTACCGTCTTTGTTGGCCCATCTGCCGTAGTCTTTTTTCTGATAAAGCTCTTTTAATTTGGCTGGAACCACAAACTCATCGTTGGTGGGATCTTCTTTGTCCATAGCCCCATCGAGCGTAGTGTAGAAATTGTACGACACGGCATCGGCGGGTTGGTAATCCAATACCGATCCATAGGTAAGGCGCATGGTTGAATTGGCATCGGGATAGAATTTTTTGTTGGGCTGCATCTCGCGCAGACCTGCCACAAACAGTCTATTGCCTTCTTGAAGACCCGCAGCAGCTGAACCGGCGGCTTGGGTCATCTTCATATACATAGCAAACAGGTCTTGCGCCACGATAGATACCATGTCCTTGTCTAGTATCTTCTGATCGGGTTTTTGCAAAAAGGCCTGGAGGCGATTTTTATCAGTGAAAACCGAGGTTTCAAACGCCTTTTGGGCAAACAATTGGAAGTTGCCTTTGAATTTCTTGGCAACCAACTCCTGCATAAAAGCGGGTTGTTGATCGGCGGGTACGTTTTTCTGGAACAACTGAAGCATTTCGGCAAATAACTTCTGATCGCAAGGAAGATACGTATCCTTGAAATGAGCCTCAATTTGTTCGTCGAAACGAGCTTTCGCAGCGGCAAGAGCAGCGGCATCTTTCATCACTGGGGCTAAGCTGCGACCCATTCTAAAGGCAAAAAGAATACTGGCTGAACCCTGCAAACCCGCTTCAATCACATAGGTATTGGCCACCTCCGTTAAGGCTTCGGCCTTGGTACCTTCCTCGATGAGTTCGAGTGCTTTACCGTATTTGGCGGTCCGATTGGCATCCGCGGCAACCCATTTTCTGAACTCGTCTTCGAGGGCGATTTTTTTATCGTACACCTTGTTTCTCTTGAGTTGCTTTTGTTGCCCGATGTAATACTTCCAATAGTTGGCTACAGAGGCGTAGTTTGAGGCGTACATGATGCGCACCTTTGGATCGGCCTCCATGTATTCGCGCATGATGGCCAGTTTAAGGTCGCGGATTTTCACCACGTTGGGCTGGTGCAAATCGAGCTCCTTTTTCACCCCGAACGAGGTAAGATAGCGATCGGTGCTACCGGGGTACCCCATGATCATGGCATAGTCCCCTTTTTCAACACCTGCGATCGACACGGGCAATGAATGTTTAGGGGTGAGGGGCACATTGTCTTTTGAGTAGGCTGCCGGATTTCCGTTTTTGTCGGCATAGACGCGCAAGAGCGTGAAATCGCCGGTGTGGCGTGGCCACATCCAGTTGTCGGTATCGCCTCCAAACTTACCTACGGCCGATGGAGGAGCTCCAACGAGGCGCACGTCTTTGTAGGTTTGGTACACAAATAAGTAGTACTCATTGCCATTGAAAAACTCGCGAACGTTTGCGTTATAGGTAGTTCCCTCAGTGGCTGATTTAACGAGCTTTTGGGTTATTTCCCTCACCTTGTTAGCGCGCTCAGCCGGCGTCATTGAGCTGGTAATTTCACCCAAGATTTGGTTGGTCACATCTTCCATGCGCACCAAGAATGCTGCGGTTAGTCCTTCGTTGGGCAATTCATCGGCTTTGGTTTTGGCCCAAAAGCCGTTGGTGAGGTAGTCGTTTTCAACGCTGGAGTGCGATTGAATGGCATCGTACCCACAGTGGTGGTTGGTGAGCAGAAGACCTTGTTTAGAGATTACCTCGGCGCTGCAAAATCCGCCCAGAGATACAATGGCGTCTTTCAAGCTGGAGTTGTTTACGCTGTAGATTTCCTCAGCGGTAAGCTGCAGGCCTTTGGCTTGCATGTCGGCGTAGTTGAGGCGCTTAACCAAAAGCGGCAACCACATTCCTTCGTCGGCGCGGACGGTACCCATAGCGAGTACCACGCTCAACACAATCAGGATGGATTTCTTCATAATAAGGTATTTCGTTTTTTTTGGAGGCCCTAAATTAAGAAACCTTGGTTACATGAGACATCACAGATCAGTTTACCTTTGAGCTCATGACGGGATTGACCTTGTTGTTTGTCACTTGTTTTTTATCGGCCACCGTGCTGCCCTTTTCTTCTGAATTGGTTTTTGCAGGTGCATTGCTGAAAAGCGACCATCCCGCATGGATATTGGTATTGATCGCCAGTTTGGGCAATACCCTGGGTGGATTAACGGGATATGCTTTGGGAAGGGCAGGTAAAACGAGCTGGTTGGTGCGCTATTTTGGCTTTTCAGAGGCTCGATTCCTGCGCTGGCAGATCTACATCAGACGCTATGGCCATTGGCTGGCCTTTTTTGGATTTGCCCCGATCATTGGCGACTTCCTTGGCATTGCCCTGGGATTTTTCCGCGCTTCGTTTTGGAGAGTTGCCGTGTTGATGACCTTGGGCAAAACCCTTCGCTACATCCTTCTAGCCTGGCTGCTCTACGGGCAGCGCTTTTAACTCGCTGAGCGACTGCAATGCAGCCGCCACCGAGCTCACCGAAGAGAAAATGAGCACAAGCTTATCGTTCTTTTCCATCAATTTCACGGTTTTTTGATGGGTCTGCACGTAGTCGAGCACCCGGGTAAACATGGCGCCTTGAAAATAGACTGAGTCTTTATTGGTGATGAAATAACCCAGCATCTTGCCGTTTTTGAGCACTAGTTTTTCAAAGCCAATTTCTTTACCCAACCAGCGCAATCGAATGGTATTGAACAATTCGCGGGTTGGTCGGGGAATTTCACCAAAACGATCTACCAATTGATCGCGGAACTCTACCAGCTGCTCTTCGTTGTCTAATTCGTCGAGTTGTTTGTACAGATGAAGGCGCTCGGCAACAGAATTCACGTAGTCGTCGGGAATCAGAATCTCAAAATCGGTCTCAAAAACACATTCTTCGATGAGGGGTTTGTTGCGGAGTTCCTCGGCAAAAACGTCGGCAAATTCCTGTTCTTTCAGTTCCTGTATGGCCTCGTTCAGAATCTTTTGATAGGTCTCAAAACCAATTTCAGAGATAAAACCCGATTGTTCGCCACCCAGCAAATCGCCAGCACCGCGGATGTCTAGGTCGCGCATGGCGATGTTCATCCCCGAGCCCAAATCGCTGAATTGCTCGAGGGCTTGCAGCCTCTTTCGCGCATCGTTGGTGAGGATGTGCCCTGGCGGGGCTATCAGATAGCAGAAGGCCTTTTTATTGCTTCGCCCTACCCTACCCCTTAGCTGATGCAAATCGCTCATGCCGAAGTTGTGTGCGTCGTTAATGATGATGGTATTGGCATTGCTGATGTCAAGTCCGCTTTCAATGATGCTCGTTGCGACCAAAACGTCGTAGGCACCTTCGGTGAAATCGTTCATGATTTCCTCCAATCGCGCGCCGTCCATTTGTCCGTGACCAATAGCCACTCGATATCCCGGACACAACCTTTGAATCATGCCTGCAATGTCCTTGATATTCTGGATGCGATTGTTTACAAAATAAACCTGCCCACCTCGAGATACTTCATTTACTATGGCATCGCGGATGATTTCTTCGTTGAAGGGGCACACTTCGGTCTGCACAGGGTACCGGTTGGGTGGCGGAGTGGTAATAACGCTTAAATCGCGCGCCGCCATCAAACTAAACTGAAGGGTGCGCGGAATGGGTGTTGCCGATAGGGTCAGCACATCGAGGTTGGCTTTCAGGGTTTTGAGCTTATCCTTCACCCCTACACCAAATTTTTGTTCCTCGTCGATAATCAGCAGCCCGAGATCCTTGAACTTGACCTCTTTACCAATGATTTTGTGCGTACCGATGAGGATATCAATTTTGCCTTCAGCCAGCTTGGCCAGCGTTTCTTTTTGCTGCTTAGCGGGTTTAAATCGATTGATGTAATCAACTTTGACGGGGAAGTCCTTCAACCGTTCCGAAAAATTTCGGTGGTGCTGCGCACAAAGCACCGTGGTGGGCACCATCACAGCCACTTGCTTACCGTCGGTTGCCGCTTTAAAAGCCGCGCGGATGGCGATTTCAGTTTTGCCAAAACCCACATCTCCGCAAATCAGTCGATCCATGGGCGCTGGACTTTCCATGTCTCTTTTCACATCGAGGGTTGCCTTGATCTGATCAGGAGTGTCTTCATAGATGAACGAAGCCTCCAGCTCATTCTGCAGATAGGTATCGGGGGTAAATTGCCATCCCTTACCCGCTTTTCGTTTGGCGTACAATCGAATGAGATCGAAGGCAATTTCTTTAACCTTGCGTTTGGTTTTGTTTTTGAGGTTGGTCCAAGCCGACGAACCCAGTTTATTCACCTTGGGTGTAGTACCCTCTTTGCCCACATATTTTGAAATGCGATGCAAGCTGTGGATGCTCACATACAAAATATCGTTATCGCTATAAACCAATCGAATAGCCTCTTGCATCTTGCCATTCTGCTCAATTTTTTCCAATCCGGAGAATTTGCCAACCCCGTGATCAATGTGGGTCACATAATCGCCGGGCTGAAGCTGCATGATCTCTTTGAGGGTGAGGGCTTGTTTGGTTTTTGAAAATCCCTCCTTGAGTCGGAATCGGTGGTATCGCTCAAAGATCTGATGGTCGGTATAAATGGCTAGTTTGCAGTCGTGATCGATAAACCCCTCACTGATTTCAAGCGTTATCGGGGTATAATCTACTTGCTTATCCTTGTCTTCGAAGATGTTGTACAAGCGCTCCACCTGCTTCGGATTTCCAGCCGCGATGATCATGTGAAAACCTTTCGACGAGAGGTCGTGAAGGTTGTTACCCAGCATTTCGAAATTCTTGTTGAAGGAGGGTTGCGGTGTTTGATTGAATTCAACAGGAACCGCTTTAAACAAACCTGAATTTCCAGATTCAACCAAGGTAAATCGCACCAAATCGCGCTTGAACGATTCGCCACTGGTGTACATCTCCTGTGGGGGAAGGTAGTTTAATACCGAGGTTAGTTTGTCGAAAGCCAATTGAGCCCTATCAATTTCGCGCTCCAACTTATCGATGACCACCTGGGCATCTTTGGTCCAAATGGTAGTTTGCTCGGGAATGAATTGCAAGAAGCTCTCGCGGCTTTCTTTGAGGATGCGGTCTTGGACGTTTGGAATGATATTGATCCGCTGCATGCGCTGCACCGAAAGCTGCGATACGGGATCAAACTTGCGGATGCTCTCTACTTCGTCGCCAAAAAATTCGATTCGAAAAGGATATTCGTTTGAAAATGAGAAGACATCCACAATGCCCCCGCGAACCGAGAATTGACCGGGTTCGTAGACGTAATCGACCTTTTCAAAATCGAATTCCAGCAGCAACTCATTGATAAAATCAATGGTATACGACCTATTAACCTCTATTTCGAGGGTGTTCTTGATGAGGTGTTTTTGGGTTACTACTTTCTCAGAGAGGGCTTCGGCGTAGGTGACCACGGCGATGGACCTCGGACTTTGCGCAATTTTATTGAGTGTTTCAGCCCGAAGCAGCACATTGGCATTATCGGTCTGTTCGGTTTGGTAAGGCAGTCGATACGATGCGGGAAAAAACACGATATCGAGCGCGGGATTGACATTTTCGAGGTCGTTCATGAAATAAGCAGCCTCCTCTTTGTCGTTCAGGACAAAAAGATAAACGCCCGGACGTTTATCGATAACGGCGGCAGCTGTAAGTGGGATGCCTGATCCCACGAGTCCTTTTACTTGAATCCGGTTGGAGTTGGCTAAAGCGCGCGACAATTCCTGGGTTTTTGGGTGGGTCAGGTAAAAGTGGAACAAATCTTCGGGGCGCTTCATATCAATCCTTGCTAGGGAGCAAAAATAGGGAAACGTGAAAGGTGAAACGTGAAAGGTGACAAGATTTAGGTTGCGATCGACGAATATTCAAAAAAGAAAAAAGGCCGCCCGTTGGGGCGACCTTGA
>DASUEB010000139.1:0-2477 GCA_036275295.1 Luteibaculaceae bacterium | reverse complement strand
ATGGGTCTGGAAACTAAAAATTGCGGTTCAGGAATTTCCGGTTATCGCCTTGGTGCCCATCGCAATCCTGAGCTTGGCTCCGCCCTACTTTAGCGGAGATTGGCCGATTGCCCGATGGATTCTGGCTGGCACCGCCTTTATCATCTGGTCATACCCCTTGTTTTACAGCAGCGCGTTAGTATACCAAACCAAAAAGCAAATCGCTTGGACAAATCCGCTCGAACCGACGCCGTGGATAGGGCAACTGAGTATGGAAGCCTTGCGCAGTGTTGAACCTGACTCCATTCTCTCGATCCCTCTCTCCGATGGTCAAACCATTGCCGTCGATTTGTATTTCAGTGAGCAAGAAAAAAAAGCTCCGGTAGTTTTTGTTGTTCACGGCGGAGGTTGGGACGCCGGCAATTCCCGCGAAATGGCTTCTTTCAACCGAGTGCTGACCAGCTGGGGGTTCCATGTAGCATCGATTAACTACCGGTTGGCACCTGTGCATCCTTACCCAACGGCTGTAAACGACGTGGTTTCGGCCGTTAAACACCTCCTGGATCGGAAAACAGGGATACAGGCCACCGTGGGCGGGCATTTCTTACTGGGCCGATCGGCAGGAGGACAAATTGCACTTCAAGCAGCATCAGCCCTAGGAAATCAGGTCCTTTCAGGTGTAATTGCCTTCTATGCCCCAGCCGACTTAATCTGGGGTCATCAGCGCGCTCGGACCGATGACCTACTCAACTCCAAAAAGTTGATGGAACAGTATTTAGGCGCCCCCAATTATCAACCCAACGGATTGTATTTCCAGGCATCACCCGTGCACACGGCTGGAAGCAATTTCCCCCGAACCCTATTGATTCACGGGCTTCAAGACAATATGGTATCGCCATACCACAGCAGGTCGCTGATGAAACGCCTACAGAAATGCGGTGTTTCGTGCACCTTGCTTGAACTTCCGTGGGCCACACACGGCGCCGACTTTAACTACCTCGGACCCAGTGGACGAATAACCACCGCGTTGATAAAACGATTCATATCAACAAAGAGTCAAATGGGAGTTAAATCTCTTTCAGTTGTCGAAAGGCCATGAGTACTTCCACAGAAACCCATAACTTGCAGCAAAAACAGCACTGATGAAGAAAATTGCCATTGTTGGAACTGGGATAGCCGGCATGGGTGCCGCTCATTTCCTTCATCAACATTTTGATATCACACTTTTCGAAAAAAACGAATACGTTGGTGGGCATACCAATACCGTAACCGTAGATGAGGATGGAACGGCCGTGCCCATTGATACGGGATTCATTGTATTCAACCATCAAACCTATCCCAACCTCACCCGCCTGTTCTCGCAACTGGGTGTAACCACCAAAAAATGCGACATGTCGTTTGGAGTCCAGCATCGACCCTCTGGCCTTGAATATTGCGGGAGCGGTTTGCTTGGACTATTTGCGCAGCGCAAAAACATCTTTTCGGCCAGACACTGGCGCATGCTCCTTCAAATCAAACGATTTAATGAAGAGGCAACCAGCGACCTCGAAGACGGATCGCTGCGCGGCTTATCCATGGCCGACTATTGTATCAAAAAAGGTTTCGGCGACGATTTCCTCTACCGCTACCTCTCGCCCATGAGTTCGGCCTTGTGGAGCACTCCCACGGACATCACCCTTACCTTTCCCGCCGAAGCCCTGATTAAATTCTTCAAAAATCACGGTCTTCTCGGTTTAAACACCCAATACCAGTGGTATACCGTTCACCGCGGAAGTTGGCAATATCGCGATAAACTCATCCGCCCTTTTCGCGACAAGATCAAAACCCAAACCCGCATCACCTCCGTGGTCGACCACGGAAACAAGGTTACCCTTACAACCGACAAAGGAGAACAATTTGACTTTGACGCAGTGATTCTGGCGGGACATGCCGACCAAAGTTTAGCGATGCTCAGCAACCCGACACCGCTCCAAGAGCACTTGCTGAGTAAATTTGAATACCAAAAAAATATCGCCAAACTGCACACCGATGCTTCGGTAATGCCCAAATTAAAGAAATGCTGGAGCGCCTGGAACTACCTCACCATCGAACAAGGGGGTACAGAGGTGTCTTCTACCGTATATTCAATGAATCACTTGCAAAAAGTGAGCAAGAAAAAAGATTACTTCGTTTCCATTAACGATCCGGGATTGGTAGATGCTCAAAAAGTATTAAAAACCATCACCTACGAGCACCCCATCTTTAACGTCGACGCCTACGAGGCTCAAAAACAGCTATCTGAGCTCAACAAGGAGGGTAACATCTATTTCTGTGGAAGTTATTTCAGAAACGGTTTCCACGAAGATGCGCTGTGGAGTGCCGTAAAACTCAGCGAAGTTTTACTCGACACCCCCTTGGAAGCCAAATCGAATTTTTACTTCTAAGATGAAGTCGGGGCTTTACAAGGGCCAAGTAATGCACCATCGGCAAAGTCCGGTAAAACACGCCTTTCAATACGG
>DASUEB010000138.1:0-15266 GCA_036275295.1 Luteibaculaceae bacterium | reverse complement strand
CCAACTAAATATCCTTTTTGGCGCCCCAAACCCACTGTGAAGTATCCCTCAGAGCCCAAGGTCTTCCACACCAAGCCATCGAGGGAATAACTTGTACCCATATCACCGGTTGAAATCCACAGACCTCTGTAATTGCGATCAACCCCACATCGGTATCCGCCGGTCTGAGCTATTAGCATTACATTTCCATCTCGCAACATAGCTAACGTACTATCCGATTTATACGGCTGTCCAAAATCGCCACCGAATATCCATGTGCGACGCTGATCGAGTGTCAGAAAGGTAAATGCCCCTCCTGATGTTGAACGCATCAAGGGCAGATTTATGAGCGACCAACTACCTCGGCGGATGTCGCGTTTCCATTGTCCTGATCCGTTGATTCCGCCGTAAACGAAGGCGTAATGACGGTTGTCGATCCATTGCAGCATCTGGCCGCTCGCCGCAAAGCCTGCATCGCCAGATCTGGCCTGCGGTGACTGAGCCGGGCTCAAACGCTGCCACGTTTCACCTCCGTCGTCAGTTTCCAGAATGACCCAGCGGCCGTCAATGGCATCGGCCACGGCCACACCATGTTGGTGATCTTTAAAATCCATTGCATCTAAAAACAGCGCCGTGTCGACAAACGTCCGCTGCCATGTAGCGCCGTAGTCAGTAGTTCGGTACATACAAGCCGGTGAAGTAATGCCCATGGCGATTGCCTTACCGCCCTTCCAAGCGTGTATATCGCGGAAGTCTTGACTTCCGTGCTCCATGCCAACACTGAAAACGCTCCATGTGACTCCCCCATCCTGGGTGTGGGCAATGGTATTGTGGGTTCCACTTACCCAACATTCATCATCAGAAAGGACATGAATACCCCGGAAACTTTCAGCAGGCAGCCCGTGAATAGGGGTGATTTCCTGTGCTAGCACGGTGGTCCTAATGCTTATAATGGTTAGCATTGTGAGCACCCATGCAGTTATCGAGTGGGCGTTTTTTCGTGAAATAATCGGTTTAAACATGGCAGAGGAAAAGGTGATTCAGAATAATCAGCAAGCCTTTTGATTTCGCCTAATAGCTGGACATCAAAGGTCAAAATTGTTAGTCAGGAAACTAATTTACTACAATCCGAACATAGGCTTTAGCTTGAATGAATCTTTTCAGGAAGGTCGAAAAAAAAACCTGTTCGCGCTGAACAGGTTTTTTCGAGGTCGAAAGCGGATTCGAACCGCTGTAGGAGCTTTTGCAGAGCTCTGCCTAGCCACTCGGCCATCCGACCAATTAGAGTGCAAAAATAGTAAATATTCCTGCACTATTCAAGTTGAAATGCTATTTGCCTTGCAATTTCAAAAAGCCGTAATCCTTGCTGTACTCCAACATCTGTTTGGTAAAGTCGGCCGGATAGACCATTTTAACATCGGTTATTTGTCCGTTTGATCCGTACACAGGGCTGAGTTTTGGATTAATGAAACCGCCGTAAGGCGCGTCGTTGAGAGCCTCTGACCTTTTCAGCACTTCCTGATGCAACGCAGGATCTACCTGAACACCATAACCTTCGATAAGCGCTTGCGCAGCATAAAAGTCGCCTTCTGAAGTGATGCGTTGCAACTCGCGCAGCAACTGACCAAACAGCGCGCGGAGTTTTTGATAGTCATTGATCCTGTAAAATGTCTTTCCGTTTTTAGAAAGGCGCTCAATAACGTTTTCTGCCTGACCTTTTTCGAAGGCCCAGCGAGCTACCAATGCCCGATTCCGCATGTGGGCTTCTTCTATGGTTTCACCTAGCTTGAGTCGGCGCAATTGAGTAAGCATGCCGTTTCGGATATAGTTGTCGTAAGCTGCTTTACCGACCTCAAGGCTTGGCATCAATCCCCATGTTACCAGATTGGTGTCGAGTGTAAAATAAAGGGCTACCAGGTCTGCTCTACCCTCTTCTATAGCGGAGGCATAATTTCTGAGTGTTTCCTTAGGTGTGCCAACGCCTTCGTTGATCCTGCCGCTTGCATGACCAATTACTTCATGCATCGCTGTGTGCAGTTTAGCTGCGAGGGCGCCGTGTTCCTGGGCTCGGGCAACCTCTTCTTCGGTGAGGCAAAACTCCTCCAAGAAGCCCTTGCCGGCGGCCATATCATACGCTTGCACAATATTTCCCAGGCTTACGCTTTTTGAACCATAATCTTCGCGGATCCAATTTGCGTTGGGAAGGTTAACCCCTATTGGTGTAACGGGACTGGCGTCGCCTGCCTCACTTACCACATTAACCACGTTGTACGTAATGCCCACTACACTATCCTTTTTATGTTCGGGCAAAATGGTCGACTCGTCTTCAAACCACTGGGCGTGATCTTGAAGCACCTTCATGCGCTTACTGGCTTCGAAATCTTTAATTTGAACAATACTCTCAAACGATCCTTTGTAACCCATGGGGTCGTTGTACACCTCAATGAAACCGTTTATAAAGTCGATGTCCCCCTCAGTCGCCTGAACCCAGTTGATGTTGTAATCGGTCCACATTTTCAAGTCGCCTGTTTTGTAGAATGCGATCAACGAGCGAATGGCTTTTGCTTGTTGCTCGTTCTCAGCTACCGCAACGGCCTTCTCTAACCAGTATACCACTTTCTCCAGAGCCTTGCCGTAACGACCACCTACTTTGTAGGATTCCTCGGCTAGTCGGCCATCTGCCCCTTTGTATACATAGGTGTTGAGCCCGGTTTCGACGGGTTTAGCGCTGGTGTCTCGAATTGAAGCGTAATACGCTGTGACTTCAGCATCCGTTAGGCCCTTGGCGTAGAAATTAACGGCTGATGAGGAAATGAGGTCTTTATTTGGGTCTAAACTTACCTTTTTGGCATCGACATTTGGGTTGAAGATCGCCTCGCGCGCTTCTGCCGATAGCGTAAGGCCAAGCTCGGCGAGCCAGGACTCCAAGGCCTGCGCAGTAAAACCAGGCTCGAATTTTATGCCCGAATAATGGTGATGGATTCCGTTGGAAAACCACATGCGCTTAAGGTACAATTCGAACGCCTGAAAGTCTTTAGAGCTCCTATCGCCTTTATATAGGGTATAGATGTCCTCAAAGGTGTATCTAATCTCCAAGTTGTGTCGGTAGTTTAGATCCCACATGATATCCCTACCACTCAAACCCGCTTGGGTAAGGTAATAGGCAAACTCCTTCTGTTTTGGCGTCAAGGAGTCCCAGCCTGGAACCTGATACCTAATGATTTTTACATCGGCAAACGATTCGGTTTTCCACTGAAAATCTTGATTCGCTGCCGAGTCGAGCGGAACTTTGACATCGCAACCTACCAGCACAAGCGCAAGGGCGGCTACAGAGAGACATTGAGAAGTAAACATTTTCATTTGGGGCGATTAAAGAAGTTGTGTACCAGAAGTTGAGAAAACCACTGATACTTGTTTGACCTCACCTTGTATGGGTGGTGAAAGTTTGATTATTTCTAACGTAAGTTCGTGTATTCCTTCCAGTTCAGACTGAAGTCGCGTAACCATGCGATGACCCACTTGCTCAATCAACTTGCTGCGAATGGCCATTTCCTCCTGGACTATTCGCGCCACATCGCAGTAGTCAACTGTTTTACTCAGATCGTCTTCTTCCGCTGCCGCGGTGAAATCGGTCACTATCGATACATTAACCACATAACGGCCGCCAATCAAGGCTTCTTCATTGAGGCATCCGTGGTGCGCGTAGCACTGAATTCCATCGACATTGATGATGTGTTTCATGGCAATTTAGTAATCGCTGCCTGGATGCGCTTAACCACTTCTGATTTTCCGAGCACCTCAGCGATGTGAAACATACTGGGACCCATTCCTTGACCGGTTACCGCCAATCGGAACAAAGGCAAAACGGCTCCCATGCCCAGGTTTTTTGCAGCCAAAAAATCTTTGAATGCCGCCTCTAACGGCGCGGCTTCAAAGGGATCTACAGACTGAATGCACGCGAGCCATTCGGTCATTAGCGCACCACTTTCTGGTTTCCATTTTTTCTCAACCGCAGTTGAATCAAACTCTTCTGGTGCGGCAAATAAGTAAGGAGCATCAAGCAGATCTGCGGTGAAAACGGCTCTCTCTTTGGTAAGTTCGATGACTTTTTTAAGAAAAGAAATGTCGCTGGTTAACCCGCGCTCATGGGCTAAAGGAGCCAACAGATGGGCAAGCTCATCGTCGCTTCGCATACGCAGATATTGCTGGTTGAACCATTTGGTTTTCTCAGGATCGAATTTAGCGCCGCTCTTACTCACGCGCTCGAGAGAGAATTCCTGGGCCAACTCTTCTTTTGAGAAAATCTCCTGATTGCCACTGCTGTGCCAACCCAATAAAGCCAGTAGGTTGATAAACGCGTCGGCAAAATAACCCTTCTCTCGGTAGCCACTTGATTTGTCACCCGTAACCGGATCCACCCAGTTTAGCGGAAACACTGGGAAACCGAGGCGATCTCCATCTCTTTTGCTCAATTTCCCGTTTCCGTCGGGTTTGAGCAACAATGGAAGGTGAGCAAACTGAGGCATGGTTTCTTCCCAGCCCAGGTATCGGTATAACAACACGTGAAGAGGGGCCGATGGCAACCACTCCTCTCCCCTAATTACGTGGGTAATTTGCATGAGGTGGTCGTCAACGATGTTGGCGAGGTGGTAGGTAGGCATACCGTCGCTTTTGAAAAGCACTTTGTCGTCGAGCTCACTGGAATTTACCACTACCCAGCCTCGAATGATATCTTTAACCCGAACCTCTTCGTTTCGTGGAATTTTGATTCGAATAACATATGGATCGCCACTCTGAAGCCGTTTGCTCACTTCATCAGCGGGCAAGGTCAGCGAGTTTTTCATGGTTTGCCTTGAAATCGCGTTGTACGAAGTATTTTTGGCCTTTGCGGCCTCCAAGCGCTTGCGCATCTCTTCTAACTCTTCTGAAGTATCGAAAGCGTAATAGGCGTGACCCGACTCGATGAGCTGCTCGGCGTACTGTTTGTAGAGCCCCTTCTCCTTTCGCTCCGATTGGCGGTATGGTGCATGAGGCCCGTCGCCAAAACCAACGCCCTCATTGGGTTCAATTCCGCACCACTTCAACGAATCAATAATATACTGCTCTGCTCCGGGAACGTAGCGGGTTTGATCGGTATCTTCAATGCGGAGAATAAAGTCTCCGCCGTGTTTCTTGGCGAACAAATAATTGTAAAGCGCGGTTCTTACCCCTCCCATGTGTAAGGGGCCCGTTGGCGATGGCGCAAAGCGCACCCTAACCTTCCTGTCAGACATACGATGATTTCTAGTTAGGCGCAAAGATAACCTGATGTGCCTAAATCAAGCAGTAAAATTTTAATCTGCAACTACCAACAACCCGGAAGTCCGAAAGCAAATAGGCAACCCGTTGGAAGAAAAGCCAATCGTTGTCCCCGTAAAGCCGCGTCATTTGAGGTGATTTCTGCCGGCTACGTCGGTGTTACCCTATGGGTTTCACGCCGACATTGAAATCAATCCTTCGGCCATCCTCGCCTTATTTGTTCGTTGTAAACTGCAGCTGAGTCCAAATGATCGGGTTCATATCAACCGTATATCCAAGACCGGTTGCAGGGTTCCATTCTCTCTTTTCGTTCGGATTCCAAAGTTTACTGCGATCTGGCCCCACTTCAACGGCGTCGGGAGTTAGCCTAACAGGATTGCCCAGCTCATCTTTGCCCAGCTCAGCACTTGCCTGCTCCCATGTCCTTCCGTTAGTGGTTCGCCACACGATGCCGTCTTGACCCACATAATACCAGTACTGCTGGCCATTGACCTTAGCCGCCCAATACCCCGACTTCGCTTGTTGAACCTGTTTCTTTTGAACTGGATCTGGGTTTCCGGCGAAAGCACATGTAGCGGTAAACAAAGCGAGGAGTAATAGTATCTTTTTCATAATGGCGAGGTTTAGTGCGCTTTTCAGCGGAAGATTTTCAACCCGAAAATACTAAAGCCTTGCGAATATTCCACCAAACCTTAGTTAAAATATTCGTTTGTATTTGTCGCGCATCAAAAAGAGTACCAAGGCATTCGTATTGCGCCGGTTCACGGCTCATTGTCGCGATTTGGAAAAAATAAAACACACTGCGTGTAAGGCGCTGGCTGATAGCTCATCTATTGGACCATGTTGAACACGCCAGGAGCAGTATATCGATGGTCTAGGATGGACCCAAGCACAGAAATAACGTTCAGAGCATTAAAATTACTTCCGGCTTGATTTGGGATTATCTTTGTCCGCTATGGAGATACTTTCACCCACCCATTGGAAAGATTATGCGCTTCTTGACTGCGGAAATTTTGAAAAGCTAGAGCGATTTGGAAACTACGTCACCATTCGACCTGAGCCCCAGGCGGTTTGGGACCCAAAGTGGTCGAAAGAGGAGTGGAACAAACGCGCGCACATCAAATTTGTTCCTAAATCGAGTACCAGTGGGGAATGGAAAAAGTTGAAAAATATGCCCGATCAGTGGGTGATTAACTATCCTTTGAATGGCGATGAAGGCCAAAGTATTAAGTTTAGACTGGGTTTGACTTCTTTCAAACACGTTGGGATTTTTCCGGAACAGTGTGTTAATTGGGATTACATATCGTCTTGTGTGTCAAAAATGCATAGTAAGCAGCCCAAGGTTCTTAATCTGTTCGCATACACGGGTGGGGCGAGTCTTGCGGCGGCAAAATCAGGCGCTCAGGTTTACCATGTCGACAGCATCAAACAAGTGGTGACTTGGAGCAATCAGAACATGGAATTGTCGGGCATCAAAGATATTCGCTGGGTGGTTGAAGATGCGGTAAAATTCGTGCAGAGAGAAGTTCGCCGGGGAAGTAAATACCAGGGCATCATTTTAGACCCTCCGGCTTATGGGCACGGCCCGAAGGGCGAAAAATGGAAGCTAGAAGATCAAATCAATGACTTGGTGCGAAACGTGCTTCAGTTATTGGATCCACAAGAGCATTTCTTAATCTTAAACACCTATTCGCTTGGGTTTAGTGCCATCATTTTAGAGAACCTTATTCCAGATGTCTACAAAAAAGCGGGGTTCTCAATTGGTGAACTATACTTGCCTGCTGAATCTGGGGTTAAGCTGCCGCTTGGGGTGTTTTGCCGGTTTAACAAATGTTAATCTGCGCTAAATAAGAGTTGACTTGCGTTTTATCGCATAACTTGGCGTGTTAAACTGTTTCGAGATATGGATTTGATCCAAAAGTTGGATGCTTTTATCCGGAAGTACTACAAAAACCAGCTTATAAAAGGTGGGTTGTATACTTGTGCTGTTGTTTTTGGGTTGTTGTTGGCGGTTTCGGTAGCCGAGTATTTTGGGCGATTCAACGGCAGCACGCGAATGGTCATATTCTTGACCTCTGCAATCGCCGTGATCTTCACCTTGATCAAGTGGATTATTATTCCGCTGATGAAGATCAATCGCCTGGGCCCTGTCATTTCTTACCGCCAGGCATCTGTGATTATCGGGAATCATTTCCCTGAGGTGGGCGACAAATTATTGAATACCCTGCAGTTGTTGGATGCCAATGCCGCTTCATCGAGCCACAGCGATTTGTTGCTAGCCGCCATCGAACAAAAAACACTGGAACTGCGGCCAGTTCCTTTTGTACAAGCCATTGATTTTCGAACGAATAAACGCTACCTCAAAATTGCACTGCCCCCGCTGGCCGCTGTTCTGCTACTGGTATTGGCTTACCCGGCCATGATTACGGAGAGTGCCAAGCGCATTGTGCAATTTGACCGCGAATTTATTCCCGAAGCACCTTTTGCTTTATCGGTTTCGCAGTATCCTAGACAAGTCGTTCAAGGTCAGTCGGCCGAGATTGTGGTGCGAGTTACCGGCAGTGTAGTCCCATCGGCGGTGTACCTAGAGCTTGACGGATCGCGGTTTCGGATGCAAAATGAATCGGGCTCGCAGTTTCGCTATACCTTCGACAACCTTCAACAGGATTTGTCGTTGGTAGTTTTTGCTGAGGGGTTTTACTCCAAACCTTTCGAAATTAGGGTTTTGCAGAAGCCGGTAGTAAAGCGTATGCAAATTAGGGTTTCCTATCCCAAATACCTCAATAAAGCTCCTGAAACGATAGAAAACACGGGCGACCTCAATGTTCCAGAAGGCGCTGTGGCAACGTGGCTCATTGAGGGTCGACAGACCAAACGCTGTTATTTCATTGATGGCGCAGGCCCCAGCGAAATGACCCTCGAAGAAAACACCTTCAAAACCACCAAGCGACTGCTCAATAGCCTTGGCTATCAAATCGTCGCCAAATCAACCGAAAATATCGCCGGTGACACCCTAAACTATCAAATTCAAGTTGTTAAGGATCAGTTTCCTACCATCGGTGTAGAGACTCGTCAGGATACCGCCTCACTGCAAGTGTGGCACTTCAACGTTTCTTTCACCGACGATTACGGTTTCACTGATTTAATCTTTTATTACCGAGATAAAGAGGTTTGGAAGTCGAAAAAACTACCCATATCTGACGCCTCTGCGGCTGGTAGAGTATATCAATCGATCAACCTGCAAGAATTGGATATTTCGGGCGAAACCGACTTGGAGTATTACTTCCAAATCCGAGACAACGATGGTGTCAACGGACCCAAAGCGGCGAAATCAGCTGTGCAGAAACTCGACGTTGTGAATCAATCTGAGGCACAGGATTTGGTGGCTCAGAAAAGTGACAACATCAAAAAAGAACTCAATCAATCGATTAAAGAAGCCAAAAACCTTCAGCAAGAGTTAAATAAGCTTCAGCGAGAGATGTTAAACGACAAAAACCTAGACTGGAAGGACAAGAAAAAACTGCAGGAACTGCTAAACCGAGAGAAAAACTTGGAGAAAAAAATTGAGGAACTCAAGCAAGAAAATGAGCTCAAAAATTTGCAGGAGCAGCAATTTAACCTAGAGCAAAGTCAAGAAATCCTTGAAAAACAACAGCAACTGGAGAAACTGTTCGAAGAAGTGATGACCGAGGAAATGAAGGACTTGTTTAAACAAATGCAAGATCTTTTAGAAAAAGGCGATCAGGAGAAGCTGCTCGAAAAAATGAAAGACTTGCAAATGAGCACCAAGGATGTTGAGCAAGAAATGGATCGCATGCTCGATTTGTTCAAGCAGCTTGAAGTGGAGCAACAGATGACCAAAAGCATTGAAAAGCTCAAAAACCTGGCAGAGGAGCAAAAAAAACTTGCTGACCCCTCCAATCCAAACACTGGTCAACAAGAAAAAGAAAAACAAAATCAGCTGAATGAAGAATTCAAACAACTTCAAGAACAACTCAAAGAGCTAGAGAAAAAGGCTGAGGAGATCCAAAGTGATATAAGTCCGAAAGAAACTCAAGCTCAACAAGAGGAGGTAAAAGCCAATCAGGAAAAAGCCAGCGAACAGCTCGACAAAAACCAACAGCAAAAGGCAAACGAAAGTCAGCAAAAAGCTGGTGAAAAAATGGAGGAGATGGCTCAGGAAATGGAGAAACAGATGAGCGAGTCGCAAGAGGAACAGCAGGGCGAAGATATGAACGCGTTGCGACAAATTTTGGAAAACCTGATTAAACTCAGTCTTAATCAAGAAGACGTCCTCAATCAGCTGGGTAAAACTGGTCAAAACGACCCTCGATATGTGGCGCTAACCCAAAGCCAAAAAAACATCAAAGACGACGCTAAAATCATAAAAGATAGCCTATTTGCGCTGAGCAAACGCGTTCCGCAACTGCAAAGTATTGTAAACCGCGAGATCAGCGCCATAAATCGCAACATGGACGACGCCATTGAGCAAATGGCGGAGCGGATTTCCTCGCAAGCGCTTGTAAGGCAACAGTATGCCATGACATCGCTCAACAACTTGGCATTGATTCTTGACGCGGCACTGAAGCAAATGCAGGAGCAAATGAAGAATCAAAAGCAAGGTAGCGCCAACTGCAATAAACCCGGAAAAGGGCAAAAACCCAGCCCGGGCAACATGAGTAAAATGCAAGAGCAGCTGAGTAAGCAGCTCGACCAGATGAAAAAGAAAATGGACGAGGCAAAAGGAAAAGATCCGGGTAAAAAAGGAAGCACGGGCGAATCTGGAATGAGTCAGGAATTAGCCAAAATGGCCGCGCAGCAAGCCGCCATTAGACGGCAAGTAGAGAAAATGGCACAAGAGTTAAACAAGGAAGGAAAAGGAGCGGGCAACAAACTCAAGGATCTGGCAAAACAGATGGAAGAAACCGAAAAGGACATTGTAAACAAACAAATAAAAACCGAAACCATTCGTCGACAGCAGGACATCATGACCCGATTGTTGGAACATGAAAAAGCGGAACGCGAAAGAGAGCAAGATCCTAAAAGAGAGTCGAAACAGCCTCGAAATTACCCAACCAGTAACCCGGCAAGCTACTTTGAGTACAACAAGACCCGAATGAACTCCAGCGAGATGATTAAAACGGTTCCCGTTGGATTAAAACCCTACTATCGCCGCAAATCGGAGATGTATTTAAACGGGACTAAACCATGATTCGATTTCACGCAGAGGAGGTAAAAAACGCCTTTACCCAACGGCGATTGCTCAGCAGTTGGTTGAAAGAGATTGCCGCCAATTACGGTCGGAAAATTGGGGAAATCAATTACATATTGTGCTCGGATGAGTACCTGCTAGCCATGAATCAGCAGTACTTGGATCACGACACTTACACGGATATCATCACATTCGACTATTCGGAAGGCGATATAGTAAGTGGTGATGTTTATATCAGTTTGCCGCGCATTCAGGAGAACGCTACCCAGTATGGTGTGAACGAAGTAAACGAACTACACCGAGTCATTGCGCATGGTTTGTTGCATTTGTGTGGATTGAAGGACAAAAGTCCCTCGGATCAAAAAAAGATGAAATCTGCTGAAAATCAAAGCCTTGAATCAAGACCAGCCATGTTGCTAAAATAATCTACCTTTGTGGGTTATAAAGCTTGTGTAGATGTTACCGGAGTATGATGTAATAGTAGTTGGTGCGGGACATGCGGGAAATGAGGCGGCAGCGGCAGCGGCTAACCTGGGTTCTCGTACGTTGCTGATTACCATGAACATGCAAACCATCGGACAGATGAGTTGCAATCCGGCTATGGGTGGGATTGCTAAGGGACAGATTGTCAGGGAGATAGACGCCTTAGGTGGATACAGCGGCTTGGTTTCAGATGAGAGTGCCATTCAGTTCCGCATGTTGAACCGCAGCAAAGGACCTGCGATGTGGTCGCCGCGAACTCAGAACGACCGGATGTTATTTGCACAAGCTTGGAGGTATAGATTGGAACAAACCCCTAATCTTGATTTTTGGCAAGATGCTGTTACCTCGCTGATGGTAGAGGGCGAACGCGTAGTTGGCGTTCAGACGCAGATGGGTCAGAAGATTCGATGTAAGGCGGTTGTATTGACCAACGGCACCTTTTTAAATGGTCTTATTCACATTGGTGAAAAGCAAATTGGCGGTGGTCGGTCGGGTGAGAAAGCCTCATTTGGCATCACCGAGCAATTGATTTCCTTAGGTATGGAGAGTGGGCGAATGAAAACCGGGACTCCGCCTCGAGTTGACGGAAGGTCACTAGACTATTCGAAAATGGAGGAGCAGCCCGGCGATGAACAGCCATCTACTTTCTCTTACCTTCGCACTACCCCGCCCTCTAAACAACTGAGCTGTTGGATTACCTATACCAATGATTCGGTTCACGACTTGCTTCGTGAAGGGTTTGAAAAAAGTCCAATGTATACAGGTCGTATTCAGGGTTTAGGTCCGCGATACTGCCCGAGTATTGAAGATAAAATAACCCGTTTTTCGGAGAGAGAGCGCCATCAGATTTTTGTTGAGCCAGAGGGATGGAACACGGTTGAGATCTATGTAAATGGTTTTAGTACAAGTTTGCCCGAAGACGTGCAACTTAAAGCCTTACAGCGTATTCCTGGTTTTGAAAAAGCGAAGATATTTAGGCCTGGTTATGCCATTGAATACGATTTTTTTCCGCCCACTCAATTGCACCATACCTTGGAGACCAAAACCATTAAAAACCTGTACCTAGCGGGTCAAATTAATGGAACTACAGGTTACGAAGAGGCTGCTTGCCAAGGACTCATGGCGGGCATCAATGCTCACTTGCGCCTTCGCGAGGAAGAGCCGTTTATCTTATCTCGTTCAGAGGCCTATATCGGTGTGTTAATCGACGATTTGATTACCAAAGGCACCAATGAGCCTTACCGCATGTTTACTTCGCGTGCAGAACATCGAATATTATTGAGGCAAGACAATGCTGATTTTAGACTCACCGAAAAAAGCTACCAGCTTGGCCTTGCAACTCAGGAGCGATATGATGCATTCTGTGCGCGTCGAGATAATACACGGTCTTTGGAAAAATGGTTGAGTCAGCACAGTGTAAAACCCGATGAGGTTAATCCGTATCTAGAAGAAATTGGATCATCACCTCTTTCCCAACAGGTAAAACTCGACTCATTGGTTCCAAGACCTCACTTCTCGTTGGAACAGTTCCATGATCGCCACAAAGCCCTTCAAGAAGCGGTGGAATCATTCGACAATCCAACCAACGTACTGGCCCAAGCGGAAATCAACATCAAATACAGCGGATATATTCAAAAAGAACAAGAGCTGGCCGATAAGTTGAATCGACTTGAACACATCGCGTTTAAAAAAGATTTTGACTTTACGGCTGTGCGTTCACTATCAGCGGAAGCGAAAGAAAAATTATCTAAAATCAGACCCTCTACCCTAGGCCAAGCATCCAGGGTTAGTGGCATAACACCATCAGACCTATCCATTCTTCTCGTTCATATGGGTAGATAATGTTTCACGTGAAACGCAAATTATGACTTTTGACCACTGTCCGCTTTGTAAACATCCCAACACAGAGCCATATCTAACAGCAACAGATTTCACCGTTAGTAGTGAACGCTTTCACATCAACCGCTGTCCAAATTGCACCGCGCTCTTCACACAAAACCCTCCTGACGAGAGCCAAATTGGGCCATATTACGAGTCCGATCAATATGTAAGCCACTCAGAAAACAAGTCAGGTATTATTAATTACCTATATCACCAAGTTAAGAAATTTAACATTCGAAAGAAATTTAACTTGGTTTCGGCTTATACCAACGGGATCAATGTAATAGATTACGGCTGCGGAACGGGGGACTTCCTGTCATTTTGCGCTACAAAAGGATGGCATGCTCAAGGATATGAAATCAATGATTTAGCCCGCACCAAAGCCAATCGAAACCTGAAGATAACAGTCGCCAGTCCTGAAAAACTAGATGAATATCCAACGGGACAGGCAAATGTAATTACACTATGGCACGTTTTGGAGCACATCTACCCTATCCACTCACTTATTAAAACATTAAAAAACAAGCTGGATGACAACGGTATCTTAGTCATTGCGGTACCCAATCCAAACTCTTTTGATGCATTACATTATCAGGAATTTTGGGCGGCCTACGACGTTCCACGACATTTATATCATTTCACACCCAGATCGCTTGAAGCGCTGATGGTACAGCACGGGTTTACACGAATCCACACCCATCCTATGCGATTTGATTCATACTACGTTAGCCTACTTTCAGAAAAATATAAGAGCCAGGGAAAAATTACCCTTCTAGGTTTAATTACCGGTTTCATAACCGGATTGCGATCTAACATCCGCGCTTATAAAAAACCCACTTATTCATCACAAATTTACGTATTCCAAAAATCATAATATGATTAATATCGCCCAAACCCTCAAAACGCTTGGATTAGAAAAACAAAATTCAGGAACATCCACTGGTACTCAATTTATGGGTTCCACGAAATGGATTACTTCATATAGCCCAGTAGATGGTAATGAAATTGGACAGGTAAGTGAAACAACGTCTGACCAATATGAACACGTGATACAGACTGCACAGACAGCTTTTTCCTTTTGGCGCAATTTGCCAGCGCCCAAAAGAGGCGAGATTGTGCGTCAATTTGGTGATGAGTTGAGAAAAGCCAAAAATAATTTGGGTGTCTTAGTTTCATACGAAATGGGTAAATCCTTACAAGAAGGATTAGGCGAAGTACAGGAAATGATTGACATATGCGACTTTGCAGTTGGTTTGTCGAGACAACTTTACGGATTGACCATGCATTCTGAACGACCCCTGCACCGAATGTATGAACAGTATCATCCATTAGGTATAGTAGGCATAATTTCCGCTTTTAACTTCCCAGTTGCCGTATGGTCGTGGAATACTGCTTTAGCTTGGGTTTGCGGAGACGTTTGTGTTTGGAAAGCATCTGAAAAAACACCCCTCTGTGCCATCGCTTGTCAACATATTTGGAATAAAGTAGCTGTTGCAAATAACCTGCCTGAAGGGATTAGCTCGATTATCACCGGCTCTATTGAAGTAGGAGAATGGCTTACCAAAGATACTCGAATACCACTCATATCGGCAACCGGTTCAACACGTATGGGCCGAGCTGTTGGCTCGCAAGTAGCCCAACGATTTGGACGCTCCCTACTCGAACTAGGAGGTAACAATGCCATAATCGTAACTCCATCTGCTGACCTCAAGATGACCGTAATTGGTGCCACCTTTGGTGCTGTGGGTACCGCCGGCCAACGTTGTACAACCACAAGAAGACTCATTGTGCATGAAGATATTTACGATAAAGTAATATCCGCTATCAGCCAAGCCTATCAGCAACTAAAAATTGGCAACCCTCTTGATAGCCAAAATCATGTTGGTCCCCTGATTGATACCACAGCAGTAGAACATTATCTAACCGCAATTGAAAAAGTGCTTGCCGAAGGAGGTAAGATTATAGTAGAACCCAAAGTATTGTCAGGTCCCGGTTATGAAAGCGGCTGCTATGTTAAACCTTGTATTATAGAAGCTCAAAATCACTATGACACAGTACAACACGAAACATTTGTACCGATTTTGTACCTTATGAAATACAAGCAAATTGAAGAAGCTATATCCATGCAAAATGGTGTTCCACAAGGACTATCATCTGCCATTATGACTAATAACATGCGAGAGATGGAGCTGTTCTTGTCTCAACAAGGATCAGATTGCGGTATAGCCAATGTAAATATTGGAACATCAGGAGCCGAGATTGGTGGTGCTTTTGGAGGTGAGAAAGAAACGGGTGGTGGCAGAGAGTCGGGATCTGATGCATGGAAAATATATATGCGTCGACAAACAAACACCATCAACTACTCTACATCTTTACCCCTGGCACAAGGAATAGAATTTAACTTGTAAAAACA
>DASUEB010000137.1:0-56206 GCA_036275295.1 Luteibaculaceae bacterium | reverse complement strand
ATGTAATGTTCAAAGATTACGCGCTTTTTATGCCCAAGGATCTCGCGGGAAAAACCGTGGTTTTACACGGTAAGTCTTACGTAAGTGAGACTTCCGTAAGCGAACTGCGGCACTATGCACAAGACGCTGGGGCGTCGAAGTCGGATCTGAAGAAGATTCAGCAACCCAAGAAAGAGCTAAAAATTGAAGCCGACGGGGTGCAGATTTTAACAGATTGAAGGCAGACCCCTCTTGACTGAGGATATTTTTTTTTCTAGCTTCGGTGCCCTAACAAAATCCTATTTATGAAAAAGAAACTAAAACTTGACGACCTTAAAGTGAAGAGCTTTGTAACCTCTGAGCTCAATGCAAATCAGATTAAAGGCGGAGCGCAAGAGCTTCCCGACACTTTTTACAGCTGCTTGGCTTATGTGACCTGCGACGTGGTAGGTTGTGTGAACACCAAGTACGGCGATCGCTGCTACACCGGTGGCGCCAATACCACCACCTTACAAGCTTAATTCAGAGGGCCGCTTTGTGATGCAAGGCGGCCTTTTTTGCCTTTACACCTTCAATTCATTGCCTGAGTTATGACCGTTTGCCAAACAAAATCAAACCGTCATGAACAAAAAAATCAAACTCGATCAGCTGAAAGTAACCAGCTTCATTACCGATCAAAATCGACTTCAAGCTCTCAAAGGAGGTGCGCCCCCCGAGGTGAACGATGAAACCCTTTACAGCTGTTATCAAGTGATCACCTGCAATGTGGTGGGATGTGTATTAACCCAGTACGATGAGCATTGTTACCTAGGTGAGCTGAGAATTAATCGAACCATCCTTCCTTAACGTTTAGCGCAATGAAAAAAAACATCAAACTCAGCGATCTGAAGATCAAGTCGTTTATTACCCATCCCGACAAAATCAAAGGCGGTGATCCGCGCGACACATTATACTCGTGTCTAGACTATGTATCCTGCCGGATAGAGCAGTGCGGTCCGTCGCGCATATTGGAAAACTGCAACACCGCTACCATTTTCGAACCCTAATCTCGTGAAAGCCGCTTGAGGATTGATTTCTAACTCTTATTAGAAACCATCTCATGAAAGCCTTGAGTTCATCAACCCTTTGCGATGCCTTGATGCATGGCGAAGGGTTTTTCTTTTGTGGCCGCGTGCTGGTTTTACTGAGCAAATCCTTTAACGCGGTAGGCTGCATAACCAACCCATTCGCGCAGCAACATATTCCATTGCGCCATGGCTCCTGCCGAAGGCAGCAGCAAGTGATCTAACTCAAATTTTCGTTGACCGGCCCAGCGATCGGTTGGATAGGCAATGGGATCGTAACCCGCCGCTCGGAAGCAGGCCAACGCACGGCGCATGTGAAAGCCCGACGTAATGAGCAATACTCGACGGGAGCTACTGAGTTTATCGACGATGATCCGACTGTTGACGGCATTTTCCCACGTGTTTTTCGATTGCCATTCGAACCACACCAGGCTATCCAGTTGAACGGTGCGCAGGTATTCACGCACAAAATACATTTCCTTCTCTTCGGGATGAAGCACTTTTCCCGAGCCCCCAGTGAGGATGAGGTGTTTTACCTTGCCTTGTTTCTGCAGTCGGATGGCTTGCCAGAGGCGATCGGCGCTGGCATGAAATTGAATGCGTTTGAGCTGGGCATCCCAGCCGCTCAATCCGCCCAATACCACGGCCACATCTGCGGCTGGAAGCTGTTCGTCGGCCAGAGCGGGCAACTCCCATTGGCGAGCGGCTTCGTCGGCCAAAAAGGGGTTGGTAAAAAACCACCCGAGGAACAAAGCCAAAGCCAGCAATCGTTTTCTTTTACCCGCGAATCTCTTGAGCTGCGCTAGGATGAGCAGAACAACAATCCACACCAGCGGTTGAATCAGAAAACCCAGCGCTTTCGACAAGAAAAAAAACATAGCCAACTTTTGAGCTAAATTAAGACCTAAGAGCTCTATATTTACTACGTTATGCATTTATCACAACTCATTGTCGACTTGGCTTTGATCTTGGCGGTTGCCGGCGCCACGTATTTGTTGTTCACCAAAATCAAGCAACCGGTGGTGCTTGGGTATATCCTTGCGGGATTTTTAGTGGGCCCCGAATTCTCGCTGCTTCCAAGCATTGCCGAATCAGCGTCGATTCAAACATGGGGTGAAATTGGCGTCATTGTGTTGTTGTTTACGCTGGGTTTGGAGTTTAGCTTTAAGCGACTGCTTAAATTGGGCGGATCGGCGCTGATTACGGGAGTCTTTGAGATTGGAGGCATGATGGTCACGGGGTTTATCCTGGGTCGATTGCTGGGATTTAATTCGGTAAACAGCATTTTTCTCGGCGGTATTATTTGCATTTCGTCGACTACCATCATTTTAAAAGCCTTCGAGGAACTCGATCTGAAGAAAAGAAAATTTGCTCAGCTGGTAACCGGCGTGCTGGTGGTAGAGGATTTGGCGGCGGTGCTCCTCATTGTGGTGCTTTCGACCCTTGCCTTGGGGAGTCGATTCGACGGTCAGCTCTTGTTGGCTAATAGCTTTAAGCTGGTGGTTTTTTTATCCATTTGGTTTTTTGGCGGCATTTTTCTTTTGCCCAGTTTTTTCAGGTGGTCGAAACGATTCATCAACGATGAAGGCCTGCTGGTACTCAGTCTAGCCCTCTGTTTGACGATGGTTGTTTTGGCGTATAAATCGGGGTTTTCGCCAGCCTTAGGGGCCTTTGTAATGGGGTCGCTGCTGGCCGAGACCGATTTGTCTGAGCGCATAGAACACATCTTAAAACCGTTAAAAGACCTATTTGGTGCGATATTTTTTGTTTCGGTGGGCATGTTGTTAAGTCCAAACGAAATAGCACAAAACGCGGGCTGGATTGTGGGTTTGTCGGCCGTGGTCATCGCCGGCAAAGCGTTTTTTGTAACCTTGGGATCGCTCGCCGGAGGTCAGGCCTTGAAACAGAGCGTGCAGACGGGATTTTCCATGACGCAAATCGGCGAATTTTCATTCATCATTGCGGCTTTGGGCAACTCGCTGCAAGTTACTTCGCCAACTTTATATCCCGTTGCTGTTGGGGTGTCGGTACTGACGGCCTTTACCACGCCCATTGCCATGAAGCAGTCGCTTCCGTTTTACCAATGGCTGCAGCGCATCTTACCAGCCAAGGTATTGGGGGTAGTTGATCGATACAGCGCCGGCGCGGAGAGCATTAAAAACGTTAGTCATTGGCGTGAGGCGTTTCGGGCTTATGTCAAGTTGGTTGTTATTCATGTATTGCTTATTCTGGGTGTTGTTGTTATGGGACAAACCTATCTGCGCCCTTTGTTAAACCAACTAGATATGGCGGCTTGGCAGCGCGATGTTCTCGCATCGCTCTTGCAGCTCATTGTGATGGCGCCTTTTTTGTGGGCCCTGGCCATTCGCAAAATCGACAGTACCTCGTACCGCATTTTGTGGCTCAATGAAAATTACAACAAAGGTCCGCTGCTGCTCATGGCGGTAATGCGATTGGTACTTGCCATTCTACTGGTGGGTTTTATGCTCGATCAGCAGTTCTCTGCCCCGGTGGCTTTCAGTGTTGCGGTGGCTGCGGTAGGGATAGGATTGCTGGTGTTTTCGCGCCGGCTAAACCGTTTCTATCACCGATTGGAAGAGCGGTTTCTGACCAATTACCACGAGAAGGAGAAAAAAATGGCGCATCGCAGCGGCAAAACCTTACTGCCGTGGGATGCCCACTTGGCATCGGTTGAGGTGAAGCCCCATCACGAGCTTGTGGGGAAAACGCTAGAGGAACTGGCGCTCCGAGAACACTTGGGCATCAATATAGCCCTCATTGAACGAGGTGAACAACTTTTATACGCGCCTCAAAAAGATGTGCGCCTATTTCCAGGCGATAAGCTGGCCGTTATTGGCACCGACTTGCAATTAGAGTCGTTTACTCAATGGTTAGAGCAAACGGCAGCACCACCCGTGCAAGCCGCACAAGAGGGAGAAGTGGTTTTGGAAAAAATTCTGGTGGATGCGGGTTTTCCCTTTATAAACCAGAGTATTCGCCATTCTCAAATACGCGAATTGACCTGCGGATTGGTGGTTGGATTAGAACGCGAAGGTCAGCGCATTTTGAATCCAGAATCGGGGACCATTCTCGCCTTAGGTGATTTGATCTGGTTGGTGGGACAACGACAAAAAATACAGCAAGTGCTCCTCCAACCCGTGAAAAGAAAAGAGGGATAGTGAATCTCACCATCCCTCCCTTCAGGCCAGCATCTTAACGCTGGGTCTTATGGCGGTTTATCGGTTCTTGATCTTTATATCCATGTTTCCTCCGCTAGCGGCACCCACCTTGCTCAGTTTGTATTTGAAGGTCAACATGGCATAGCGGCCAATGACATTGCTTTGGGTTTGCTGCAGGTAATTGAGTTCACTCACGCGCTGCAGTCCCGTGTTCATGTTGAGTAGGTCAAATCCTTTGATCGATACCGAGGCGCGATTGGCTTTCAAAAAGAAGTAGCTCACCTCAGCTTGTAGCAGCGGAATCTGAATGTTTTGGCTGAATTGATCCGATTGATAGGAAGACACGTCGGCAATGAAGTTGAAATTCCACTTATCCGTCGGACTGTAGTTGGCCTCGGTGAAATAACTCAAGGTGTAGAAAGAGTTATTGAGTTGGGCTTGCAGGGAGTACTTGGCATCGGTGTATCGAAGCGATCCCCCAAAAGAAAGCGAGAGTTTGTCGGCCTTTCTTTTTTTGAAGCTTATCTCTGCGCCGTGTGTCAAGTTGTCGTTTACGTTGATGATTCCATTCACAGGAGCCAGGGTTCGATTTAGGCTTTCCTCCAAGCTCAGCTCCACATTGACACCCAGTTTTCGGATGGGAGTAGAGAACTCCAGGTTCACCGAACCACCTGCTTGATAATCGACGTTGACGTATTGCACCGACTGACTCAGGTTGGGGTTGATGGTGCGCGCCAAGTTGATTTTATTTCGGGTGTAATCGGCTCGAATGCTGGCAAAAATCGATGTGAAAGAAAACTGGTCAAACCATACCCAATTGATGTTGGAATTGTAGTTTACCTCCGGCCTCAGATTGGGATTCCCTTGGAAAAGCGAAAGGGGGTTGATGGTGTTTACTACGGGTTGCAACTGGGTGGTTTGTGGGGTGTTAACCCTGCTGTCGAATTGAAAACCATAGCGTTTTCCGCTGGCGTATTCCCGGTTAAAGCGAAGTCGAGGTAAGAAATACAAATACTTCGATTCGGTGGTAGTTTGGTCGAATAACCGGCCCTTGATGCTCCCCGATTCGGCGCTGAGGGTTGCCGTGAATTGGGTTTTGTCGCTGTTGCGCTTGATGGCGATTCCGGGGCTAAAAGCCGTTACTTGGCGCGTAAAATCAACCTCGAGCGAATCAACGGTATTGCCTTCGCCGGGCAACAGACCTTGGGTTCGTTGGTAGCGATCGTCGTTGGCATTGACACCCAGAATCAGATCGGCGAAGTAACCGCGGCCCATTTTGGCCGTCGTACTGCTTTGAAGGCCGTAATTCAGACGGTCAGAGGTGTTGTTTTGGTATTGGTTATCGGTAAACGAAGTGTTTGGATTAAAGAAGTTGGTGGTGTTGAGCCAGTTGTTCTTATCTAAATCGTTTGAAAATCCGGCGTTAGCAGTCAGTCTTATCACCGGAATGCTCTTGCCCGCCTTCAGGGTATAGCTCAGGGAGCCTGTGCCGTTGAGGTTATTGCTCGACGATTGGGTGGAGTTGTCCAATTGGTTCAAAGCGATGTTTTCCAGCAGCGACATGGTCTGTGCCTTGCTAAACGCTCGGCCATTGCCAAAATTCACCGATGCGTTGGCGGTAACCTGTTGATTAGAATCGAGGTCGCCGCGGTAGCTGGTGGTAAAGCCGTGACCGTTTTCGGTGGTTTGATCGGCACTGGTCCGATTGCGGATAAAACGCTGGTTTTCGGTGAAGTTCTCGGTATATTGATCTTCGTTGAGGGTAGTTTTCGTTGAACTTCCCAGGTAGGAAATGTTGAAACGCCTGTTTTTAACGGGTTCGTAGTTAAAGTTAACCCCTCCCGCCGCACTGCGGATCAATCCGTTGATGGGCTGGCCAAAATTCACCGGCAACGAGCTGGTGCTATTGAGTTGGAGACCGCCGCCATTGAGCAGAGAGCCGATACCGCCCTTGAAATTGATGTAGTCGTTGAGCGAAAATCCAAATTGGTTGATGTTGTTAACCATGCCCAGTGCCGCCATCTGGCGGGTAGGGGTAAAGTTATAGACCTTGGCTGCCGCTTGATACCGGTTGTCGGTTCCTACGCCTCCCGATACATCGCCGAAAAGACCATTTTTCTTATCGTCCTTGAGCATCAAGTTGATGGTTTTATCTCGATTTCCATCGTCGATACCGGTAAAATCGGCTTGATCAGAGGTTTTGTCGAATACCTGAACTTTTTTGATGGCATCGGCAGGGATATTTTTGGTGGCAATTTTCTGATCGTTGCTGAAGAATTCTTTGCCATCGACCAAAATTCGTTTTACATCTTCGCCTTGGGCTTTTACGTTTCCTGCGCGGTCTACTTCAATACCGGGCATTTTTTTGAGCAACTCCTCCACATTGGCGTCGGGTTTGGTTTTAAATGCACCCGCGTTGTACTCAATGGTATCGCCTTTGATCATGATAGGAACGCGTTCGCCTTCGATCTCTACCGTTTTTAGGTCGCGGTCGTCGGGTTGCATTACAATGGCGTCTAGCTGGGTGTCCTTGGCAATGGTGAGTCTTTTGTAGACCGGTTTGAATCCCAGGTAGGCCGTTTGAAGCAAATAATCGCCGGCCTTGGTGTTCTTCATTTCGAAGAGGCCTTGATCGTTGCTGATGGCAAAAAATGCCATGGTAGAATCGGTTGGGTTTAGGAGTGCAACGGTGGCAAAAGGCAGGGCTGCCCCTTTGGTATCGAGCAACATTCCTTTTACGGCATACTGTGCTTTGGCTTCAACAAAACCCAAGGAGAGTATGGCCAAACTTAGAAAGATACGAAATTTTTTCATCATCATCGGTTTTCAACTCGGATCATCACATTGGGCTTGCCGTTTCCGCCTGTAACGCCCATTTCGGCTTGTTTTTCCTTTACCATTTTCTCATAGGCCTCTTTGGACATTTTTTTGCCTTCGGTGGGTTTGATCATCAGGCTTTGATCGGCTTTACCGGTTTCAATGGTGGCAGCTTCTATCTTATAATCGCCATCCATGGCCTCTACAGCCAGCACCAAGCCCGGTAGTCCCTCAAATCCAGCAGGACCCGTAGATACCGGAATGGCGGGTGTAAACCATACGTGCACTGATTTAGCACTGTCTTGTTTAATGGCTTCTTGACAGGGGTAACCCAAGATCATTTTCTGATTGGTGGTGATTTTCCAATCGGCCGAAGCCAATTCAGACTCCACAATAAACTTACGGGTTAGAAATTCCTTTTGTTCGATGCGTTTTTTAGCGGTCAAATCTAAAAAAGCAGATACCTGCGGACGGTTGATCTTGATTTGCATCTGACCGCCGTCGGGATCTACTGAACTTTGCTCTTCCACCGATTTCGACAAGGTGCGGTAAAACGATTTGTCTTGTGTGAAATGAAGCTCGTACTGACTCTTCTGTTCTTTGGGGAGCAGGTTGGCAAATTGAGCGGCTTCGCCTTCGAGGTCAATTTTGAATTTGACTTGTTCGTTAAAAGTAACCTTGGCATTGGTAACTTGAGCCCACGCTCCGAGTGAGCTGGCAACAAGGGAAACGGCAATTAAAAGTTTCATGACTTATGTTTTATGAAGTTAATGATTAGCTTGTACTTGGAATGAAAGGATGAACCGTTCTATTCACGAAACGAAAGTAGATGGACCCCGGCCTGGCCCTGGTTAAAGGCCGGGTAATTAAGGTTAATTAAGGTTAATGGTCTGAAAATCAAATCAACTGACGCATTACCTTTGATCGATATATATGGATACTATGCGAAAGGGAATAAAACCCTCAGCCATCTTAATGACCATGATAGGGAGCTATTTGCTTCTCATTGGCTTTGTGGTGTACTGGCTGCAAGAACAATACCAACTGACCGCGAACAACGTCGACAAACAAATGCAGATTTCCCTGACCGAGACGCAGCGCCATTTTGTGGACTCCATTTTGATTAACTCGGTTCTGGGTAAGATGGGAGGCGACAGTGTTTTCAGTAAACAGATACAAGAGATATCGCCCAAAGAGCGGGGCGAATTGAAGTTCACTTACCGAAGCAGTACCAACACGGGCCGTGGGAGGCCTGTTCGGTCAAACGGTTCTTACAGCAACTTCAATATCGAGGTCAAGGTCGATAGCAGCTCGAATACACGCCGTCCGAAAACGGTCAAAAAAGTTGAGCAGACCATGGCGGTATTCAGCAGCAGCGAGGTTAGCGGCGATCGCGATGTATTGATTCCCATGCCGCAAGGCGTCGAGCAATCGGGTTTGAAGTTTACCCCCGATAGCTCTAGCATGTTTACGGCACAGGGTATCCGCATGATATTGAGTCAAATTGCCATGATTCCCGGCTCGCAGCTCAATGCACGTCACAGCGGAAATTTAAAGCTTGATTCCACTGCTGTGAAACGCGTATTTGCTCAAAACCTTAAAAAATTCAATATCGATATCGGCACCCAATGGATGGTGGCCGATGAACAGGATACCACAACTAAAGCATTTACGTACCGAACAGGCATGTTTAGTCCCAATTTACAGGTAAGTGCGGTAAGTCCGTTCTGGTATATTGCGGGTAGCATGCGTCCACAGCTGCTTTTTGTGGTGCTGATGCTGTTGGCCACCGGACTGGCTTTTGGTTTGTCGTACCGCAGTTTGCGCCGCCTCAACCAGCTTAATATACTAAAAAACGACCTCATTAGCAATATGTCGCACGAGCTCAAGACCCCCGTGGCTACGGTTAAAGTGGCCTTGGAAGCCTTGAGCGATCAGCGGGTGAGTTCCAATGAATCTTTGGTAAAAGACTATGTGGGCATGGCCAGTTTGGAGCTTGATCGGTTGGAATTGCTCCTTTCGAAGGTAATCAACAGCAATATGCTCGAAAACAGCCAGCAATTTGTCCAGCGCAGCCCGGCTAAATTGGATGAATTGCTGAGCAAAACCGTGCAGTCGTCTTTGCTCAGGGCTCAAAAACAGGGCGTTGAATTGGTGGTGCAAGAGCTGGATCACGACAGTTTGCTTCGCATTGACGCCGCCCACATGCAGGGTGTGTTTTTTAATTTAATCGACAATGCCATCAAATACGCGGGCAAGGGAGCTCAGGTATGTGTTGGACTTAAACGCGATGGAGGCGACATCAAAATCTGGGTCGACGACAACGGTCCCGGCATACCGCTGGAATACCGCAGTCGGATCTACGATAAATTCTTCCGTATTCCCAGTGGAAACGTGCACAACGCCAAGGGCTATGGCTTGGGTTTGCACTATGCCAAACAAGTAATAATGTTGCACGGAGGCGAATTGCGGCTGTTGACCTCGCTGCGCGGGGGTGCCCGATTTGAGATCATTTTGCCCTATGAAGATTAAGATATTATACGTAGAGGATGAGCCGTTTTTAGGTAAAATCGTCAAGGAAACCCTCGAGTTAAAAGGGTTTGCGGTAAATTGGGTGACCGATGGCAACGAGGTGATGCGGCAGTTTACCGTCGACAAACCCGATGTGGTGGTGCTCGATGTAATGCTGCCGGGCAAGGATGGTTTCGCGGTGGGAAAAGACCTGCGCACCAAAGACCAGCACATTCCCATTATTTTTCTCACGGCCAAGTCGCAGCTCGACGACCTGGCTCAAGGATTTGCCAGCGGCGGAACCGATTACCTGCGCAAACCGTTTAGCGTAGAGGAGTTGGTGATGCGCATTCAAAATCAGCTCAACCTTATTCACGGCATTCGCATCAACCAACCGCTTCAGGAAAAAGGGGAAGAAATTGCCATTAAAGAGTACATTTTTTACCCCGGCAGATATGAGCTGGTTTACCGAGGCAAGGTGATGAAATTGTCGCACCGCGAATCGCAAATCATGGGCATGCTGGCCACCCAACAGAATAAAACCATCGATCGGAAGGATTTATTGATTGAGGTGTGGGGAGACGACAGTTTTTTCAACAGCCGAAACCTAGATGTTTACATTCGGAAACTTCGCGAATACCTCTGCGAGGATGAAGGCATTCAGATCATTACCTTAAAAGGCAAGGGGTATCACTTCTCGGTGACCTGAGCCGGCTTTGGCTCGGCCAAAGCCGCGGGGTTTTTGTACAAGGTATTGAGCAAGACCCCGGCAACAATTAAACCCAAACCTACGAGGTTCATGGTATTCAGGGTCTCGTTGAAGAATACATAACCAAAACCTATGGCCAGTATAGCTCCCACGTATTTAACCGGTGTTACGCGGGCTGCGGTGTCGGCGTGCAAACCAAGTGTCATGTAGTATTGGGCGATTTGGGTAAAAACCCCTAAAACCAAAATCAACAACCAATCCCAGTCCAAGGGTGTTTTCCAATCGAACAGACACCAAATACCCATGATGGGAGTGGCGATGAGCGGAAAATAAAACACCACCTGCAATGGGTGCTCGGTATGCCTCAGGCGCCTAACGGCGTTGTAGGCCAAACCCGAGCAAGCGGCAGATAATATGCCCAAGCCTACCATCCATGTGTTTACCCTGGGATCAAAACCTTTAATGACAAAAACGCCCGAGAGAGCCACCAACAAAAAGAACCACTGCCAGGTACTCACGCGCTCGCGCAATAAAAAAACGCCGAACAGAGCGGTAAATGCTGGACTGAGGTATTGAATGGCCACCGCGTTGGCGAAGGGCATTTGTTGCAAGGTGATAAAAAAAAGCAATAGCGCACTCACCCCAGCCACGCCCCGAACCAATAACCACGGACGATTGGTTCCAAGCAAGCTCAGTTTTTGCGAGCGCAAAATGAAACCTGTGGCGAACAGCGAAAAGACACTTCTGAAAAAGATCAATTCATGGGCCGGATACCCCTCAAGAAATTTTACCATCAGATTGACGATGGAGAAGCACGTGGTAGAGATGAGAATGTAAAAAAGTCCTTTGTACGATGGTTGCACTTATACTCTGAAGTTGCGCGAAATTAAGAAGCAAAATTTAAATTGCCCCTTGCCCCAACTGTCAAATGTGTTAACCAAGTAATCGTTTTCCAGGATTCCGCTCGCATTGCTAAACATGAGGGTGAAAACGTGACCTCCCGTTTCGATTTCGTACCCCAAGCTCAAAGGCGGCATCAGGTAAATACCCTTGCGGTTTTGGCGGTATTTAGAAACGGTGTAAAACACATCACCCACAATGGCTGAGCGCTTGGTAAGCTTGATGCGCCCCCCAAAACCCAAACTGAAATTGGTGTTTTCGTCTTCGGCATCAAACACCCAGTTTCGGTGAATGATGGTCGGGCTGATCTGAAGCGACAGCTTGTCGGAGAATTTTCTCGCGATGATAGCCTGATTCACATAAGTGAGTCGGTCGGTGTAGGTAGTGTAGCGATAACCCTCTGAGGAGTTAGCCACGGCGGTGAGCACATTGCTCGACATGAGTGCTATAGATACCGGTGTTGAACCGTCGCTGGTTTGGGTGAGCAAGCGGTATTTGATAAGACCTTGCAAGGCCTCCATCCGCTTGCTGCGGGAAAATCCGAGCGTAAGCCTGTCGTTAACACCGTATTCAAAGGCGATATTGATGTCTTCACTCACATCAAAGCCATACAGGCTGTGACGGGCATTTTTGGTGCCAATGCTTCCAAAACGGTGGGCCACTCTGAAATCGAGGTTGCTTTTCTTCACCGTTTCAACCGTATGTGCATTGATGATGCGGGTTCCCTTGAAGGTAGCGATCACCGGAACCGAGGTAGGATTGCTTGACTCGAGGTCGTTGAGCAAATCGTCTTGGGCAGCCAGCGAAAGGTTTATCCCGATGGCAGTAAGGGCGATAAGAATTTTTTTCATGGTTGTGTAGGAAAACTTGCAGCTAGTTTAACATCGATGACTTCGGCGATTTTCTGGAAGAGGATCGCGGGCCGTTCAATGCGGTGGTCTACCAACTTGATTTTAAAATTACTGGTAATGGTAAGCACCCCGTCCTTTACCGTGGCTTCGCCGGTGAGTGTGCGATCTTGCTCTACCCCGTGAATGTTCAATTTGCCGGTGGCACTGATTCGGAAGGTACCGTTTTTGCTCAGGTTGATGGTTTCGTTGATCACCCCTTTGAAACTGCCATTGGGATATTTGTCGCTCTCCATGTAGTTTTCGTTGAAGTGCTCTTCCATCAATGCCTTTTCAAATTTGAAACTGCGAATAGGCACCGAGAATGCAATGGCTTTCGATTGCACATTCATTGCTCCTTTCACCGCGTTGTTCTTGGCCGAGATGTTTTCTAATGGAGTCTCGGAGAAAAAGTCGATGGAACAATTGCTTGTTTTCAGCACTTGAGCGCTTGCAGCGAAACTCGCCAACAATGCGATGGTGGAAATAATGATTTTCATGTCGTTAGTTGTTTGGAGCGCCTTGTTCAACCCAGGTCCGAATCACTTCAATCTCGTTTGCTGTCATGGGTTTAGGACCGGTTGAATACGACGGCGGCATATCGGCATCGGGAGCCAATACTCTTGACTCGATACTGCCGTTGTCGACCTTGGCTTTTAGGCCATCGAAGTTTTCAAAGTTTCCGTTAGCCCCAATATTGGTGTTCGACACGTGGCAGTTTTGCCCATCGACACCATAACAGTACTTGACCATGAGGGGAACAATATCGTTTCGATAGCTCACCATTCCTGTGATCAAAGTATCGGGTTTATTGTTTGACGTTAAACCGGGGATTCCTTTGTTTTTGGTACAACTAGAGAGGCCTGAAATAAACGACAAGGCCACCAACCCACCACTGATAAAAAAAATTCTTGCTTTCATTGACACTAAGATATGCCTTTGGCGTTGTGAATACTAACTTACTAACGCTATTTCCGAGAAACAAGATTTTTCGCGGGGCTGATTGAGTTATATTTGTCGTCGAATTTTTTGGAACCTTTTCAATTATGAAAGAAGCGGCACCCTATCAACCGGTGAACAAAATACGGATAGTAACAGCGGCTAGCCTGTTCGACGGGCACGATGCAGCTATCAACATCATGCGTCGGATTATCCAGAGCACCGGTGCAGAAGTGATTCATTTGGGTCACGACCGGAGTGTGGAGGAGGTGGTGAATTGCGCCATTCAAGAGGATGTGCAAGCCATCGCCATGACCAGCTACCAAGGCGGTCACGTGGAGTATTTTAAGTATATGTTCGATTTGCTTCAGGAGAAGGGGGCAGGGCATATCAAGATCTTTGGCGGAGGTGGTGGAACCATCTTGCCTTCTGAAATCGAGGAGCTTCACGGATACGGTATTGCTCGCATCTATCACCCCGACGACGGCAGGGCGATGGGATTGCAGGGCATGATCAACGACATGCTCCAGAAATGCGATTTTCCAACCGTTACGCAACTCAATGGAGAGGCAAAACATCTCAACGATAAAAACTGGTTGGCCATTGGCAAGCTGATCAGCGCTGCCGAAAATCAACTCCCCTCAGCCGATCAAGCCTTTAGTCAGGTGCACGAATTGGCTGCCGCCAGTGCGTCGCCCATCTTGGGTATAACCGGTACGGGTGGTGCGGGAAAATCATCTTTGGTAGACGAACTGGTGCGCCGTTTTTTGATCGATTTCCCTGAAAAATCGATTGGGGTTATTTCAGTCGATCCTTCGAAACGCAAAACCGGTGGTGCTCTGCTCGGCGACCGTATTCGCATGAACGCCATCCAAAACCCAAGGGTTTACATGCGTTCTCTGGCGACCCGACAAAGCAACCTGGCCTTGAGCAAACACGTAGCCGAGGCAGTAGCCATCCTCAAGGCAGCAAAATACGACCTCATCATCCTCGAAACCTCGGGGATTGGACAAAGTGATACCGAGATTTTGGATCACAGCGATGTTTCCCTTTACGTGATGACTCCAGAATACGGGGCCGCTACGCAGCTGGAGAAAATAGACATGCTTGATTTTGCAGATCTCATTGCGCTCAATAAATTCGACAAGCGCGGGGCCTTAGACGCCCTCCGCGACGTGAAAAAACAATACCAGCGCAACCACCAATTGTGGGACACCCATCCCGATGAAATGCCTGTATTTGGCACCATTGCCAGTCAGTTCAACGATCCGGGTATGAACAATCTGTACCGCGCCATTATCGATAAAGTGGTAGAGAAAACAGGGGCTCCGCTGAAATCAAATTACACCGTTACCCGCGAAATGTCGGAGAAGATCTATGTGATTCCTCCTCATCGCACCCGCTATCTCAGTGAGATCACCGAGAATAACCGAAACTACAATCAGTGGGCCCATCAACAGGCTGCGGTGGCAGAGAAATTATACGCGGTTCAGACCACCATCGATAATTTAGGTCCCGATACCGCTGACATCCAAAAGGTGCTTCGCGCAGAATTTGATCGGATCAAACTCGAATTGGATCCCAAAAACTGGGTGATCATCGAAAATTGGACCCAAAAACGCCGACTGTTCAAAGATGAAGTGTACACCTTTAAGGTTCGCGACAAGGAGATCAACATCAATACCCACACCCAATCGCTCAGCCATTCGAGCATTCCCAAGGTAGTTACCCCCAATTATCCCAACTGGGGCAGTATTTTGCTTTGGTCGCTTACCGAGAATGTGCCAGGAGAGTTTCCTTTTGCGGCGGGTATCTATCCGTTTAAAAGAGAGGGTGAGGACCCCACGCGCATGTTTGCCGGAGAAGGCGGTCCTGAGCGAACCAATCGCCGGTTCCACTACGTGAGTTTGGGCATGCCTGCCGCGCGTTTGTCGACCGCATTCGACTCGGTTACCCTGTACGGTAATGATCCCGACTGGCGCCCCGACATCTACGGTAAAATTGGTAACTCAGGGGTAAGCATTTGCTGCCTCGACGACGCTAAAAAACTATACAGCGGTTTCAACTTGGCTGCTCCCTCTACCTCGGTATCTATGACCATCAACGGTCCGGCACCGATGTTGCTGGGATTCTTTATGAACGCAGCTATTGATCAGCAATGCGAACTTTACATCAAGAAGAACGGACTTGAAGAAGAAGTAAACAGCAAAATTGATGCCATTTACAAGGAATTGGGTCAAGCGCGGCCGCGATACCAGGGCGAACTCCCAAAGGGTAACGACGGACTGGGTTTGATGCTTTTGGGTGTTACCGGCGATCAGGTCTTGCCAGCCGATGTGTATCAACGCATCAAAACAGAAACCCTTTCCACCGTAAGAGGCACGGTTCAGGCCGATATTCTGAAGGAAGATCAGGCACAGAACACCTGTATTTTTAGCACGGAATTCGCACTTCGCATGATGGGCGACATCCAACAATACTTCATCGACCAAAAAGTTAGAAATTTCTATTCGGTATCCATCAGCGGTTATCACATCGCTGAGGCGGGTGCAAACCCCATTACCCAATTGGCCTTTACCTTGGCAAATGGATTCACGTATGTGGAGTATTACCTGAGCCGCGGAATGAAAATTGATGACTTTGCACCCAACCTGTCGTTTTTCTTCAGCAACGGTATCGATCCCGAATACGCCGTGATTGGTCGTGTGGCTCGCCGCATTTGGGCCAAGGCCATGAAAAATAAATACGGCGGCAACGAGCGCAGTCAGATGCTGAAATACCACATTCAAACGTCGGGCAGATCGCTGCACGCACAGGAGATTGATTTCAACGACATTCGGACCACGCTACAAGCGCTGTACGCGATATACGACAACTGCAATTCGCTGCATACCAATGCCTATGATGAAGCGATTACCACGCCGACCGAAGAATCGGTTCGCAGAGCCATGGCTATCCAATTGATCATCAACCGCGAATTGGGACTAGCTAAAAACGAAAATCCTTTGCAAGGATCATTTATCATTGAAGAGCTTACCGACTTGGTGGAAGAGGCGGTTTACACCGAATTCGACCGCATAACCGAGCGCGGTGGGGTATTGGGGGCCATGGAGACCATGTACCAGCGCAGCAAAATTCAAGAGGAATCGCTTTACTACGAAACGCTTAAGCACACCGGCGAATTCCCGATTATTGGAGTAAATACCTTCCTTTCGTCGAAGGGATCGCCAACTGTGTTGCCCAAAGAAGTTATTCGCGCCACCGAGGACGAGAAAAAATATCAGATCGAAATGCTTGGATTGCTTCATCAGCGCTACGGTCAAAAAGCGGCTGCCCTCATTCAAGGACTTCAAGATGCCGCGGTACAGAACCAAAACATCTTTGAGCACTTGATGGAAGTTTGCAAGGTTTCATCGCTCGGACAAATCACACAAGCCCTTTTTCAGGTAGGTGGTCAGTACCGGCGAAATATGTAAGGTATTGCCCTGAGGCCTTGCCAATCGGTTTGGCCCGGGTAAAACACGCTGTGGCTGTTGTAAAGGCCTGCGCTGCGCTCGGGAGAATATGACCTCCGAGCAGGGTTTATTTAACGTATCACACCCCCATTCCCAGTTGAAAAAGCCCGAGGAATGGGGGTTTTTGTTTTCATGATCCGGTGAAATCACCCGGCCTGTCAGGGGCGGTTTGGAGGGTTCATTTGCAGGGATGAAAGAGTTTTATACATTTAGGAAAAAAAACTCATGCTCACGTTCAACATGCCCCTCAGTGCTGCGGTTGCGGTACTGCCCCTCATCATTGGTTTTGTTTGGTATCACCCCAAGGTTTTTGGCAACCTGTGGATGCGCGAAACTGGGCTTCAGGCCGAGCAGCTCGCCAAGGGAAATATGGCGGTTATTTTTATTTCGACCTATGTATTATCCCTCTTGTTGGCCATGTTTTTGCATGTGGTAGTCATCCATCAGTTTGGTTATCAATCGTTATTTCAAAACGAGCCCGGATTTGGCACCGAAGGATCGGATATTATGAATCAAATTGCCGATTTCATGAGTACCAACGGACAACGATTTAGAACCTTTGGTCACGGTGCGTTTCACGGATTGATCACCACGGTGTTTTTTATTTTACCCATTCTGGGGATCAATGCCTTGTTTGAGCGAAAATCCTTTAAATACATCCTCTTGCACGTGGGATATTGGGCCTTGTGTGCGTCTTTAATGGGCGGGATCATTTGCCATTGGGCGTAAGGATAACAGACAGGCTTGGGTGCCTTCTTTTTGTTGACTTTCAAGGGGTAATTCTCCGATGTTAAATCGGCCGCGAAAGCGCGGCCTAGGGCATACCATTTGAACGTCGGTACTCCTGCAAATAGGGGTTGTGCAATTGGGCTTTGGCAGGATGAATAGCCGAGAGGATGGGTTTGATCAGCTGATTGGAAAAGCTGTTTTTGTGTCGCGTAAACAAATAGGCGTGTACCGGTTTTGCCCCAACAGTGCTCTTGATTTCGTCGGCAGTGCGGCCAAAATTAATGTGTGCCATTTGATGCGTTATGGCCAGATCCACGTAGTGATAGAGCAAGGTGGAATACAGGGCCATGGCGTTTGATTTTTGGTAATCAAGGCCTACGTGATTGGCTTCCAGTGTTGTGCCGTTGAAGATGGATGTTGCAAATGCCACGGGTTGTTCCTCATGCAACCAAATCGAAAAGTCGAATTCTTCGCCAAGTGCCGATTTTTGCGTTAGAAAAGCCATGGGCTCAAAAGTACCCAGATGATAACGCGATCGGTCGAGGACTTGGTTGAATAGTGAGGTGATAGCAGGCAGATACTGTTTGATTTCATCGACCGAAAGCGATTTTTTGACCAAGTCGGCGCCCTTTTTGCGAGCGGCGTTGTATTTGGTGCGGTATTTGGCCTGCAGGGTTGAGGTATAATCGGCGATTGATTTCCACCGCGGATCGATATCCATTTTCATAACCGGGTCGATTTTGAATCCGTGAAAATGGGCTTGTTGAATAGCAGGCATGGCTGCGTGTTGGTCTTCCCAGAGGTCTTTGATACCAGCGAGGGTAAAAGTGGAGTCCTCGGTTTTGATTTTTTCGCGCAGCCACGAGGCTATCCATTCGCATTGGAGCTCAAAATCGATTCCGTCAACAAACTTAAATCCGTTATTTCCGGCCACATAAGCGTTTCCGCAAAGCAATACCTTGACACCCTCGGGGCCTAGCATGCGGTCTTTGATGTGTCGGGCAAAGAAGTGGAGTTCATCTTGTTGTTTTTGATGACCGCCTTTGAACCATATTTCTTGTAAATAGGCAATGCCTATGGGTTCGTTGTTGTCGTTGAACCATTGAACATATCGAAATCGGTTGTATCGGGTGCATCCCTTTTCGAGGCTACTCAGGTAAGGGGTGCGCAATAGGAGCTGATCGCCAGCGATGGCGTTCCAGGTGTGGGCATCGACTTCTTCGATGCGCTGACATTCTTTAAAAACGGGGAAAATACTACCGCACAACTGAATCATAACCTCATTCGTGGGGCAAAGTTGCGGGCTTTAGTTCACAAAATATGTCAATTGCGATTTTTTTTCAGGATGCTGTCGATCACCGCTGCGATGTTGGGTCCGGGTTCGGAAACACTAAAGATTTGCCTTCCTGTTGGATCGTAAATCTGGTGCTCGGGAATGTAGCCTACTACCCCCGACTGAAGGGACTTTTTCAGTGTTTTGGCATCGGCGATAACCCGGTAATTGAACGGCTGAACGGACAGGGTTGCCTCTACCACATCAGTTGGTTCGTCGGTTATTCCGATAAATACCACATTGGTGTCTCGGGCGTATTGCTCCTGAAGGGCATTTAGCTCATCCATTTCAGCGAGGCACGGTCCACACCAAGTGGCCCAAAGCTTGATAACCACCCATTTGCCGACTAATTTTTGATTGGTTATCGACTCGCCGCTGATGGTTTTAGCCTGCACGGCGGGAAGCTGCACAGGATCGTTGCCACAAGCCCCAACAATGAGGATGGCAAGGAGCCAACAAAAGCGACTAAGAGCGGAAAGAGGGACTAAACTTTTCAATGGCTTCTTGAAGATCTTTCAGGTTAAATGGTTTGGCAATATAGCCGTTCATGCCCAATCTAAAACATTTTTCCCGTTCACCGGCCATGGCATGAGCGGTCATCGCTACAATGGGAATAGGGTTTTGCAGTTGATTGCGAATGACTTTGGTGGCCTCATAACCGTCCATCTCAGGCATTTGCATATCCATCAGAATAATGTCAAATGAGTATTCTTTCATCAATTCCAACGCTACTTTGCCGTTTTCGGCCACTTGGGTCTCACATCCCATTTTATTTAAAACAGCTAGCGCGAGTCGTTGGTTGAGTAAGTTATCTTCAACCAGCAGTATTTTAACAGCTTTTCCATTTTTTAACGGCTGTAAAGTCAGCGCATGCGTGGGCATGGTTTTTTGATGAATTTCATCGGCCATGGGCAGATTGAGTTCAAACGAGAAGGTGGAGCCCACGCCCTCGTGGCTCTCAACGCGTAACTTGGTGTGGTACAGCGCCAATAAACCTTGTACGATGTTGATGCCCAGTCCTGTTCCGCCGTATTTTCGGGAGGTATCGCTATCGGCTTGCCCAAAACGCTCAAAAATCTTGTTCATCTGTTCGGGTTTGATAACAATACCGGTATCCGATATCGAAATGCGTAAGCGGGTGGAACCTGCTTCGCATTCCATCACCTCACTTTTTAGCGTGATTTGGCCTTTTTCAGTGAATTTAATGGCATTGCCAACCAGATTGATAAGGATTTGATTGATGTGCAAGGGGTCGGCCACGACATGGGTGTCCAATCGAGGGTCCATTTCCAAGCACAAGGCAATGTTTTTGTGGGTGCAGGGTTGGCGGAAGATCACTTCAATCGATTGGAGTAGTTTGTTGATATTGACGGGTAATTGCTCCAAGGTCATCATGCCCGCCTCGATTTTCGAGTAATCGAGGATATCGTTGATCAGGGTAAGCAGATTTTTACCCGAAATACTCACCGATTCAACATACTCTCGCTGCTCGTCGTTGAGTGGGGTTTGCTCCAGCAATTGCGAAAAACCAATCAAGGCGTTCAAGGGTGTTCTGATTTCGTGGCTCATGTTGGCCAAGAAGTGCTCTTTGGCGATGACCGATTTTTCGGCGATTTCTTTTGCTTGGATGAGTTCTTTTTCAACCTGTTTGCGGTCGGTCACATCGCGTATAGCGGCCGACACCAAGCGGGATTCACCGGTAATGAGCGGGCTCAAACTGATCTCGACGGGGAATTCTTCGCCGTTTTTGCGCAGGCCGTATAGTTCTCTTCCTTCGCCCATTCCCCTGGGATGAGGCGCTTTTTGGTATTCCGTGCGGTAGTGGTGGTGTTTTTCACCAAAACGCTTGGGTATCAGGGTTTCTACTTCGCGACCAATCAGCTCTTCTTTTGAATAGCCAAACATAATTACAGCCTGGTCATTAGCCAATTCGATGATGCCTTTGTCGTTGGCGATGATCATGGCATCTGGGGCTGATTCCAGCAAGTTCTTAAACTTCGAATCGGCCTCCTTGCGGGCGCCAACATCGGTAGCAATGCTGATGAAACCCATAACCGAACCGTGTATGTTCTTAAGGGCAGTAACCACCAGTTGAACGGTGACCCAGCGACCATCTTGCCGTTTTAAGCTCCACTCCTTCGACTCCCAGCCGCTTCTAAGCGGGTTGTATGTTAAGATTTGGAAGGGGGTAGGATTTGCGTAGCCTTCGAAGTCGAGCCCGGTTTGATGGGCTTGCAGTTGCTGCGGGTTGAGTAGTTCGCCAAACTGCATTTTTTTGACCATGGTCTCAGCCGAATAACCCAAAAGTGTCTCTGCGCCCTTGCTAAAGTGGGTTACTTGACCGTGTTTGTTGGTGCCAATGATGGCCACGTGATTGTCGGTTTCGAGCAGCGCACGTAGTTCCGAATTCTGTTTGGTGAGCAACTCTTGGTGTACTTTCACCGCATCGATATCTTGGATATGGTAGATAAAGTAGATGGGCTGACCGTGGTTGTCGCGATGCAGAACGGCATCGACCAAGGTCCACAATGGACTGCCCTGATCGGGTTGCATCAATAATTCACCCTTTAAACAGTCGTTGGGCCAGTTCAGAGATGGCGACAAGACGGGGTGGGGGAGCAGGTCTTCAATTTGAAACCAGCTGTAAAGCTTGCGCCCCACGAGATCTTCTTTTGGCGTTCCGGTTAATCGGGCCAAACTCTGATTGGCCGAAGCGATCTCGCCGTTGAGGTTGACAATAGCCATGCCAAGTATTGCGTGTTCAAAAACCATTCTGAATCGGTTTTCCATCACCACGCGGTCTTCTAGCGATCGCTCCAGCGCACTGGTCTTTAGTTTGAGTGAATGGGCTTGACGTGTGTGTGCCTCCCGCAGGGCTTCCTCGGCCTGAGAACGCATGAGGTCTGCCTGGTTCAGCGACTTGGCGGTTTGAAGCACTATAATGCTGATCAACGCCATGAACAAAACGGCAAAGCTGGCGAAGCCAAAATCGCTGCTCACGTATTCATGGCGCACCAACCAAACCCGGAAGGATCCCATAATGACAATGGCTAGCAAGGTAGCTGGCAACATGAGCCGCGCCATTCTGCTTCCCGGCTGATTTCCCGATAACAGCGGACTCAATCCGGCATCGGGGTTGAGCAAACTGCCCCCAATGGAAAGCATGAAAGCCATGAACGCTGAAGGGATCGACAAAGCGTACTGATTGGCTAGTTTTTCAAAGCTTTTTATATCAAACAGGTACGAAAAAAGCGCCAGCGATGCCAATATGGTGATTAGATGCAATACCAGCTGGCTGATCCACCTCAAACGAGGTTTTGGATGGCCACCCAGACACAAGGCAGCCACGAATGCTGCGAAGGTAAACGCCCCTGAATAGGTCATTACACCAGACTTATAAAAGGTTTCGGTAAACTGCCAGGTAGAGTCTTGCCAAAGGGATCTCAGCCAAGCCAATTCGGCCATGCTAACCCCAGCGATGATCAGGATAAGAATGCAAATTAAGCTGTTTTTGGTGTCAAACCGCCCGCTGCGCTGGGTACTCAATTTACGCAGAAGCAACCAGCTGCAGAGAGCAAATGAAATCCCTTCGGTAAGGGGGACCATAACATGCCTTTCCCACAGCCAATGGGCCACCCATTCGCTTATAACCCACATGATGGAGCCGATCCCGGATAGAATCAAAGAGCTGTATCCAACGAATCGTATAACACGCGAGGGTTGCATGGGACTAAAGTTAGGTTGGCTAGGTTCAGTAAGTTTACTCATTTGAAAGGTGTGTTTAAGATCTTAATCGATAGATGGCTGAAAAAACTAGCTAAGTTGACATGGGTTTGTGTAATTTGCCGTCCATATCCTTTCTCATGAAAATTATTTCTTGGAATTTAAACGGAATCAGAGCAGTAGCCGCAAAAGGACTGCTAGACATCATTGAAAATTTTCAGGCCGACGTAGTTTGTTTTCAAGAAACCAAGGCTACACCCGAGCAGGTTAGGGAAGTGCTTTTTCCGCTGACCAACTATGAAATCTTTGCCCACAGCGGCGAAAAGAAAGGGTATTCCGGAACGGCTATTTTGACCAAAATAAAACCCATGCAGGTGACATATGGTATGGGGATAGCCGAGCACGACAACGAAGGCCGCCTCATTACCATGGAATTTGAATCATTTTATTTGATCAATACCTATGTGCCCAATTCAGGGAGTGAGTTAATCAGACTTCCCTACCGCCAGCAGTGGGACTTGGCCATGTCGCAATACATCGCCAAGCTGGAGAAAAATAAACCGGTGGTTTGGTGCGGCGATTTGAATGTGGCGCACAAACCCATCGATCTTAAAAACGACAAAGCCAATTACAACAAAACGGCGGGGTACATGCAGGAAGAAATTGATGGTATGGACCGATTCATCGCACAGGGCATGATAGATACCTTCCGGTTTTTCCATCCAACTACCGAAAAATACTCTTGGTGGAGTTACCGCGCCGGAGCCCGTGAGAAGAACATTGGCTGGAGAATTGACTACTTCTTAACCAGCGCTCACCTCAAGGACCGCATCCAAGCGGCCGATATCCTAAACGACGTTATGGGGTCTGATCACTGTCCGGTGAGTTTGGTGATATCCGAATGAGGTTGTTGATCGCAAGATAAACCAGATCGATAGTATTAACTGTCGTGCTCCAATAGACCTTTTTTTGCACTGCAGCGCACCGCTGAAAGGGCGGTTCGATGGTAATGTTTCGGCGTCTGATCGATGTTAACATTCGCCTTTTAGCAAGTTGCCGAAAACTCACTCGCGCTCCCGAAGGATTGCCGTATTTTTGGTACGGTTCTACTTACGGCCGTATCAATGATGTCTAAAATTTCGCTCAGTCTCCGCAGTTTGTTGTTGGGTATTGCCGTTTTGGTGAGTACTTGGGTAATGGGTATTCAAAATACCCCGCAATCAGCCTATTTCAAAGACATCAACAAGGACAATTACCAACAGCGAATTGATTCGCTCAACGCCTTGACTAAGTCACTCATAGGCAAAAACAACGATTTGGCCCGGAGCTGGTGCGACTTGGCTCGATTAAAAGCCGAGCAGTTTGGATACAAAAAGGGCTTGGCTTTGGCCAATAACCATCTGGGGACCATATACTATTACAGCAGTAATTACACTGCCGACACCACCTATCAATTCAAGGCTCTTAAATTATATCTCGAGCTCGGTGACCAAGAGGGTATTGCCCGATCGTATGCCAACATCGGATTGGTATTGTATGCCCAAAGCTTGTATCAGGAAGCGCTAGAATACCACGGAAAGGCATTGGAAATTCGCCTGAAACTGGGCGATGTAGAAGCTATCGCCGACTCGTACAACTCGATCGGTATTGTGTACTTCAAGCAAGGCAACTATTCAGAGGCCATGCAATACCACTTGAACGCACTCAAGATGCGACAGCAATTGGGTGATCCCCGCGCAATTGCCAATTCGAACAACAACCTAGGCAATGTTTACAAGGCGCTGAAATTCTACGACCGCGCCATTGACTATTACAACAGCGCCCTGAAGAGCTATGAAAAGGTAAACGATAAGTTGGGTATTGCCATCTCGTCGTATTTTGTTGCCGGTGTGTACCTCGATAGAAATCAAAACGAGAAGGCACTTACTTATTACAACCGATCGCTTCGGGAATACATCAATCAAAATAACATCTATTATCAGGTGTTGTCTTACAACTACATCGGGAAGGCTCATGAGAACATGGGCAACAACAGTTTGGCGCGCGAATTTTACGCCAAGGCGCTGGTTGAGAGCGAGAAGATTGGAAATAAGAGCGGGATTGCCTTGTCGCTGAACAATATTGGAGCACTCGATTGCAAAGAAAAACGCTACAATGCGGCGATAGCTTCGCTTAAAAAAGCCAAGGAGCTGGCGCAGCAGGGCATGATGCGCGATGAACTGAGTCACGCCTATTACTACCTGTCGGAAGCCTATGCTGCACTGGGAGATTTTCGCAGCGCCTTTCAATTCCACCGTTCCTACTCACAGGTACTTGATACCCTGCGCAGTTTGGACGTGGCTCAAATTACCCAGAAAGAAGTAAAAGCCATCGCCGACCAGAAAGATCACGAATTGCAAATTGGTCTTGAGCGCGAGAAGAAACAAGAGGCGGAAGTAAAAAAGCAGAAGGCCATTAAGTACAGTTTCATCATTGGATCCATCCTCTTACTGGGATTCCTCATGGTGCTTTTCAACCGTTTCCGACTGATTCGGATTCAGAAAAAAATCATTGAGGAAGAACAAAAGCGATCAGATGAATTGTTGCTGAATATTTTGCCTGCCGACGTGGCAGAGGAGCTGAAGTCGGTTGGCAAGGCCGAAGCAAAGAGCTACAAACAGGTGACGGTTCTGTTTACCGACATACAAAACTTCACCAAAATTGGCGAGTCGCTTTCTCCGGAGCAATTGGTTGCAGAGATCGATTACTATTTTAAGGCCTTCGATAGCATTGTGGAGAAATACGGCATCGAGAAAATCAAAACCATTGGCGATGCCTACATGTGTGCAGCTGGATTGCATTACAAAGACCAGGCTGGCGCAGTTCACATGATTCAAGCTGCGTTGGAAATGCAGGCATTTATTGACCAAGAAAAAAGCAAACGGCAAGCGGAAGGCCGAATTTTCTTCGAGATTAGAACCGGTATTCACACCGGTCCTGTGGTTGCGGGAATTGTAGGCCACAAGAAGTTTGCCTACGACATTTGGGGTGATGCGGTTAATACGGCATCGCGCATGGAATCGACGTCTATCACCAATCGAATCAATATATCAGAGTCTACTTTCGATTTAGTGAAAGATGCGTTTGAATGCACCTACCGAGGAAAGGTAGAGGTTAAAAACAAGGGTATGATGGACATGTATTTTGTGGAAGGCGAGATTAAAAGTGCGCTACTGGGCGATACGCGATTTGACGATATGAAGCGTTTTGTGTTGGGCGAATTGCAAGCCCGACTGCCCAAGAATCTCTATTATCACGGTGTTCACCACACCCAAGACGTCATCTCGGCGGCTGAACGATTGGGACAGCAACACGGTTTAGATACCCACGAATTTCACCTACTCTTGGTTGCGGCCTTGTTCCACGATTCGGGATTCATCTTCTCCTACGAGGATCACGAGGAGATGGGCTGTAAATTTGCCCAAGAAGTTATGCCTCAGTTTGGGTATGATCCCGAATTCATCGACCAAACCTGCGAACTGATTCGCATTACCAAAACACCTCAGCAACCTCAGACCTTAGTGGCACAACTTTTGTGCGATGCTGATTTAGATTACCTGGGAAGAGAGGACTACGGCTATATTGCCGAGAATCTCTTCAACGAGTTAAAAGCCTATGGGCACAAATTGGATGAAAACGAATGGATTGCCAAACAGATCGATTTTCTCCATAAACACCGGTTTTTTGTAAACGCAGACCCTGCGCGTATCAAAACCAAGCAAACAAATATGGAACGCCTGAAACTACTCAATGTTTAAACCTATGTCAACCAAGAAACAAAACCTTTACCTGGTTCCAACCGATTTTTCAGAAGTGGCTGAATGCGCTGTAAATCACGCGGCTATTTGTGCCCAAAAAACCGGCTGTGAAGTGAAGCTCTTGCACGTGGTGAATAAGGACACCGAGAAAAAACTCGGCCTTGATTTTGAATCAGTCGAGTCAAAATTAAAGGCCTATGCCGCCAAAATCACAGACGAATACGGCGTACCCGTGTCGTTCCGAGCTGAGGAAGGATCTATTTTTGATACCATTGGCGAGATTGCAGCCGAGGAAGGTGCTCAGCTTCTTTTTATGGGGACACACGGAGTAGTTGGTTTGCAACAGAAGTTACTCGGTGCCTTTGCGTTGAAAGTGATTTCCACTTCACCCGTGCCCGTGATCGTGGTTCAGCGAAAAAACATCCACGCCAAAGGCTACGATAGCATTGTTTACCCCATCGATAGTACCAAAGAAATTAAACAGAAACTCAATGATACCCTTGCCGTAGCGAAGCTTTTTGGCGCTGAGGTTCACTTGTTTGAATATCCCGAAACCGATGAGTTTCTGATCAATGCCTTGAAGCGCAACACCGTATACGCCAAGAAATTCTTGCAAGAAGCGGGGGTTAAAACGGTGGTAGCGGCGGCCGATGCCAAAGAAGGCGATTATTACAAACAAATGATCCGCTATGCTAGCAAGGTAAATGCCGATTTGCTCATTATCATGTCGGAGAAATCAAAAGGCTTGGTGGAATACATCATCGGACCCGATGAAGAACGCATCATTAACAACGATGCGCAAATTGCCGTGATGTGTATCAATCCCCGCGAGGTTACCACCATCACCGACGCCATCGTATACTGATGCTTCGCATTGGAGGGGTTCCCGAGCATTTTAATGCTCCTTGGCATTTGATGCTCGATGAAAAACCGGGCCTGTTCGACTGGATTGATTTTCCCGGTGGCACCGGTGCTATGTTAACCTCATTGCAAAATGGAGAGGTTGATGTTGTTGTAGCCCTCACCGAAGGTTTGGTAAAAGCCAAATGCGAGGGAGCCGCGATTGATATAGTCGACTGGTACGTCACATCGCCCTTGCTATGGGGTATTCATGTAGCCACGTACAGCTCGTTTCAGAAGGTAGGTGATTTAGCCCATGCCCGCGCAGCCATCAGCCGCCCCATGAGTGGATCAGACCTCATGACCGAGGTGTTGCGCAAACGCGAGCAATGGCTCAGCGAACCGATGAAAGTGACCGTGGGAAATCTCGACGGCGGTATCAAAGCCCTGTCCGAGGGCAACGCCGACTATTTTCTCTGGGAGCGCTTCACTACCCAGTTTGCTGTTGATGCCGGTTTATTCAGGCGCGTGGGTGAGTTGCCCAGTCCTTGGCCCTGTTTTGCCATCGCCATCAGGAGCGATATGAGTGCTGAGAAACGATCGCACTTTGATGCGATTTGGTCAGATCTGTTGCCTTTCTGCCGCCTCATGCACAGCGAACCTGGCATGGCTCAAGTGCTCTCTGATCGCTATCAAATTTCAATCCCACTGGTTGAAGAATGGCTGTCCATCACCCAATGGAGGGGCCGTTCATGGCACGCCGACTCGCTCCGCGAAATGGTGGAACTCCTGAAGCCTTTCGGATTGATTAAAACGTAAACAAGTTACCCACTTTCTCCCGAATCTTATCGGCGGGGTAGGCATTGAAGGTGCCCGTTGCCTTGGCCAGTGGCTCGCCTTGGGCGTCGTAAATCACTCCACTGGAAACAATAATACGCTGGCCCTTGGAATCTACTTTACCCATTCCAACAATCTCTTGACCGATTTTCACCGGCTTGAGGAAATTTATTTTGAATTCTACGGTCGAAACCAACATAAACTCATCGACAACCGAACTCAGGGCCGCTACGCCAATAACGGCATCCATAAAACCGGCCACTAAACCACCGTGGGCAACACCGGGACCACTTTGGTGTTCATCTTTCACCTGCATGCGGTATTCTACCTCACCGGGTTGGATGACTCGGTAAGTCATTCCGTTGGTATTGGCAAAGTGATTGATTTGGTTGTACAGTTCTAGAATGGGGTGCATGATCTGGTTTGAGGTTTACAAAAGTAAACGTTAAGCGACAAAATAGTTGGCAGGTTGGTAGCTTAAACGGGTTTAAATTTCGAAATATCGGATCAGGATAGGGGTTTTTTTTGTTTTTTTGCGGCATAAACCCTGGCCTTTGTCACTGAGAAAACCATACAAAACGGATGTCTTCGGCAATGCTTATTTCATCAAGCGATTGCTCATCTTTACCCTAGGTATGGCCACTCGAAGTCGTTATACACGGGTCAATCAGTCTAAAATAGAAGGCTGGGAAAACCTAGAGAAACTCCCGGATCACGGCGTTTTGTTTGTCTCGAATCACCAGACCTATTTTGCCGAGGTTATTCTCATGTACCACATATTTGCGGCTCATCGCGCCAAGCGACGAGACATCGACCGCAATTTTTGGTACTTACTCACCCCCCGTTTGAACGTTTACTTTGTAGCGGCCCTGGAGACCATGAAGGCGGGCTTACTGCCGAAGCTATTTGCTTACGCGGGCTCTATATCGATCAAACGAACGTGGCGCGAAGGTGGAAAAGCGGTGAACCGGAAGGTAGATTTGCGCGATATTTCTAAAATTGGAATGGCACTCGACCACGGTTGGGTGATTACCTTCCCACAGGGAACAACCAAACCTTTTGTCAAAGGCCGCAGGGGAACCTCACACATCGTGAAAAAGTTTGAGCCAGTGGTGGTGCCCATTGTGGTGGACGGCTTCAGAAGGGCATTCGACAAAAAGGGTATCCGCCTAAAAAAACGCCGTGCGCAGCTCAGCATCCGCTTCAAAGAACCGTTGACCATTGATTACACACAAGACGCCGATGTAATCCTGGAACAACTGATGGATGCCATTGAACAAAGCGAGCGCTTTGCCGGTCGTCCGCTTGAAGATCCTGCTAATTCCTGATTCTTACAGGTAACGCCCTGCACGAGTGAAACTCTGTGGCAAGGGCGAGTCGATAATCACTTGTTGTTTGCTTACTGGATGAATAAATCCGATACTAGAAAGGTGTAATCCGATTCTGGAACTGAAACTGATGCTGGCTCCATACCGTTTGTCGCCTGCCACGGGGTGCCCCCACAACATGAGCTGGGCCTGAAACTGCTTGGGAATACTGGTGTCTGAGCGGAGCTCCAACAAGCTAAAGTTACCCGCGTGTTTCTTGAGTCTAACCGTTGTTTCTGCCTCCAAGGATCCGCTGACGGGTTTTTCAACGGCTACCCATTTGCCGGTTTTAAGCTTAAGCATTGGGAATTTGAGCACCGTTTCGCTGTCATGGACCTTGCCTTCCACCAAAGCCGTCCAGCGCTTGGTAATGGCCGATTTGGCCTGCAGAGCAATTGCGGTACGCTGATTTTTGGCAAATAGCAACACACCTGTGGCATTGGTTTCAATGGCGGTTAGCGGGGCCAGGGAGTTCAAGGCATTTTTCTCCTCTTGCATGGCGTGCAATACCACATCCTTAAAACAAAGCTTCTCGCCGGGGCTTTTTTCTACGCTGATTCGGGGCGGTTTCGCCACAGCAATGAGAAAATCGTCCTCAAATAACACCTTGAAAGCATACTTGGCATGATCGGCTTCCTGCTTGCTTTTTTTTGCGTTGATCTCAATGCTGGTGCCGGCTTCAACCATGGTTGATGGAATTTTTATCACCTGGTTATTGACCCAAACGGCACCGTTTTTGATTATCTCTCTTGCCTTGCTAGTTGTTGCATAGCCCCCTTCCTGAAGAAGTACTTGAAGAAGTGGATTGGATTTTTTAGCAACAAGTTTCATGGCGTTAATTTGTAGCAAAGGTACGTTAAGAATTAATTATGACTGAAATGAGAAATGACTTTGTAATTTTGTCCAACCTAATCAATACATCCAAAACCATGATCAAGAAATCAATCAACTACTTTTTGGCAACTGCTTTGACAGCTTTTGCGTTTGCCACCACTTCATGTAATCAAGCTGAGCTTGATAAACTGAAAAACGAGTCGGAAGCACTTAAGACCGAAGTAAGCTCGCTAAAAGCCGAGGCTGCCGAAAAGGACAAGGCGATGGAGACATATTTTGCCGACCTCAACGAGATTGAGACCAACCTGATGACCATCAGTGGCAAAGAGAAAGACTTGGCTTCTACCAATGTATCTGGAGAGGTTAATGCTTCTAAGAAGGAAAAAATCCTGAGCGAGATTAAAAACATCAATGATTTGATGGCTCAGAACAAAACCAAATTGGCTAACCTACAGTCGAAGCTAAAAAAGGCCAACATCAACGTGAAGCAGATGGAGGAAATGATTGCCAACTTGCAACAGCGCATCGCCGACCAGGAAGTGGCTATCAACGACTTGAAGACCCAGTTGGCCAATGCCAACGCTGCGCTAGCGTCGCTAAACGACCTTTACAACCAGAGTGTTGCGGAGGGAACAGCTAAAGAAGACGAGCTAAACACCGCTTACTACGTGGTTGGTATGTACCGCGAATTGCGCGACAAGAATGTATTGACCAAAGAAGGCGGTTTGATCGGTATTGGTTCAACCAAAACGCTAAAGTCTAACTTCAACAAAGACGTGTTCCAGAAAGTGGACATCCGCCAAACGGCTCGCATAAACTCATATGCCAAAGAAGTTAGATTGCGCACCACCCACCCAAGCACCTCTTACAGCATTGAGATGGAAGGCGGCGCTGCAGTGGTAGTGATCAAAGATGCCAAAGCATTCTGGTCAGCTTCTAAATACCTCGTAATTGAGCAAAAGAAGAAATAAACCTTCATACACATTGTACAAAAGCCGCCTCAGCTATGGGGCGGCTTTTTTGTTATTATCAGATTGCATGGCGCACCAACGGCAGGACCTCTAGGTGTCCAGGTGGCCTCTCTAGTCATGCTTATTGCCAAAAAGCTCAGGCAAATACCCTTTGAAAAGGCTCACGCCCCAATCCATTTTTGAACATACTGCTCTACTTTCCGACAGAATACATCGGGTTTGTAGGTTCTCCATTCAATGGCCTCCAATTTACCGCCTTGCACAAAGTAATAATCGAGTCCTGCGGCACTCATCTCGCTGAGCACGTGCTCGCGGAAATTGAGCAAGGCTACCCAGCCTCCTTGGTCGCTCAATTCTTCATACCATTCCTCGTAATAACTGTCGTCTGAATAGTGGAAGTTGAGCACATTTTCGCCCAACAGAATGAATTTGTGAAGTCCTTCACCCATCATGGGTTCGAGGTAATCTCGTTTCAGCGTCATGATGTCGTTGTGGAGCAGGTCGTTCCATTCTCCAATGAGCTCAATGACCGCGAATCCATCTACATAATCGGCGTAGATGACTTTTAGAAAAAGGGTAGGACAGCCTACATCATCCCATTGAGGGTGAATCAGGTAATTGTAGATGGCGTGGGTGAACTCAAATTCGGAGTGGGTTCGACCGTAAAATGGGCTCTGTGGGTCTTCAGAGGCGATGTATTCGTCTCGCCATCGGTAGAAGGGCTCGATGTCGTGCATGGATCAAGATCGGTAGGCGCTGGCCGCTTGTCGGACATTGCCGTGTTTTTCAAGCAGCTGTGCGGCGGTTTCTCGGGATATGTTTAGTTCGTCCATCAACATACGAACCCCTCTTTCAATCAGTTTGTGATTACTCAGCTGCATATCGACCATTTTATTGCCTTTTACCCTACCTAATTTAATCATCACAGAGGTAGAGATCATGTTTAAGGTCAGTTTCTGCGCGGTACCGCTTTTCATGCGGGTGCTCCCCGTAACCACTTCAGGACCTACTGGTACTTCAACGGGGAAATCGACCGCAGCGGCCAGTGGCGATCCGGGATTGCACACAATGCAACCCGTAAGAATGTGGTTTTCCCTGCATGCTTTGACAGCGCCCAACACGTAGGGTGTGGATCCCGAAGCCGCGATTCCAATTACTACATCGTATTTAGAAATGCCCAAGGCCTGAAGGTCCTTCCAACCCTGAGTTGTATCATCTTCGGCAAATTCAACGGCTTTCCGAATGGCCTGATCCCCTCCTGCAATGATGCCCAATACCCAGTCGTGAGGTACACCAAAGGTAGGCGGACATTCGCTGGCGTCGACAATGCCCAGTCGGCCGCTGGTTCCGGCGCCCATGTAGATCAGACGTCCACCCAAACCCATTTTCTCCACAATTTGGTCTACCAGCGCTTCAATTTGAGGAATGGCGCGCGACACGGCTAAGGGAACGGTTTGATCCTCGCGGTTGATGATGTGCAGCAACTCGGCGGTGCTTTTCTGTTCTAATTGGTCGTAGTGCGAAGTGCTTTCGGTGATCTTGGTCATGCAGAAGGTTCCTTGGTCAAATATTCGACCAAGATATGATACAAATCCTCTAGATGAAAGGGTTTCATCAGAATCGCATTCATGCCAGCTCGACTCACACTGTCGCGCTCTGCGTTCATGGTTGAGGCCGTAAGGGCGATAATGGGAATGCTGGCGTTGTCTGATTGACTCAGCGAACGTATGCGCTGTGTAGCCTCCAGTCCATCCATCACGGGCATATGAATATCCATCAGGATGAGATCGAAGGACTCCTTGCGGGCAATTTCAATGGCCTCCAAACCATTCTCGGCCAAGGATACCCGTAAGCCCCAGTTTTCAAGGGTTTTTGCCGCTACTTTTTGATTTATCTTGTTGTCATCGACCACTAGAATGCGCTTGTCTTTGATGAGCAGCAATGCGTCAGCCGATTGATCTGCGGTAGAGACATATTGAGGTTTAATTTTCTCGGTGGGGATGCGAACCGTAAATGCGCTTCCCTGGCCCGGTTGGCTTACTACCTCAATGCTTCCTCCGGCAAGTTCAACCAATTGACGGGTAATGGACATGCCCAGTCCGGTACCGCCGTATTTCCGAGTGGTGGAAACATCGGCCTGTTGATAGCGTTGGAACAGTTTCTTCACCTGTTCCGGTGTCATGCCTATACCGGAATCGGTAACGGTGAAATGAATCCATGTCCCATTGTTCGGTTCGATCAGTTCCGCTTTTAACTGAATAAATCCCTCATTAGTGAATTTAATAGCATTGCCCAGAATGTTGATCAAGACTTGACTCAAGCGATACGGATCGCCCAAGAATTGATTCTTTTGAAATTGGGGATCTACGGTAATCTCCAGAGACAGTTTTTTCTCTTCAGCTCTGTATTGCAGCAAGTGAACGGCATTCTGAACCACCTTGTTGACATCGAAAGGAATGTTTTCCAATTCGATTTTGCCCGCTATAATTTTGTTGTAATCCAGAATATCGTTGATGATCACCAATAAGTTTTGAGCCGATTCCTTGACAATGCTCACGTATTTTTCTTGCTCGTCGTTGAGTTCTGTTTCTTCCAGCAAGTAGGTAATGCCCAGAATTCCGTTCATGGGAGTTCTGATTTCGTGGCTCATGTTGGAGAGGAAGTCGGTCTTAGCTTGATTTTCGTTGTCGGCGCGTTGGCGCTCCACCTTGAGTTGATTATTCAAATCGACCAAACGGGCGTTGGCCTCGTAGGAGAAGGTAACGTCGTCAAAAACCCATAGTTTACCAGAAACATGGGTAGCATCTACATCGGCTACCGAGACCCGAAAAATCTTCCCCAGGGTAGACTTAAAGTTCCAGTACCAGTCTCGGGATGTGCGGTTGTTTTGAGTAATAAAAAAGGGAGCTCGCTCCTCAATTTCAGCTTTGTTGTCGGCTCTATTTCTAAATTGAAGCAAAGCGGTAGCCAACCGCTGCGGGGGAACTTCGCCAATATGGCTCAATTGCAGCATGGCTGCAGCCCGTTCGTTGACCCAACCCGGATGACCGTTGTTATCGATCAAAACGATGGCTTGGTTAACCGTTTCGACAATCGCATTAAATCGACTGGCTGTTTTGTGTTCATCGATTACGGTTCGGGCAAAAATGGCCAGCTCCAGTAATCGGGTGTAAGCCAGCTCGAGGAAATAACGCGTTGAATCGCTGAATACTTGAGCGTTGGCCCATCCGAAACAAACAATATCTCGGTGATTGCGATGGCGAATATCAAAGATAATGACACTCTCCGCTTGGTAGAGGAAATTGAGTGTTTTATCAGATTTGGATGGGTTTTTCTCGTAACAATTGACACTTTTTTTGCACCAACTGGTGATCAGTGCAATGACTTCGGGGTGTTGAATTTCATCACAGTGTTCATTTCGACGGTAAATCATGCGGTACACTCCGTCGTTAAACAGGCGTATGACCTCGCAGCAATCTGCTTCCAGGATTTCACCCAATAGTCTGGCTCCCTCCACCAGCGGGCGCTTCTCGTTCTGCAGGGCCACGGGCCCCGTTTGAACCATCAATTCGGCGAACCGCTTGTCGGGATTTTTCAAAGTTGGTTGATAAAGTGGTGAATATGAACGGCTAATTCTTTGGGAGCGCTCAACTGAGGGAAATGACCCTCAGTGTCTACCTGAACCAGTGTGCTATTTACGATGTGGCGGTGCATAAAGTCGCCTACCTCTGTGGGTACGGCTACGTCGTTCGAGGTTTGCAAAATCAAGGTTTTGGTGAGCACCTCCTCGAGTTTATCGCGGTAGTCGGATTCAAAAATGGTCTTTGCCACATATTGGGCAATATCGGGTCTTAACTGCTTCAATGTATCGGCAAATTGCTCTGCCAACTCGGGTCGATCGGAGTGTTTGGTGACCATCTTCGAAAAACCACTGGCCCAAGCTACGTAATTTTGCCGCATGCCGTCGTAGAGTTGATCTAATTCCTGTTGCTCAAATCCGCCCTTGTATCCCGCCGCGGGGTCGTTGAGGTATCGGGGTGAAGCACCTAACAATACTAATCCCCTAAACCAAGTAGGATTTCTAATTGAGGTTAACAAACCGATCATCCCGTTGACACTGTGACCTACGTAAATAAGGTTTTTAACCGACAAAGCGTTGAGGATATCTTCCAAGTCCAGTACATAACCCAGCAGATCTCTGTATCGGTGGTACGAAAAATCTTCTTGTGGCGTGGCTCCGGAGCCCGTAAGGTCGTATCGAAGAACCCTATAATGAGGGGTTAGAAGCTCCGTTAGCTCATGAAATGAGGTTTGATCAAGACCAAAACCATGACCTAACATGATTGAGAATTCTGATTCTTTTGGCCCGAACTCCTTGACGTTGTTGAGGGTGAGGGATCCCATGACTGTATCGATTTTGATGTTAGCACAATATACGACCTAACGAACGATTTGTCAATAAATGGTCGATAGATGAAACTAAAAATCAGATCGTTGTCACTTTAAACGAACTAAATGAATGTTGGAGGCTCTTGCAATTACAAGCGGTACTTTCTCTACTTGCACGTTACTGGTGTCGAGTCCGTAGCCCACTTCTTCTTTAACGGCAACCAGCTTGCGCATGAGGAAATAGGCGTTCATGATGAACTTTTCATGCACTGGAAGATCGTTTTCGTGAGACATGAAATGTTGATGCACAATGAATTTGAAATCACCTTCTAACAAGTCATCGGTAGCCACCGTGATGTTATCGGGGATGATGATCTCCCGTGTTTTGGCCAGCTCTTTAACAACCATGCGGAAGAACAGGTTTACACGGGGTTCGACCCGAAATCCTAGGTTAAAAGTAACGTAGTAAATGTCGTTTTGAACCAGGGTTTCCACCTTGTAGTTCATGGTATAAGGCTCGTCTAACACGTTGATATGCACAAACCAGTAAAAGTCAGCTCGCTTGGGGCGTTTGGAGAAGATGGAGTATATCACCTTCTGCTCTATGCGCTCGGGATTGGGCGAGGCTGTCAAGAACACCAAGTGCGTGGCGTATTTGGTGATTTTCTGGTTGGTGCTGAGGTCGCGGATGTGGTCAATGTGCGGCGGTAGATCGATAAAGGTGGTGAGTCGACTTTTGATCTTTTTACCCAGAAACCACATGGCCATGGTGCAGGAAACTACTGCCCCCGACATGATCGAAATCCAGCCCCCTTCGTGAAATTTCAACATGTTGGCTACCAAGAACGAGCACTCAATGGTGAGGAACGTACCTGTGATTATTACAATTAGCCAAATGGGATATCGCTTGTAGTGCAGGTATGCGGTCATCAGGATGGTTGACATGATCATGGTTACCGTCACGGCTAAACCGTAGGCCGCTTCCATATTGGCCGATTTCTTGAAATACAGTACCACAATAATGCAACCCAACAACATCATCCAGTTGATGAAGGGGATGTACAACTGTCCCTTGACATTGCTGGGGTACTCCACAAACAATCGGGGAGAGAGGTTAAGGCGAATGGCTTCACTAACTAAGGTGAATGATCCGCTGATCAATGCTTGGGAGGCAATGATGGCAGCTAACGTAGCCAATACAATGGAAGGAATAAGCAAGAAATGGGGTACAATCTCGTAGAAGGGACTCAAGTCGCCTAGTTCGGTGTTCAAGCGCCCCAACATCCAAGCTCCTTGGCCCGCATAACTGATGAGTAGGCTGATTTTCACAAATATCCAGCTAATGCGCACATTGCCTTTTCCGCAATGGCCTATATCAGAGTACAAGGCCTCGGCTCCCGTGGTACACAAGAATACGGCGCCCAAAATCCAGAAACCCTCGGGGTATTCTGCTAAGAGGCGATATGCATAAACCGGTGAAACGGCTTTCAGGATGCCTGGCTCATTGGCAACGGCCATAGCGCCTATCACGGCAATAAATCCAAACCATGTGAGCATGACTGGGCCAAAAATGCGGCCAATCCAATGCGTTCCAAATTGCTGCACCACAAAAAGCCCGGTGATGATGGCCAGCACAATGGGTATGGTGTTGAGGTCGGGATAAAACTTCTGTAAGCCTTCAATAGCCGATGAAACCGAGATGGGCGGGGTAATGATTCCGTCGCTCACCAAGAAACTGCCGCCGATGATGGCCGGCACCAGCATCCAAGGTTTGCTGTGGCGGCGAACCAGCGCATAGAGTGAGAAAATTCCACCTTCGCCTTTGTTGTCGGCTTGAAGGGTGATGATCACGTATTTTAAGGTAGTTTGAAAGGTGAGCGTCCAGAAAACACACGAAAGGCCACCCAAAATCAGGACTTCGTCCAACGGTCGCTCCCCAACAATAGCGCGATATGCATAGAGCGGAGAGGTTCCAATGTCTCCGAAAACGATCCCGATGGCGACCAACATTCCGGCCATGGTGACCTTGTTTATCGATACGCCGCTGTGTGTGTTGCCCACGACTCTTATTTTTAGACAAAACTATAAAACACCTATCGCAAAATAGGGTTGTAAGGAAAAATAATTATCAGCCGTGAATAGCTTCCTGGGTGCCGTAGTTTGCAATCACCTTGGCTTCGTAAGTTAGCCACTCCTCCCATCGCTTGTCGACGTCGACATCTGAGGCGTAGCGGCGCGCAAACTGAATAAAGGTGGTGTAATGATTCGCCTCACTCACCATCAAATCGCGGTAGAATGCGGCAAGCTCGCGGTCTTGGAGCTGCTCAGATAGTACTTTGAAACGCTCGCAAGAACGGGCTTCAATCAAAGCGGCAAACAGCAGTCTATCAATCAACCCCTGATTTCTACTGCCCCCTTTTACCATGAACTGATACAACTCATTTACGTAGTGATCCTTGCGCTCCCGCCCCAAGGTAAAGCCGCGGGCGCGGATGATCTGGTGCACCTGTTCAAAATGAGCCAACTCCTCTTGCGCGATTTGCAATAAATCCGTTACCAAATCCTCTAATTCCGGGTTTTGGACAATTAGCGATATGGCATTGGAAGCGGCTTTTTGCTCGCACCACGCGTGGTCGGTGAGAATTTCTTCTATGTTTTGCTCTACAATGCGCGCCCATCTGGGATCGGTAGGTAGCTTCAAACGTAACATGACTGTGTTTTCGACAAAAGTACGTTTCAACTGCGGGATGCAAAACGCATCAACCTTTTTTTTACCGAGCTGTTTACTGCTTACATCTAATCCCATGAAAGAAATAAGAGCCCTGCGCAACAAAAGCGATTTGCCACAAAAAACATGCCTAGTTTGTCAACGACCTTTTAGCTGGCGCAAGAAATGGGAGAAGGTTTGGGACGAGGTCAAATACTGCAGCGATCGATGCCGATCGCAACGATCTAAAACAGCATAAATGATTGTTTGACAATAGGTTGTAATGGAATAGAAGCCAAGAAGATCCAGTAAATGTTAATTTTGTTTAAGGTTTATCAAAAAAGATTCAACAAAATGTCGGGGGTATAAATAGTCGCTCTACTTTTGTTTAAGAAAATCAATTAAACGTTAAACAAAATGACCGCAGTCGAATTTTCCTACCAAGTACAAAGTCAAGAGGGGTTGTTGAGGGGTTTTGCCAGAAGGCTAACCCAGGATGAGGAGGAGTCGAAGGATTTGTTACAGGAAACCATACTAAAGGCGTTCCAGTACAGGGATAAGTTCGCTCCGGGTAGCAATATGAAGGCCTGGTTAGGCACGATTATGCGCAATACGTTTTTGAACAATAAGAAAAGAGCAAAATACCAAGTAAAGACCGGGTTAGATCTAGGGTTGCTAGTCTCACTTAGTGGCAACGAGCCTTCGCGCAACATGGGGTTGAACAATCTGTTGGGAGAGGAGATAGCTTGTGCGATGGCTTCGTTGCCCGAGTCTTTGCGTCGGCCTATGGATATGATGCAAGCGGGATACAAGTATGAGGAGATAGCCGAAGACATGGGAATTCCGCTGGGTACCGTAAAAGGTCGTATCTTTCAGGCTCGTCGCATCCTAAGGGAGAAATTGGCAGCTTACGAGACCGACCGGGTTGACTTTCATTAATTTCGCAATTTCATTTGGGTGAGTACATTTTCCATTAAGGACATAGAGTCGCTAACCGGCATCAAATCGCATACCATTCGGGTGTGGGAGCAGCGCTATGGCCTTGTGCAACCCAAACGATCGGAAACCAACATTCGTTTTTACGACGACGACGATCTGCGACAGTTTCTGACCATTAACATTCTCTACCAAAGCGGCATTAAGATCTCAAAGATAGCCGACATGCCCGAGGTAGAGCGGCAGCGTTTGGTGTACGAGATTACGACGGGCCAAGCTAACATCGATATCCAACTACAAGGCTTGCTGGAAGCTATGCTGGAGTTGAACGAAGGGGCCTTCAACCGCATATTTCTGAATGCTTTCGAGGAGATGGGCATGGAACACACCATGGAACGGCTCATTTTGCCTTTCTTGGGTCACATTGGTATGTTGTGGCAGGTGGGAACCATTGATCCGGCCTACGAGCATTTTGTGAGTTGCATGGTGCGCCATCGCCTGATAGCGGCCATTGACCGACTGGAACTGGGGGCTATTCAAAGCCCGAGTCGATTTCTGCTATTTTTACCTGAGAACGAACCTCACGAGCTCGGATTGTTGTTGGCTCATTACATGATACGCAGCCGAGGTCATCACAGTATTTATTTAGGTGCTAATCTTCCCCACAGGTCGCTGGGTAGTGCGGTAGAAGCCTACAGGCCAACTCATATTTTTTGCTCTGCCACCTCAAAACACCTCGAAAACGATCCGGTTGAGGTGATGACCGACTTGAAGAAGCAATTTCCGGCGGTACACATTCTCTTTACCGGTCCACGTTTTTTGGAACACCAGCAACCGCCGGACGGCCGAATCACCTTCATTCATGCCATATCCCAGTTCCGACTCTATTTAGAAGAGCTGGCCAGCAAGCTGTGAATAACCCGATTTCGGTGTTGAAACATCTTATTCATCATGGGTAGGGTTACCCAATTGTGCGTTAAGCGCCCTAAGATGCCAAAGGGCGGACGGTAATCAATGATATCTGTAATGATGGTTTCGTTGCCTTGGGCCTCGAAGAGATGGGTGTGTTTCCAAAACGAGAAGGGACCCGAAACCTGTAAATCAACAAATCGGAAAGGTGCATTTACCTCGGTAATTCTCGTTTTCCACAGCAGTGGAATACCTGCAATGGGACTAACGCGGTGAAGAATCTCTAAACCGGGGTATACTTCATTGGGCAAACTGCTAAAGGTGTGCAGTTTCATCTTGGCAGGCGTGATGAGGCTGAGGTTGTTGGGATTGCTGAAAAAGGTCCACACCTCATTGATTGGCCAACTTACCCGAACCTCATTCTTAAACTGATACATAAAGACGCTCTAAAAACTGATTTGCAACGTTAAAGTGCCTCTCCTTTTTTTCTGCCGGCATTTTGTCGAGCAGAACAACCATCATACCACTTCGCGCATTTTGGGTAAATGTTTGTCGATGGCGATCAATAAACCGCCAATACAATCCGTCCCAAATTTCACACCAAGGCCCCTTCGCATAATCCGACATTTTCAGGATGTAATTGCTGGAGCTAATATACGGTTTCGTGCACATTAAACCACCATCTGCAAACTGACTCATCCCATATACATTGGGAACCATCACCCAATCGTATGCATCGATGTACATCTCCATAAACCATCGATATACTTCGTTGGGATCAATTTCACAAAGCAGCATGAAATTCCCCAGTATCATAAGTCTCTCTATATGATGGTTGTAAGCCATTTTTTGGGTTTTTTGAATGGCGTGATCCACCGGCAAAATACCCGTGGTTCCTGAATAGAAAGCGGCGGGTATGGGCTCCTTGAATCCAAAGTAATTTTGTGTTCGCTGTTTACGTCCCGAGTACAGGTACACGTATCGGATATACTCGCGCCAACCGATAATCTGTCGCACAAACCCCTCGTGATTGTTCAGTGTAATGCGGCTATTTCCCAGCGCAGCGCTCCACATCTCCAAGATTTGATCGGGTGTAATCAACCCGCAATTCAGCATGGGAGTCAGGACACTGTGGTACAAGGTTTCCGAACGAGGGGTGATTGCGTCTTCATACGTGCCGAAATGTTCCAGTCGATGCTGCAAAAAATGCTGTAGCCAGTGAATTGCCGATTCGTGAGTAACTGGATAGGCCATTGTTCGGGCATCGCCAGGGTTGTTGGGGAATTGTTGCTCAACGTAATCTTGTGCCTCGCGATGCCATGCATTGACATCTGTATGGGGCTCGGTTGGTGCGGGAGCTGTCTTGGGAAATTTCTGCCGATTTTCCTCATCGAAAGACCACATTCCTCCCCGAGGTTGGTTGTTGCCTTCGAGCAAAATGTTGCGCTGCTTGCGCTGCCAGATGTAAAAGTCGTTTTGAAAATACCTTTTCCGATGCCGGTGGTAGGTGTCGAGTGCTTCTCTAGACGTGGCAAACAAGGGACTGGATTGCCAAAGGAGGTTCAAATGGAGCGCTGCACACGTTTTTTTTATCCTTCGCTCCATCCAGTCGTCATCGGGTTCAATCAGTCGGATTGTTTGCGCTCCGCGGGCCTTTATATCCGTCAAAAGCCGGCGGATATCGCTTCGATGGTCAGTGGCATCGATATAGTTTACCACAAAGCCTCTGTCTACAAGTAATTGGCGGTAGTATTGCATGGAGGCCCGGTGATGGACCAGTTTGATTTTGTGGAAGTTAAATTCCTTGAAAAATAGATGTTCCTCAACCATATACACCTCACAATCGGGGTTGATGTGGTCGGTATTCCAGAAAAGTTGATGCGGGAGGACGATGTGAGCCAACATGCCCTTAAAACAAACGCCATGAGGTAAAGTTGTAATATTTTGCCCTGTGATGAATCTAGTCTGTTCAATTGCTTTAATTTTATAGCTTGTTTGATCACGTTATGCAAACGCAAACCTTTACCCTACGGGCTGTGCTCAACAGCGTTAAAAAAACGCTGGCCGACAGGTACCAGTCGGCCTATTGGATAAAGGCAGAGATGAACAAATTGAACTACCACGCTCAATCGGGACATTGTTTTCCAGAGCTGGTAGAGAAAGCAGACGGCAAAACGGTTGCTCAAGTCAGAGCTCATTTGTGGGCTGATGATTTTGCGAGAATCAACCAAACCTTTATCCACCATTTGGGTTTGCCGTTAGGTGACGGAATTAAAATATTGTTTCAGGCGCGGGTAACCTTTGATCCAATCTACGGTTTGTCGCTTCGCATTTTACAGATCGATCCCGCCTTTACCCTGGGCGATTTAGAGCGCGAGAAGCAAGAAACGTGGCAATGGCTTACCGCAAACGGCTTGGCGTTGCGCAATAAAAACCTAAACCTCCCGCTCTTGCCGTTGCGCATCGCACTGATATCTGCCGAAAACAGCAAGGGTTACGCCGATTTTATGCGCATTTTGAGCGATCATCCAAAGTGTTATCCCTTTACCATTCTGCTTTTTCCCGCTGTTTTACAGGGCGATCAATCGGCTGAGAGCATGATTCATCAACTGGAGCGAATCAAGCGGGTTGCTCACCATTTCGATGCTGTGGCCATTGTAAGGGGTGGCGGGGGCGATGTTGGGCTCACCTGTTACAACGATCGCAAGCTCGCTCAAGAAATATGCGAATATCCCTTGCCCGTGCTAACAGGTATTGGTCACTCTACCAATGAGACCATTGCTGAGCGTGTGGCCCACACCAATGCCATTACGCCTACTAAATTGGCCGAAATTTTACTCCACTCGTGCACAAGGGTCGATGATCTGCTAGAGCACGCCCAGGAGGCCATAGGTTCTTACGCTCGCATGGTTCTTGCGGAATCTCATCAGCAATTAACTCAAGAGGGGCGATATTTCCGATCGGTATGCGAGACGCAGATGCTCCGACAACAAGGTTTTTTGAATCTGCTTTCCCAAAGTGTCTGTCAAACCGGTGTGCTCAGGGTTCAACAAGCCCATCAGCAAATCGGACAATTGCCACACACCCTACTTCAGGCAGTTAATGGCCGGTATCAGCAAGAGCTGTGGAGGGTGAATCAATCACAACACTCGGTTAGGCGATATGCTGCTTGGAGATTGGATCATCAATATCGCGAAAAATCGGCTTTGGCGCACCGATTGACGGTAGCGGTGCCGTTTGCCCTCAAAAATGCCCATCAGCGAATGGAATCCTTGGAGCGCAGTGTTCATTTAGTAGATCCCATCAATGTCATGCGCCGCGGTTTTGCCATGATCCGCCGCGGCGATGCGGTGCTCACCCGTTCGTCGCAGCTGGTAATAGGGGAGTCCTTGCAAATCCGCTTTGCCGATGGCAGCGCCGAAGCCATCATTAATCATACCCAATCAGATACAAATGACTGAAAATCTATCGTATACAGAAGCTTTTGAGGAGTTGCAACTCATTGTGGGCGAAATAGAAAACGGGGATATCAATCTCGACGAGCTATCGACCAAGGTGAAGCGCGCGGCATGGCTGATCAAAATTTGCAAGAAAAAACTGGCCAGCACAGAGGCCGATGTTCAGAAAATTCTCAAAGAACTGGAAGATTAAATCCCGCCCCTAAATTTCGCCAGACTGGGCCAAAGCACTATGAACACACAGGCACTCGAGAATCACATTCGCAACCGACTGGGCAAGACCCCCAACAACTTGGATTTGGTACTGTCGAAATTCCAGTCGATCCAACTCAGGCGAAACGAAATGTTGTTGCAACAGGGGGAGGTTTGCAAATACGTCTATTTCATTGCCAGCGGCTGTTTGCAGGTCTTTGCGTACGACTCTGATATGAACGAAACGACTCGGGATATTGTGTTAGAAGACCATTGGTGTAGCGATCTGATCAGTTTTGGAAGCGGCATGGTTTCGCAAGAGAACATCCGGGCCGTGGAGCCTACCGAATTGCTGGCCATAGATCGAATGGGATTTCGGGAAATGATGGAGCAGGTACCCGAATTTGATCAAGTTTACAAACAAATCCTAGAGGCCTCCTACGCCAATTCGGTCTATCGCGTGAATACTTTTGTTGCCATGACGGCTTTGGAGCGCATGAAATGGCTTATGCAGCACAGGCCCATGCTGATGACAAGGCTTTCCAGCAGGTTGCTCGCCTCTTATTTGGGTATTCACAAGGATGTTTTTAGTCGATTAAAAGCCCAACTCTGAAATGTAGACTTTTGTCATCATCGGTTGAGATAGGGATGGTCACCTTTGTGACATACAAATCCTTAAAACCTAAAACGATGACAGAGTTTCTTCTCCTTTTCCGCAACGCCAGTGCAGCGAACGGCTACCTGGCCACTTCTGAGCAAATGGCTGCCGATATGCCTCGTTGGCAAAATTGGATCGCGCAAATTGCCCAGCAAGGTAAATTGGTGAGTACAGCCCCCATGCAATACGAAGCGGCTGTGGTAAGTCAGGACGGAATCGCCCAAGGGCACCCTGTAAAAGACGCCACCAGTGTTTTGGTATCGGGCTATCTTATTTGCAAAGGCGAAAGTTTGGCCGAAATTGAAGAATGGAGCAAGGGATGCCCCGTTTTGCAATACCCCAGCAGTTCGGTTGAAATACGCCCGCTGGTTTCATTTCCGGTAAACTGAGGCCGATCATGAAAACCATCTTAAACACCGGAAAGTGGTTATTTCCCCTTTCGTTTTTGCTCTATGTGGGGCTTCATTTCGGCAATCCGCAGGTGGGTGCCAGTTTTGTGCCCAGTTGGTTGCCTGCGCCCCTGTTCTGGAATTATTTCACAGGCCTGTGCATTGCGGCTTACATCACAAGCTGCCTTATCGGTAAGTTAGACCGATTGGCGAGTTTACTCATGGCTCTTTATGTTTTGCTGATGATTGTTTTGGTGCATCTGCCTCGTGCGGCGGGGTCGGAGAACGATATGCTAAACATCTTTCGCAACGCAATGATTATGGGAGCGCTGTTGGTATATGCTCGTTACGCTGCAGTTGACCACCGCTTTGTCGCCACCAAAGGCGAGTAACAATCCCTAAGAGAAAGGAAGTGCCCTAATTCGAGAGGCCTCCGATAAACAGCAAATCGACAAACCCACCACTCCTTGCCCTATTCGGGGTAGGGGAGGGTGGGTTTGTTATGCCTTATCTGCCGCGCAGCTTGGTTAGAGATATTTTCAACGCAATGGAATGGACCATTGGGGTTTGTTGGATGAGAAACTCATCACGATTCCGTTTTCGGACAACTCTATGGGAAATGTTGGTTTGAGGTACCCATTAGCCCCATTTTCTGGCTCCAATGGACGGTTTTAACCCATCACTTTGCTCTGGCAGACGAAGTCGCTCTTCGGAAGGGAGGAGTTGGCAATGGCTTTGAAACCGCCTTCAACTTCCACAAAGTTGCGGTAACCGCGCGCTTGTAAAATGGAAGCGGCAATCATGCTTCGATACCCGCTCTGACAGTGCAGAACAAACGGTTTATTTGAGTCGATTGAGCCGATCCATTGATTGATATACGCCAGGGGTTTGTTGTAGGCCTCTTCGATGTGCTCAGCCGCATATTCCGATTCCTTGCGAACATCTATCACCAAGGTTTCTCCGGGTTGATATTTTTTCTCGAGTTCCTGTGCGCTGATGCGCTCCACGCGGTCGGTTTCTCGACCCGATTGAACCCACGCTTCCAGTCCGCCAGCCAAATACCCAATGACGTGGTCAAAACCCACTCGAGCCAAACGAATTACCGTTTCTTCCTCCATACCGGGCTCTGTTATCAAAAGCAAAGGTTGTTTTACATCGCCAATCATGGCACCCACCCATGGAGCGAAGTCGCCTTGTATGCCAATGTTGATGCTTTTGGGTACAAACTGATGAGCAAAGGCTTGGTTGTTTCGTGTATCAAGCAGCAGGGCACCTGTGTGTTCGGCAGCTTCTTCAAATGCCGCAGGGCTCAAGGCTTGGAGTGCATTTTTCATTACTTCCTCTAGATTGGTGTAGCCTTTTTTATTCATGGCTACGTTTAGCGGAAAATAAGAAGGCGGTGGGAGCAATCCATCGGTTACGGCCTCAATAAAAGCCTCTCTTGAGGGTTGATTCAATGCGTAGTTTACCTTTTTTTGATTGCCCAAGGTGTCAACGGTTTCCTTCATCATATTTTTTCCGCATGCGCTTCCTGCGCCATGTGCCGGATAAACTAAGATATCATCTCGCAGCGGCATGATTTTAGTCTGAAGGCTGTCATAGAGTTTGCCCGCTAACTCCTCTTGCGTTAAATGGGCTGCTTTTTGAGCCAAATCAGGCCTTCCAACATCACCCAAAAACAGGGTGTCTCCGCTAAATAGGGCTGTTTCAACGCCATGCTCATCGATGAGCAGGTAACACGTACTTTCCATGGTATGCCCAGGGGTATGCAAAACCTTAATTTTTGCGTTTCCAACCTCAAATTCCTGACCGTCAATAGCTGAAATAAAGGTAAAACTGGGGTAAGCCTCGGGTCCATATACTATGGGTGCTCCGGTTTTCTGACTGAGGTCGAGGTGACCGCTCACAAAGTCGGCGTGAAAGTGGGTTTCAAAGATGTATTTTAATACAACTCCATCTTTTTGCAGGCGCTCCATATAGGGCCCAGTTTCTCTCAGGGGATCAATAATAGCTGCTTCCCCTTGGCTGGTGATGTAATAAGCACCCTGTGCCAAACATCCGGTATAAATTTGTTCTATGTTCATATTGATTTTAATTTGAAAACAAAGTTAGGCTGCCCATTGGGCGTAAACGGTGATCTGCGTTACACAACGCCCCGCTTAAATCCAGTGGGTCAATGTTTCGGTTTCGGACCGAAAAAATAGTCGACAATCAACTCCCCGTGAAGTAAGTTCATTCGATTGAAAATGTGTTTGGCGGCTAGTGAGCCAGACCGATTTAATTTGGCCATGGTCAGGGCGGTGATTTGCACACCACTCCATTTGCCGCGCCCTTGGTACTTAACCAAACCATTCCATTGAAAATAGGACCCTAGTCCGTACTTGTTTTTGGCGAATTCGGTGGGCATCGGATTGTTCACCCAACCTCCGAGAAGCTCAAAGGTGAATGGAGTTTGTTTGGGATTTTTGATTTGCCATTGCACGGTAATGGCGCGCGAACCTGCGACACCTTCTGTACGCTCCCGAGGAATAAAGGTGTAGAAGGGTTCACGGCCCCATTCTCGGGGGAATATAAATTGGCCATCGCGTCCCATGGTCATGGCGTTGATCTGCCAACGGTGGATTCGGAATGTCTTTTCCAATCGAATGGCTGCTATTTGCGAGTTCGCGCTCGTTACATACCTCCGTTCGGGGTCATCGCTTCCGCCATTTCCTATGCGATCTTGTCGGATGTATTGAAATCCCACTTTGAAGCCGTTCAAAAGCCGTTGCTCGTATTGAAGCATGGCGGTATGGGATACGTTTTCAATGGCAGTTGACCAAAGGTCGATAGATTGTTTGTTCCATCGATAGGTTGCACCTGCCAGAGCAACCCCGGCGCTCTGCAACTGTCCGGCATACGCCGAAGGTTTGCCTTCGCGGTTCACGCCAACTGGATAGAGGCCGATGCTTTGTTCAACCCGGTACCATTTCACAGTCGATCGCGGGGACATAGCCCATAACCACCCGCCCGCTAGCGATAAACCCTCATGGGGCTCAAAGTGGGCATATACTCCCTCCACCAAGCTGGGTCGCATACGACCATCTTGACCGTTGATAAATGGGGTCTGAATAGCCATTCTTCCCAAACCGATCGATATCCCATGTTGCTTGAAATACAGATATGCCTCCTCCAAACGGTCTAAGTCTTTGCGGTTATGCGGATCGGTAACATCGTACAGCCCGATTTCATAGCGATTCATTTGTCGGGTGGCAGGATCAGGTTCATCCAAGGCGCTGGAACTTACGTCAAAAATGAAAAATCCATTTAAACCAAAACCAAATCCCCTTAAGGGCTTACTAACATAGCCAATACCCGCTCCGGTCGCCAAAGCGTAATCGTCTTTGAGTGGGCCTGTATTGAGTGTACCCATCAAAAAACTGCGCGTATGAGCGGTGAATTGACCTTGGGCAAAAAAGTGCGCAATACCCATGGTGCTATCTGTACTTTGTCCTTTAGAAGAATTAGTAAGTAGAACAGTTGAAAATAAAATTAGAATTTTATAGTACATATAAATTTATTTATCGCTACTTAGTGGAACAAATGGTCCGTATTTGTGCTGATCCATACTTCTGTGGTCGCTGAACGGAGGAAGAGCAAGGTCAATGGGTTTCTCAGCGCGATTTGGCCAATCGGAGTTCTGGTTTTTATGTGGTCTTGGTTTTGAAATTAAAAAGGCGGCGATATCCCAAGCCTCGGTATCGGTCAGCAGCGGGTTGGTGTAGGTGGCTCCCAAAGGCATATTGGTTTTCAAAAACCCAGCCATACGCGAAATCCGATTTAATCCCGCTCCATCGTTAAAACTGTGATCACCCCAAAGCGGAGGATACAGGTATGCGGTTCCGAGCTCATTGAACCTGCCTTGTCCGTCATCCCCATGACAGGAGGTGCATTTCTGCATATAAAGACGCTGTCCTTTTTCTGGTGAAGCCGCTCTGTCGAGGTAGGTTAGCTCTGCCATACCGCTTCCAGGCGGTTTTTTACCCTTCTCAACCTGTTTTCCCAGCCATTCGATGTAAGCCACTATGGCTTTTTTCTCAATCGATTGTTTGGCGGGAGCTCTCCCATTTAATGAGCGCTCAAAGCAATCGTCTACTCGTTTGTCCAAATCTTCGACGGTTCCGCTTCTGGCTCGGTATTTCGGATAGGTTGCAAATACCGCTCCGTAATTATTGCCAAATGGAGCAGTGCCGGCTTGTAAATGACAATTTTGACAATTCATTCCGTTGCTAATGGCGCGTATCTTCCCTTTGGGCCCGAAATAAAGCGATGTATTTTTGATGAGCTCTTCGCCGTACTTCAGTTGATTTAGATTTTTTAAATGGACCGAGTCGGAAAGTATTGGAGCCTTCCATACCTCACCCGAAAAAAAAGCCGGTATCTTTTTTTGTTCCGCCTCAGTTGTAGGTGCATCGCGCCATACGGCTCTTTTTTTGGGAAGATGTGGAACACCAAAGACCAAAAAGAGAAATTGAATCAAAATGATAACCAACAGAAATACGGCTAAATTGAGTAAGCGTTGTATACTGCGTAAGTACCGGCGCTCTTGTTTGACAGGATCATCCATAACATGCTGTTTTAATGCGGGAGTCGCTCCCGGAAGTAACCGTAAACCCAAGTTCCAGCAATAGCGCTGGCAATGATTACCACTACCACAGTGATCCCCGACCCAAGCTGAGCAAAAAGTGGTCCTGGACACGCGCCAGTCAATGCCCATCCAACTCCAAAAATCAATCCGCCAAAAACTTGACCTTTGCTAAAGGTTTTCGGGGTAAAGTGAATGGTCTCACCATGGATAGTCTTAACCTTCCAACGGCGAATGATCCATACCGAGAGGGCCGCTAAGGCCACACCGGTTCCGATGATGCCATACATGTGAAAAGATTCCAGTCGGAACATTTCCTGTATCCGAAACCAGCTGATGATTTCGGCCTTTACAAAAGCAATTCCAAAAAATACGCCGACGAAAGCGTACTTAAAATTATACCACCACGGATGTGGCTTTAGTTTCGATTCGTTGACGCACATGGTGTCTTGAGATCGCACTTCAAAATCAGTTGTTTTCATCGTTTTTTGTTCAGGTGAGTTAAAGGGTCAAAAGGAAGGGAACCAGCCATTGAGCCGTGGCGAAGCCGCCTACCATAAAGCAGCAGGTTGCTACCAGCGATGGCCATTGCAATGTGCTTAATCCCATGATGGCGTGACCCGATGTGCAGCCACCCGCATAGCGCGAGCCAAATCCAATCAGGAAGCCGCCCCCAACCATGAATAGAAATCCGCGCAGACTCAATAAAGATGACCATGAGAAAAGATCAACGGGAACCGGGTTTTCAAGTTGGGTGATACCCGCTTGTTGCAGATCGCTTGCCAGCGATGGAGCAATTTGGATAGGTTCTGGATTGGCTAACAGGGTACTTGCAAGAAATGCACCGGCGGCGGTTCCCAGCGCAAAAAACAAATTCCAGCTCTCCTTCTTCCAATCGTATTTGAAAAACTTGATCGATCCCGGAAAACAGGCTGCACAAGCGTGTCTAAGGTTGGCCGACAAGCCAAAGTGTTTGTTTCCCAGAATGAGAAGTGCAGGTACCGTCAATCCAATTGCGATTCCAGCCGCCCACCAGGGCCAAGGTTGTTGTAGTGTTTCCATGTGTTTTGATTCGTTTACATTAAGGCCTCCATTGTCCTATTCCCCCCGTCAGATTATAGACCTGGGTAAATCCTTTGGAACTCAGTTGTGAGCAAGCCGCACCGCTTCGGTTTCCGCTGCGACAGTAAATCAGATAGGTGGTATTGGGATCCAACTGATTGATTTTTCTGCTGAACTCACCGCTTAAAAAGTCAAATCCAGTTTGAGCCCCTGGTATGGTCCCCGATTTATATTCTGCAGCCGAGCGAACGTCTAGTATAACCGTCTCCGACTTTTTTGCCAATTCATTGAAGTCTTTGGCGTTGATGTTCTTGTAATTCATGTTTTTAGATTTAAATAGTTGATAGATTTGTTTGAGCATGGTTTTAGAAGGTGTTTAGTTGTTTGTAGAGATTCGTTTTGGCTATACCCCATATTTTAAACCATGGGGTACTCTTAAAAAGAGGAACCGCAGAAAGCTTGTTGAGTGAATAGCCTTTATAGCAGTTCTTTTATCAGGATGTAGGTCCCCATGATGAGCACAAACCAGCCGAAAGCAGGCTTGAGTTTCTCACCACTGATTCGCTTCGATAGCATGGAGCCAAAAACAATGCCAACTGCGGCGATAGCGGTGAAAGTCAATAGAAAGCCCCAATCAATCGTTTCGTCACCTCGCAGGTCGCCCATGAATCCGAGGAGCGATTTGGCTGCGATGATTACCAGTGAAGTTCCAACGGCTTGTTTCATGGGCAGTTTGGCTAAAATTACCAAAGCGGGAATAATCAAAAAACCGCCCCCAGCACCCACCAGCCCGGTTATAGTGCCAACAATGATCCCTTCCAGTAAAATGAGGGGGTAATTGAAAGAGGGCTCAGCAGAATCAGGTGATAAGGCCCGGCTGGATGGTTTGCTTTTGCGAATCATGCTGTAGGCGGCCAAAACCATTATCAAGGCAAATAACACAATCAATCCAGTCGGTTTTGATAGTACCCACCCATTGAGGTCGATTAAACGTTGAGGCATAGCGGGTACTACAAAAGCCCGGGTTAAAAACACGCTGGCGATCGAAGGCATACCAAATACAATAGCCGTTCGCCAATGAATATTGCCCATCTTCATGTGCGAAAATGAACCGATCAAGCTAGTAGCTCCCACGATAAATAGGGAATAGGCTGTAGCAAGCACGGCATCGATAGAAAATAAATAAACCAATATCGGTACGGTGAGGATGGATCCTCCGCCGCCAATTAATCCTAACGATAGGCCCATCAATATGGCACCTGTGTATCCAAGTAGTTCCATTGTTCTTGTTTTGTGATACAAAGGTCGATGGCTGGAATGGCAAAGACGGTGACTTGAGTTACACATCGACTCGCAAACGTTCCGTGTTCTAAAGGTTTTAAGACGCAGGAATAATCAACGTTGCCGAATCAACGCGGTTTGAATATTGGGGCAAAACTTTTGAATGCAGCAAGTAACCAAAACGCCCTTTGTGAGACCGTGGTCGTATGGATGATAGAGCTTGTTATAGGCCTGGTGCCTTAGGTAATGAAGTGTTATTTCATGATAAGTCGGCCTCGACCCAATTTTAGGATGCCCTCTTGTTCTAGTTTTTTGAGCACCCGACTGATCACCTCTCTCGATGTGCCAAATTCCTCGGCAATTTCCTTATGTGTGATGAGGAATACCCGTGTTTGAAGCAGTTTGGATCGCTCTTTTAACCATTCCTCTACCCTTTGATCTAATTGTTTGAAGCCCACATTGGTAATGGCTTGCAACAGCTCTTCGAAACGGGTTTGATACAATTGCACAAAAAAATCGAGCCATACCGGATTTTCCAGCAAAAGCTTGCGCATCAATTCGGGTTTGAGCATCACCAGTTCGGTATCCTCTAAGGTTATGGCTCTTATTTTGCTGGAGCTTTGTGTCAGGGCACCGAGAATCGAGGCTACACAGCTGTCGCCGGCCTTAAGGTGATATAGAATAATCTCGCGGCCATTGGCATCCTCAGTCATCACTTTCACACTGCCCGAGGTAACGAACGGAATTTGCCGTATGTATTTGTCAAAATCCTGAATGATGGTGCCCTTAGGCAACACTACCTTTTGAGAGTTATCAAGGGCTGCAAGGAGTGATTCTGGAATCATTGGTCTAAAGTTACGCCAAATGTGCACTGTTTTGCTCATCGTTTAGGTGACCTAAGTCACCTTGATCTGTTTTTCGGCGCTGGCATTCGCCTATTTGGTATGCGAGTTTTTAACCTCAGGGAATAATAGTACCTTGCTTTTATGAAGTATTTTTCCATCCCCTTTTTGCTCGTGTATACCCGATTGCTTCTGGCCCCTGTTATGATCGTCGTCAGTTTGCAATGGGGTCATCCGGCTCGATTTGTACTGGTCGGATTCATTGTACTCGGATTACTAACGGACGTATTCGACGGAATCATTGCCCGCCGTATGGGTATTTCAAGCCCTTTTTTAAGGCGCCTAGACAGTCAGGTCGATTTGATTTTTTGGGTGTCGATTGCCATTTCGGCGTGCATTTTTGATCCGAATGTGTTTTACGATCACCGCTGGGCCTGCGGCGCAGTGGTAATGACCGAAGTTCTCTGTTATTTGATAAGTATCATTCGTTTCAAACGCGAGACCTGCACGCACGCCTTCTTGTCCAAATTATGGGGATTGTGTTTGCTCTTTTTCTTCATTGCCAGTATCGGGTTTGGACAAGGGGAGAGGTATCTGCATTTCACGGTGGTTTGGGGGTTGATTTCACAGACCGACGTAATGTTAATCATCCTGCTGTTGCCCAAGTGGCAGAACGACATTCCCAGCTCGTATCACGCATGGCTCATTCGGCGGGGAATTCCCATTAAAAGAAACAAATGGCTCAACGGATAATTCAATGGTGTAACACCGCGGGTTCGCCCGCCTGTTTCTCATCATTTCACGGGTCAACTTAAATGGTAACGGGATACTTTTAATTTTTAGATTTTGTCAACAAAGCCCGATTTGTTAAGGGTTAACAAGGCTTAAGAGTGGTTTGCCGCGTTTAAATTACGGGCGCGGGGAGGGAAGTTGGATGTGAATTGGGAATTAAATCGTACATTCCGTTCTTTAATAAGCATGTAACCGCTTGATTATTCGTAAACAAGCGGTAGTCTTTCGGAACATCCTGCCCCAAATTACTGAACCCACACGCATGACCGACGATAAACTGGCTGTCTTAATTGATGCCGATAATGTACCCTACGCCCACGTGAAAGAAATGATGGAGGAAATTGCCCGCAATGGCACCCCTACCATTAAACGCATTTATGCCGATTGGACCCAACCCACCGTCTCAGGATGGAAAGGGGTGCTACTCGAGAATGCCATTACACCTATTCAACAGTACAGCTATACTACGGGTAAGAACTCCAGCGACAGTGCTTTGATTATTGACGCCATGGACATTTTATACTCCGAAAAGGTAAACGGATTTTGCATCGTTTCAAGCGATAGCGATTTTACCCGTTTGGCAACGCGTTTGCGCGAAGCCGGCATGACGGTAATTGGCTTTGGCGAGAAGAAAACACCCAAACCCTTCATTGCGGCCTGCAACAAATTTATTTACCTCGAAATCTTGCGAACCGCCAAATCGGAGCCCAAACCCCCCGCAAAATCGAACAAAAAGAACCAAACACGGGCGATATCGGATAGTAAAGTAGATGCCGAAACCATTCGCATCATCACCGAGAGTGTGAATGAGCTGGCCGACGAGTCGGGATGGACATTTTTGGGCAGCTTAGGCAGTTACATCCTCAAAAAGCAACCCGATTTTGATCCGAGGAATTTTGGATTTCAGAAATTGCTCCCGTTGATAAAGGATATCAAGCGTTTTGAGATCGATGAGCGAATGGGAGGCTCCGGAAACATTCGTTTGATATACCTGAGGCTGAAGTGATCGGTACGCGAAGATGGGTGAGATATTTCCAACCCAATCAGGAGCGCAGAGCAAGGATAACAGTAGTTTAAAGGGGGGTATTAACCTCCCCAAAATGTGAATAGAAGGTGTAAAGCGGATTTGTGTTGATTGCCATTAATGGCAAGAAGAGGCAATGGCAAGGTGGAATGATTGACTGTGCTGTTAAGTGGAGTTTGGGTGCTGATTGATTTTTTGCCAAGAGGATCGCATGGCCGCAATCCATTCAATGGCAGCTGATGAGTTTTGAATAAATCTCATATCCCTTAGTAAAACCCTGTAACATCAATCCTATGAACCGCTTAACCGATGCCTTTATTATCGTCAGAAGCCTATGGCTGGTATTGTTATTTCTGTTTTTGTCGCTTTTTGCCTTTTTATTGGCCGATCAATCGGTGGATGTCCTGTGGAGCGTGGTGGAGGATGCTACGGTAACGGGTAAAAAAAACTTCACCAGCTCGGCATTTATGTTGCTGGCTTTGCTGTTCTGGAGTGTTTCAACCAAGTTCACCGTTCGATTGATCATTTACATGTCCGACAACAGTTCCATTGGCTTGTCGCCCGATAGAGTGGCATGGCGCAAGCGATTTCAAAACTGGATCATCAAGGCATCGGGCTACATACCCGTGCTGGTGGTTTGGATGGGTTTTGGCATGGCAGTGGTGTACAACTTCGAATACATGGATGATCGAAAGTGGATTTACATAGCGGTGTTGTTTGTGTTTTTTGTCTTGATTCTCTTTCGCGGCAGTCTGTTGTACGATTTCTTTCGCTCGCTGCGCTGGTTTCGCGCGTGGATAGCACCCGTGAAGGAAAAAGATATCTACCACAAATTACAGGGCATTTTTGAGCCTATACGCATCAATTTACCGTATTCCGAAGGCCTGCAACCCTCAGATTTTATTCTTGAAGCGCAGAACAAAGACCAGTCTTTTTTACCCCAGCACCTGGTATTTGTTGGCTCTATTCAGCGCGAGGGCGGTATTGCGGTGGGCATGGTGCGATTGAAGGCAGCTTATTTCAAAACGCTTTTCAGCCGTTTCTGGTCTCTTTTTATCCTGTCTGTTGGTGTTTTAGCCCTTGCGGTCTGGATTGATCAACCGCAGTTTTTTCACCGTCTGGGTTCGCTTGGAATCATCTGCGCTGCATTGGGTACCTGGCAGGTTTTCTATTTAGGATTACACATCCTGGATGACTTCAAACCGATATGGGGATTTGGGTATTATCGATTGGTCTTATTCATCTACTTTGTGGCCTGTTCCTACTTCAACGAAGATCATCCTGTGTTCATCTATTCCGGTGACCACAAGCAGCAGGATAGGCCATATCTGGATCAACATTTTGCCCAATGGTTTGACGCATTGGAAAAACGGGTGCATGCAACAGGCGATACCACTGGAAAGGTCCCCGTTATTTTCATTGCGGCCGAAGGTGGTGCCTTGCGCACCGGAGCATTTACAGCTGCGACACTGGCTTACTTGCAGGAGCAAAATCCCTTCTTTAGAGAACATCTCTACACGTTAAGCGGGGTCTCGGGAGGTTCTTTGGGATTGTCGGTTTTTTACGCAATGAACTACAGGAGCGAGGTGCCCAGTAAGGAATTGCCTGCGTCTACAAAGGTTTTTTTTGAAGGCGATTTTCTTTCCGTCACCATTGCCAAACTTGCCTTTGCTGAGATATTGGGGTATTTTCTGCCCGTATATTGGCCAAAAACCGATCGCGCCATAGCACTGGAGCGGGCTTGGGAGGATCAATATAAGTTGGCCTGTGATACCAGGCTAAACGCCTTGAAGCAACCGTTCCAAACCCTCTGGAGTTCATCGCAGCAGGGTCCGGCCCTTTTTATCAATACCACAAACGCCGAAACGGGTCAGCAGGCCTATTTCAGCAACGTCAGGGTATTCAAGGTCGATAAATACGATTCAACGGTATTCGGTGATCAGGATATTCAGCGGCATTGGTTTAGGCAAATCAACATGTCGAGTGCCATCAATTTCAGCACCCGATTCCCG
>DASUEB010000136.1:0-4247 GCA_036275295.1 Luteibaculaceae bacterium | reverse complement strand
AGATCGCGAAGATAGAAGATACGTGCGCGACGAACTGAACCTCTTTTGTTCACTTCGATATTCTCGATAAATGGAGAGTTCACGGGGAAGATACGCTCAACACCGATGTTTCCTGACATTTTGCGAACGGTGAACGTTTCAGTGCTACCTGATCCGCGACGCTGCAAAACAACGCCTTGGAATAGCTGGGTACGCTCTTTGTTACCTTCTTTGATTTTATAGCTAACCGTGATGGTATCTCCGGCTTTGAATGCTGGCAATTCTCTCTTGGGATTGATCTCAGCTATGATTTGATTCAAAAAATCCATGACCTTCAAGTATTAAATGTCCCCAGATTTTGGGAGTGCAATATTAGGAAATTGTTCTCAAATTTATGCAAACAATTCGAAAAATTATTCATCGAGTAAATCAGGACGCCGTAACCGCGTGCGTTCCAGAGCCTTTTCATGTCGCCAATTCTCAATCAAACGCTCGTTGCCTGAAAGCAGGATTTCGGGAACCTTCCAGCCGTTAAACTCTGAGGGTCGTGTATAGATGGGTGGAGCCAGCAGATTGTCCTGAAAAGAGTCGGTTAAGGCAGAGGTTTCATCACCCAAAACACCGGGAATAAGTCGGACTACTGCATCAACGAGGACGGCCGCGGCGAGTTCTCCCCCGGAAAGGACAAAGCTGCCTATAGACACCTCGCGGGTAATGAAATGTTCGCGCACCCGCTCGTCAACGCCTTTGTAGTGACCGCAAAGGATAAGGAGGTTGCCGCTCAGGCTGAGTTGGTTTGCCATTCGCTGGTCAAGAACTTCTCCATCAGGAGTCATGTATATGATGTCGTCGTACGTGCACTGCGCTTGAAGCGTTTCAAAACATCGAGCAATGGGTTCTATGCCCAATACCATGCCTGCGCCTCCCCCAAACGGATAGTCATCAATGGTTTTGTGTTTGTTGGTGCTGTAGTCGCGTAAATTGTGTATATTTATAGATACAATTTCTTTGTTTTTCGCACGTTGAACGATAGAGTCGTTGAACGGACTTTCCAGAAGCGACGGCAAGGCGGTAACGATATCAATGCGCATTGTCGTATTTTTGGCAAAGGTCTGCAATTATCACCAAATACCATTGAAGATGTTGAAACTTATACCCGTTATTCTCTTTGTCTCATTATCTATTTCTAGCGCTGCTCAACGCATTCCTATGGATGCAAACAGTCGACCACCCAAGAACAGTGCTTCGGGTAAAGAAGGGGGTAAATCAACTGATAAGTCAAAGTCGGCAACCGTTCAAAACGGAACCAATCAATACCACGATTTGCTCATGATGTATCTGGATGGCGATTTGGATAAATGCCTCAAGAAAAGTCTCAAAACCATCGAAGACGAGAAAACCAGCAAAGATCCTCTGCCTTACGTCTATGCCGCCATGTGTTATCTGGATTTTTGGAATGACGAGGAAGCGCGAAAAGATTATCCTGAAGGCCTGAAAGATGCCCTAAAAATGGCCGCACGGTACCGCAAAAAAGATGAGCGAAACAGTCAGAAGCAAGGCTTGGATTACCTAGAGTTTTGGGATGGAAACAAGGAATTTTTTGCCAAACTCAGACAAAACACCAAGGCCGAAGCCCAGAAAATGCTCGACGAGGGTAAGCCGGCCAAAGCTGAGGGTTGGTATAAGCTTATTACGGCTTTCGACGAGGGCGATTACAGCTCGTACTACGCGCTTTACACGCTGCGGAGTGCTGCGGGTGACACCGCCCAAGCCAACGCCAATTACCGAGCTTTTAAAACATCGATGGAGAAAGTAAAGGACGATCTGGCTTACGAGCCCGACGACCGATTGCAGCTACTGAAATACGCCGCTATGGAGCACGCCAAATTCTTGATTCGAGAAAATCGCACACCCTTGGCGAAAGAAACCGTGGATGAGATTATGGCGTACCTGAAAAAAGATGCTGAACTTTCCAATTTTGTCCAGGCCAACAACCTCCGCTAGTCTCCTTTTTTGTTTTTTTTCAGGGCTTTTGCTCAGCGCAAGCGCGGTTCAAGCTCAGTCGGCCGATAGCCTGCAGGCAAAAAAGAAAAACAGCTTTATTGCGCTGCCCGCCGTTTTTAGGTATCCCGAGACGCGCTTCGGCGCTGTAGTAGCGGCTATTTACACCTATGACTTAAGCGGCGATACCCTTTCCAGACCCTCGCAATTGCTGCTGGGTGGCGGGTACACCCAAAACAGGCAGGTTCTGAGTTATCTGAATAGCAGGATCATCACCAAGGGGCGGAAGTACATCATTAACTCTGAATTTGGATACTACGACTATTTTTTTCCTTACGGCGGTATTGGTTTTGCCAAGGACAAATTGTACAACGAAAATTACACGGTAGCCTTTCCCCGCATTCGCATCAATTCTTACCGTCGCTTTGGCGATTTTCACTACCTGGGATTGATGTTTTATTACGACCGGTTCTCCATGAAGACGTTTAACCCGGAGGGTGAATTGATCAGCGGCAGGATACTGGGCAGTGCAGGAGGCGATTACTTGCAAACCGGTTTGAATTACCAATACGATTCTCGCGACAATATATTTTCTGCGCAATCGGGTTATTTTGTCGATGCCGTGCTAACCGGAGCTCGTCCGAAGTGGATTGGTGCGTATTCATTTCTTCGAATGAACGCGATGGCATCCACCTATCGCAAGTTGGGTAAGTCATCGGTTCTGGCGGCGCAGGTGGGGACCGACAACTACTTAGGCGAGGTTCCTTTTAATGCCATGGCCACCTTGGGCGGAGCCCGTATACTGCGCGGATTCTACGATGGTCGTTACCGAAACAATCACAGTGCGTTTGCCCAAGCTGAATATCGCTGGTATCCGTTGAATTGGCTGGGGTTTACTGGTTTTGCCGGAACGGGTTCGGTGGCACCATCGCTCAACGCGTATCGAATAGATCAGTGGTTGGTCACTGCGGGAGCCGGGGTGCGCCTATTGTTAAACAAAAAAGACCGGATTTATTTGCGCATTGATTACGGTCAAACCAATCAAGGTTACGGCAACTTCTACCTTACCCTCAACGAGGCATTTTAATATTTGTTGAGTCTGCATGGGCGATGGGATGGAAGTTAACACCTGAATTCCACCATTTGTACGAACCATTCGGCATGGAAGCTTGTTTAGAGGTTGATGACGATGAGTCTTAGCCAGAAAGCAATACTTTGTAGCCTATCTTGTCTGCTGATGGGGGGATTGAGCGGTTGGTTCACAGCAGCCGAGATAGGCTCATGGTATGCTTCGCTTTTAAAACCTACCTGGAATCCGCCAAATTACCTTTTCGGTCCCGTGTGGTCGGTGTTGTATGTGTTAATGGGAATAGCCTTTGCGCTGGTGTGGCACAGGGGTAAAGCGGGCAAAGGTGCTGCGTTGCGGATTTTTGCATTTCAGTTTGTGCTCAACTTGGCATGGACTCCCGTTTTTTTTGGCATGCATCGCCCCGACGCCGCCTTGTGGGTCATCGGGGCCCTCCTGATCGTTTTGGCTATTACCATACATCTGTTTAAAAAGCAAACTCCGCTTGCCGGCTGGTTATTGGTGCCCTACATTCTTTGGGTAGGATTCGCCACTGCACTTAACGCCGCCATTTTTGTACTCAACCCCATATTATGAAAAACATTCTTATTGTTGGAGCCTCAAGGGGCATCGGACTAGCATTAGCCAAGCATTTGCATCAAAGTCATAACCTGATCACCGCCTCGCGCACTTCGAGTGACGAATTAGAGGCATTAGGCACACAGCACCTTTCGATAGATGCATCCGACGAAAATGCCGCATGGGACGGGCAGCTTCCCGAGGTGTTGCACGGCTTGGTATATTGTCCGGGAACCATCAATCTAAAACCCATCAATCGCTTGTCGAGAAAAGATTTCATTGACGACTTTACGACCAATGTGTTAGGTGCGGTTCATGTTATTCAACGCGCGTTGCCAGCGCTCAAAGCGGCAAAAGGATCTTCGATTGTACTTTACAGCACAGTGGCTGTGAAGGCTGGAATGGGGTTTCACAGTTCGGTGGCTGCAAGCAAGGCGGCAATTGAGGGGTTGGGTAGAAGCCTGGCCGCCGAACTGGCCCCTTATGCAGTGCGGGTGAATGTTATTGCACCCTCCTTGACCGATACCTCACTGGCATCGGCGCTGCTAAGCACCCCCGAAAAGAGAGAGGCCGCAGCCAAGAGGCATCCGCTCCAGCAAGTTGGCGATCCCGCCGATGTCGC
>DASUEB010000135.1:0-11159 GCA_036275295.1 Luteibaculaceae bacterium | reverse complement strand
ACATAGTGCAAATCGCTTTTTGCCGAGTAAATGATGTAGACAAAATACATAGTATGGGATGCAAAAAAGGCTCGCATTTCTGCAAGCCTTTTTCATTTTTGCTCCCCCTGCTGGACCCCGCATGGGCGGGATCACGCTATGGCGTGACTTTAACCAGCGACCCTGTGCTCTAACCAACTGAGCTAAAACCCCGTCGGGGACGAATTCGGGATCAATTAATCTTTGAATGAGCTTTCTACTTTTTTGCCTTTTGATAAATTTCTCAATTCGGTCCCATTTTAGGCAGTTGCTTAAGCACCGGCCTAAACGCACGTGAAAATCTTAACCTTTTAGCGATTCGGCAAATCGCTAAAAGGTTAGATTTTCTACGGCGGGATAAACCCAACTAATGCAGGCAGTTCAGCCGCCAGACGTCTTCCTGCTGCATAAGTTGGGCTTTATCCGCATCCCCTTTGTTTTCAGACACACTAAAAACAGCTAAGAGCTCCCAGTCTCTGTGTTTACCAGTAAATTTATCTGACTCGTTTGTATTGTGCTGCTCTAATCTCTTCCAAGGATCGGAAGAATGACCCACATAGTGCAAATCGCTTTTTGCCGAGTAAATGATGTAGACAAAATACATAGTATTGGATGCAAAAAAGGCTCGCATTTCTGCAAGCCTTTTTCATTTTTGCTCCCCCTGCTGGACTTGAACCAGCGACCCTCTGATTAACAGTCAGATGCTCTAACCAACTGAGCTAAGGAGGAGTGTTATTTTGTGGGTGCAATAATACGGATATTTTCAATTTAGCAATAGATTTACCAAAAAAATTTTAGATGAGTTTAGTCATTGTGGGTACCGTAGCTTTTGATGCTATTGAAACGCCCTTCGGGAAAACCGATAAGATAGTGGGAGGCGCTGCCACCTATATTTCATTGTCTGCGTCGTATTTTGTTCAGCAGTCGAAACTGATCTCGGTTATTGGCGACGATTTCGATCAGGATATGCTGGCTTTGATGAAAGGAAAAGGCATTGAGCAAGAGGGATTACAGGTTAAAAAGGGCGAGAAGTCGTTTTTCTGGTCGGGGAAGTACCATACCGACCTCAACTCTCGGGATACCTTAATCACCGACCTCAATGTACTGGCGAGTTTCCAACCCGTTGTACCCGAATCGTATCAAGATTGTGAGTTTCTGATGTTGGGTAACCTAGATCCAGCGGTTCAGTTAAGTGTTTTGACCCAATTGAAACGCCGTCCGAAGCTGGTTGTTCTCGATACCATGAACTTCTGGATGGAAATTGCCCTCGACAAATTGAAGGAAGTGCTGAAACTTACCGATGTACTTACCATCAACGACGAAGAGGCGCGTTTGCTAAGCGGGGAATATTCGCTGCGCAAGGCGGCGGCCAAGATCCTGACCATGGGTCCCAAATACTTGATTATCAAAAAAGGGGAGCACGGAGCGTTGTTGTTTGATCAGAGTCAAGCCTTTTTCGCCCCGGCCTTGCCGCTTGAAGAGGTCATGGATCCAACAGGAGCAGGCGACACCTTTGCGGGTGGGTTCATAGGCTTTATCGCTAAAACGGGCGATACCGGTTTCGAGAACATGAAAAGGGCTGTAGTGGCCGGATCGGTTATGGCATCTTTCTGCGTGGAGAAATTTGGTACCGAACGCATGTTGGGCTTGAGCGATGAGTTGCTGGCCGAGCGTTTGGATGAATTTATGGCCCTATCAGCCGTAGATATTAAATTCTAAGCGAGCAACTGGATAGACAAATCCCGGATCAGGCGGCTTTACCCTCGCAATGCGGTTGTAAAACAAGTCTGATCCGGGATTTTTTTGATGTATTCCCGCAGTGCGGGTCAAAAATCGATTATGGGGCGTCTGATTGAATAGGCGCTGCCGCCGGTGCTGGTGTGAAATAGCGCTTCTGCCAGATGATGATCATCAGTACACCAATGGTGATGGCCGCATCGGCGATGTTAAAGATGGGGCGGAAAAACACAAAATATTCACCTCCAATAACAGGCACCCAGCTGGGCGCTACCCCCGATATGATGGGAAAATACAACATGTCGACTACGTTTCCGTGCAGGAAACTGCCGTAGCCACCGCCATCGGGAAAGATAGATGCGAGTTCGAAGTGCGTGCTTTCGGAAAAAACCATGCCGTAGAAGAGGGAGTCGATGATATTTCCCAAAGCACCCGCCAAAATCAAACTCAATGCAGTGATGTAGCCGGGTTTGGCTTTTTCTTGGATACGCTCATACAAGTACCAAACAATGATGCCGCTGGCAGCCAGACGGAACACGGTTAAAAAAGCTTTGCCGTAATCGCCACCAATCTCAAATCCGAAGGCCATTCCCGGATTTTCAACAAAATGGAGGTAAAACCACGAACCAAATACGGGCACGGCTTCGTCGTACAAAAAGGAAAGTTTTACCCAGCATTTCAGGGCTTGATCGGCGAATAATACGGCGATCAAGGTAATCAAAGCGCGTTTCAAGGCGAGGCTTAGGCGTTTTGTTGGTTCTTAGCTTCGATGCTCAACGTGGCGTGCGGCACCAGACGAAGTCTTTCTTTTTTGATCAACTGACCGGTTGCTCTGCAGATGCCGTAGGTTTTATTCTCAATGCGAACCAAGGCGTCTTGAAGGTTTTTGATAAACTTTTCTTGACGGGCTGCCAACTGAGCGGTTTCTTCGCGCGATAGCGTATCCGAGCCGTCTTCCATCATTTTGAAGGATGGCGAGGTATCATCAGTTCCGTTGTTATCGTGCGATAAAGCCGACTTCAACAGGGTTAAGTCGTTTTTTGCTTCTTCGAGCTTTGCCATGATGAGCTCACGGAACTCGCTTAATTCTTCGTCAGAATATCTTACAATTTCTGCCATATTCAGTTTAATTTCTCGATGTGGATGGCGGTTTGAACGCCTTCCTCCACCTCTATTTGTACACTATGATTACTGGGTAGTGTTTCAACCACGATCAATTGACTCGAAAGGGTTTCCGCACAAATGTATTGTTTATTATTTTCCAGCGCCGAGGCCAGTTGGCCTTGAGCGGCAATGTTGATAACTATTTTATCGGTCACTTCCAAACCGCTTTCTTTTCGCAGGGTTTGCACCCGATTAACCAGCTCGCGAGCCAATCCCTCGTGGATAAGTTCTTCGGTTAGAGAAATATCCAAGGCCACGCTCAAACCGCGCTCAGAAGCCATCAACCAGCCGGGTATGTCGTTGGTGTGAATTTCAACGTCTTCCCGGGTCAATGTGACCCGCTCACCTTCCAGCATCAGGTTGAGTTCACCCGCTTCTACCTGACGGATTTGGTCTTGGGTAAATTGCGCTACCTCTTGGGCAATGGCCTTCATGTGTTTACCGTACTTTGGACCTAAGGTTTTGAAGTTGGCTTTTACGGTTTTGCTGAACATGCCACTCTCCTCACCCACAAATTCAATGGTCTTGATGTTGGTTTCCGACAGAATAAGGTGTTTTACGGTCTCAATTTTCCTCACTTTTTCCGCATCGATTACGGGGATAATGCATCGACTGAGCGGTTGGCGAACCTTGATATCGCTTTTCTTGCGCAGGGCCAGAATCATCGAGGAAATCGATTGCGCCATTTCCATGCTTTCTATAAGCGATTCGTCCTCGCTTTTGACTTCGGCTTGAGGGAAATCGGTTAAATGAACCGATACCGTTGGGTTTTCGGGATGAAGGTTGCGGTATAACCAATCGGCAAAGAAGGGTGCTACCGGGCTCATCAGCTTCGAAACGGTTTCTAAGCAGTGGTATAGGGTTAAATAAGCTGTTTTTTTATCTGCGGTCATCTCGCCTTTCCAAAAACGGCGGCGCGATAAACGCACATACCAGTTGCTCAATTGATCAACCACAAAATCTTGAATCAAACGCGTTGCTGCCGTTGGATCATAGGAGGCCAGAGCGTCGTCAACGTCGAGGACCAACTGATTGAGTTTAGCCAAAATCCATCGATCGAGCTGTTCTACGGGCTCGGCCTTTTCATGGGGCTGGATGGTCAGCTGGTCGATATTGGCGTATAACGCGAAGAACGAGTAGGTGTTATACAAGGCGCGGAAGAACTTGCGCTGTACTTCGGCAATGCCCTCTAAATCGAATTTGAGGTTTTCCCAAGGCTGAGCATTGCTGATCATGTACCAGCGGGTAGCATCGGCCCCATATTTTTTGAGGGTTTCAAAGGGATCGATGGCGTTGCCGAGGCGCTTCGACATTTTTTGTCCGTTCTTATCGAGCACCAGTCCATTACTCACCACGGCCTTGAAGGCGAGGTTGTCGAAACAAAGGGTTCCAATGGCGTGAAGGGTGAAGAACCACCCGCGGGTTTGGTCAACACCTTCGGCAATAAAATCGGCTGGAAAGGCTTGACCGCTGTCGATCAATTCCTTATTCTCAAATGGGTAGTGCAATTGGGCATACGGCATGGCTCCGCTGTCGAACCACACATCGATCAAATCCGCCTCGCGATACATGGGTTTACCGCTGGGAGATACCAATACCACATCGTCGACCTGCGGACGGTGCAAGTCGAATTGATCGTAATTGGCATCGCTCATATCGCCGTCAACAAAACGACCCAGTGGGTTTTCCGACATGATCCCGGCAGCGATTGATTTCTCAATTTCTGCCTTGAGTTGTTCAACCGAGGCGATGCAGGTTTGCTCCATTTTATCGGCAGAAGTCCAGATGGGTATAGGAATTCCCCAATAGCGCGATCGGCTGAGGTTCCAATCTTGCAGGTTTTCAAGCCAATTGCCAAACCTTCCGGTGCCGGTGCTTTCCGGTTTCCAGTTGATCTGCTGGTTAAGCTCGATCATGCGTTCTTTGACCGCGGTGGTTTTGATGAACCAGCTATCGAGCGGGTAATACAGCACAGGTTTGTCGGTTCTCCAGCAGTGGGGATAGCTGTGTTCGTATTTCTCCACTTTGAAGGCGCGACCCATCTCTTTGAGTTTGATCGATATTTCTACATCGACCGATTTCTCGGGAGCTTGTCCGTCGGGGTAATATTCGTTTTTGACATACTTGCCGCCCAGCTCGCCCAACTCGGGCACGAAGCGTCCCTGCAGATCCACCAGCGGGCGGAGGTTTCCGTTCTGATCGGGCACCATCATGGCAGGTATACCCGCCTCCTTGGCTACGCGCATGTCATCGGCACCAAAGGTTGGTGCAATGTGTACGATACCCGTACCGTCGGCGGTGGTCACAAAATCGCCTGCAATGACGTGAAAGGCTTTATCGGCGTCCTGCGCAGGTTGCACGTAGGTCAGCAGCTGATGGTAGCGCAGACCTAGCAGGTCCTTGCCTTTTACCTGACCCAATTGACGATAAGGAATGAGTTTATCGCCGGGTTTGTATTCCGTCAGATCGAGTTCTGCCGCCTTGGGATTGAAGTGTTTGGCAATAAGTTCGGTAGCCAAGATCACCTGACAAGGCTCGAAGGTGTATGGATTGTAGGTATCTACGAGGCTGTAGTCGATGTCTTTACCCACAGCCAATGCGGTATTCGAGGGCAAGGTCCACGGGGTGGTCGTCCACGCCAAGAAAAACAGCGAGGAGGAAGGTTGTACTCCAAAGGCTGTGGCGATGGCCGAAAGCTGTTGTTGATCGACCTCGAACATGGCTACACACGAGGTATCTTTGACATCGCGGTAACAGCCCGGTTGATTTAACTCGTGCGAGCTAAGTCCGGTCCCTGCGGCGGGCGAGTATGGCTGTATGGTATAGCCCTTGTATAGCCAACCTTTCTGATAGATTTGGTTGAGCAGGTACCAAACCGACTCGATGTATTTGTTGTGATAGGTAACGTAAGGCTGGTTGGTATCAACCCAGTAGCCCATTTGGTGGGTCAGTTGATTCCAGATGTCGGTGTATTTCATCACCGCCTTTCTACAGGCTTGGTTGTATTCTTCGACCGAAATCGATTTGCCGATATCTTCTTTGGTGATGCCGAGTTCTTTTTCAACGCCCAACTCAACGGGAAGGCCGTGGGTATCCCAGCCGGCTTTGCGGAAAACTTCTTTGCCTTTGAGGGTTTGATAGCGGCAGAAAATGTCTTTGATGGCGCGCGCCATCACGTGGTGAATGCCGGGCAGTCCATTAGCAGAGGGCGGTCCCTCATAAAACACAAAGGCAGGTGCGCCTTTTCGATTGTCGACCGATTTCTGGAAAACAGACTGTTCTTTCCAGAACGAGAGGGTTTCCTCGGCTATAGTGGGTAGATCAAGTTGATCGAATTGGCGATATGAACTCATGGTTCCGATAGCGGAAATTTTGGCCGCAAATTTACGAATAAAAAGGCTATCAACACCTTTACGCGATTTGCAGTTTAATGTTATGATTCCATAAAAAGAAATGGCGGTTCGAGTTTTTTGCGGGCAAGTGGCAAAACCGTCGACAGCCTGAGCATGCGTGCGTGATTAACAAGGCCCTGAGCACGGTAAAAATGAGCGGGCAATGGTAAGTGCCTATCGGTTGATATTTGTTTGGACAATGGGTGCAGCCCGAAAAATTTGGTATATTTGGGTGATTGTCAGGTGGCTGAGCTACGACCTTAACGCGGTCGCCTGAATCAAATGGTTTACAAGTCAAACCCTAGTTTAACATTGGATGAAGCGCGCGTGTATCATCATTTGTTTATTGGGCCTAGCTGCTACTGCGGCTGCGCAAGCTGAAAGTTGGAGTTTCGGAGTAAATCCCTATGCCTTGCGCAGTTTAAATTTTCCCGTGGGTGGGAGGGGATACATACCCAACGGCATAGAGGTGGGTTACAGCAAGGATAAGCTCAAGGCGTATGCAAAAGGGGTGTTTCCTTCGCTTGTAGATCGAACTGAAAAGGGATTATCCTTTTCCCATGGCCCCTATCTGGAGGAAAGAGAATCGAAGTTTTCAAGTTTTGCAGTGGGTGTAGATCGGACCATCATCACGAAAGGCCATTTTAACATGTCGACTTTTTTGGAACTTGAGCAAGTAGCCGTGAAACTTGCCATTTATGACCCTGGGATGCGCAGTTTTTGTGTGTTTAGTACCTTAAACTTCAGTCCCGGAGTGGCCATGCGTTTGAGTGTTGGCCAACGGTTTTTTGTCCAAACGCAAACGGCTGTTTCGTTGGTTCCTGCGAAATGGACTAAAGGGGTTGTAAAGGGCAGTGGTAGCGAGAGTTATGCTCAGGGTTTTGACCGCAACGTAAAACGAGTTTTATTCCAACCCTTGCAAACAGTGGGTTTGCATTTTGTTTTTTGGAGGAAGAATTGAGGTAAAAAGATTCCGTTCAAGGTGTTGAGTTGGTTTTGTTAATCGGTGCTTTGGCAAACCATACTTTTACGGAGTGATTTTTACAATTTTACCAGACTGACTCTCATTATCAGACCGCAGCAAATAAGTGTACAGGCCTGCCGGTAGTCCTTCTAAGTTGGCTCTTACCTCTGAATCGGTTAGGCGCTCCAGGGGTAGCTGTACCGATCTTCCCATCACATCAATTAGGATCAGGCTGAATGGCTGGGTCAGGTTTTTAGCGTGATAAAAAACCACCTCCTCACGTGCCGGATTGGGGTATACCTGGGTCTTTGGGGCAATGGAATTTTTCAATGACCGGATTTTCACCACTACTTCTTTTGAGGGATTGGCTTCCAGCGCATCGACGTCGGTTACCTGAGGAATGGTAAATGTTTCGCGGTGACGGGTAACGAGAAGTACGGTGTCACGGCGTTGTTGACCCTCCATCCAAGTGAGCTCCAGCGGAAATTGAAAAGGTTTTTCAGTGGCTGAGGCCACGAAGGGTTGATCTACAGCCACCAAGAGGTCGTTGCCTTGCATTTCGTATTGGATATCGACTTCCGGATGGCCAAAACTTCTGATCCACTGATCAAAAAACAGATCGAGATCCTTTCCCGAGGTGGTTTCCATTACGTCTTTGAATTGATCGGTGAAGGCGTGTTGATTGTGGAAGAGGCTGAGGTAATTGCGGCATCCGAGGAAGAAGAGCGAGTCGCCTACGTGTTTGCGCAGCATGTGCAAGACCATAGCTCCTTTGAAATAGGTAATGTCGCTATTAAACAACCGCGCCACAGAGGAGGTGTCTTCTACCCATACGGTGCCAGGGGTTCGGAATACTTTGTTGAGGGCCCCATTTTTCCACAGCGGCCAGAATTCGCTGGGACTTTCGCGTTCAAAACACAATCCGGTTAGGTAGGTTGCGAAACCCTCGTTGAGCCAGATATCACGCCAACTGGCGCAGGTAACCGGATTTCCAAACCAGTGGTGAGCCAACTCGTGACTCACAATTTCGTAGCTGAAGGTTCCCATGAAACTCATGGTCTGATGCTCCATACCACCGCCCCAGCCAAATTGGGCATGGCCGTATTTTTCATCGCTGTATGGAAAAGGGCCAAATAGTTCCTCGAAAATGGGCATGAAACGCTTGGTGGCGTTAACGAAGGGCAGCTCGGCATCTGCGGTTTCAGGGTATAAAAAGTTCTGGAAAAGTACGGGACCGCTGGTCGTTTGCAAACTGTCGATGACCTCAGTGTAATTCGCCACAGCAACGCCTATCAGATAAGGGGCTATGGAGTGGCGGTGTTTCCAATGGTGCACCCGGGTTCCGTCTGGATTGACATTCACCGACTGCAGCATACCGTTGCTAGCCGCTAGGTGGTCGCTGCGCGTGATGACGTGAATGTCAACGCTGTCGATTTTGTCGTTGAGGTAGGAGAAAGTCGGGAACCAATCCGATGCTCCGTAGGGCTGACTGAGGGTCCATTGCGCGTACGAACCGATAGGGCGATCGGCACTGCTGAACGATCCGAAGCCCTCGCCTTTAGGCGGAAACCCGCCGTAGGTAATGTCGATCACGAGCTGGAGCGTGTCTTGAATAGGGGCATTGGGCAAATCAACGGCAATGGTTACCTCGTCATCGTCGCGATTATAGGACTGAGAGCTGCCGTTGACGGTAATCTGAAAAATGCTGAGTTGGGGGTGAAGCTTGAGCTTTAAGATGCGCTCCTGAGCCGTATGCCAGGTGACGTGAAAATGCATTTGTCCGCCTACCGAGTCGCGGGTAGAGAAGTCCCACGTAGCTCTCAGGTAAGTCATGTCGACAGAGGCAGATTCAAAAGACCTATTCGCCCGGAGAGATGCGGAATATCGGAGGAGCTCGCTCTCTGCGTGTTTTTCAATTTCTGTCAAGCTTTGTCCGTTCCCTGCCGGCGAAATCAATAAACCGAACAACAAACCGATGAGATGGCGCATGGTATTATTAACGAAAATCGGCATCAAAATGTTGTAAACCAGGTTTGTTGTGTAGTAAAGCATGGGTTTTTTCTGTATGGTCTGCGCGGTAAGGCATTGCCGAGGGCGATCCATTCGGCTGAAGGGCAAGCATAATTCAAGCAAACGAGCGCTGCACTGCTTTGTCAAGGACCTATTAGGCAGACCGTTTGGGTTGGGTCATCAAACCAACCATCATGACTAAAGCCGTTAAGACCACCACCTGAACAACAAGCGATTGCGTAGCCAGTGTTATGCGCTGTTCTGGTGCAATCGACAAAAACAATAAAACGGTAATAAGTCCTCGGGGAGCAATGAACCCCAGTGGTTTAATGGGTAATTTAAACAAGCGCAATTGAGCAAATCGCAAGATAAAGATGCAAAGAACAATCCCGGCGGCTATCTGCAAGGCATGGAGATCAATCAAGTTTTCAAGCTCGATAGAAAAACCAAATACCAGAAAAAACAGGGTTTTGACTAGGAAAGTCCCCTCTCCAACCAACTCATGGAATTTATGTACCTCGCGGGTAAGCGACTCGTGATTAAAAAAAGAGAGGCTTTTGTGTTTAATCAAATCAATATTGTTCAGGAAAAGACCGAATACGAGGATGAAAATCAACCCCGGTAAATGAAAGACCTTGGAAATTTCATAAATGAGAATGACCAAAATAATGATCGGAGCGAATTTGATGGGGTGGGTAATCTTTCGGATGAGTAAGGTGAGCAATAGCGTAGCGCCAAACGAAATGGTTATCACCACCAGCAATTGCAAGCCGAAAGTGGCAAAGGTGTTTGCGTTGAAAATGGTATTCAACGCAACGAAGTTAAACAGGAGCACACCAAAAATATCAGACAGACTGCTCTCGTAAATGATGAATTCTTTATGATCCTTTTGAAGCGTTTTCGAGCTGGGTATAGCGATAGCGCTGCTTATTACACAGAATGGAATCGCATTGATTACGCTTTGGTGAAGCGGATAACCAAAAACAATATGGAATGCAGCGGCCAGAAGCGAACCCATGAGCAGCATAGGAATTAACGACGTTACTACAGCTTTGCTAATTAAATGGCCCTTACCTCGTTCGATTCTCAACTCTAAAGCCCCTTCCAAAACAATCAAAATCAATCCGATGGTGCCCAAAGCGGGTAGCAAACGGTTTAAGTCAGGCAGCGCAATGAGAAAATAAGCGCAGACTTGTTTCACGGCAAATCCCAAAACCAGTAATAGCAAAATGGATGGAATTCGGGTTTTTGCGGCACTGAGATCGAACAAATACGCGACTAGAATCAGAATACAGATGGCAATGATGATGGTAGTCGACATGCATTAAACGTATTGGGTAGGCTTTAGAACCGTATTTGGCCAGTAGTAATGGCGCATGAATACGGTGTTATGTGGCCTTGAATATAGATAAAATGATTGAAACAAGAGGTGTTCAGCGCGGGGTTAGCAGAAGCATCATCAGCGCAAACGACTTCAAACAGTAGCCAGTAGGCATTGAATTTTTTGCCCGGATAGGCTGTAGAAAGGGCTGCGCATTACAACAGAGGGTCTTTAACTCGGGATCTGGTTCGGGTGTTAAACCGAGGTGAAGTGTTGGTGCAAACCTATGTAAAAAGAAATTTCTATTTTAGCCTGCAGTAAAAACATCTAAATTTAATTCTTGCGCAAACATCATGAAGTTAGTTGGCATTCACTTGATAATTATCGGAGTTTTAATGACAATGAATCTTGTCGTTGCTCAGGCGGTTGGTAGAATCGACGGGTTATTTGGACCTGTTTTAATTTTTCTTGGGGCCTATTTGATAAGAAAGGCTCAGATTAACAAGGTTAGATCAGAGAGCCGCCGCCAGATGAGCTGGCAGCGATAAGGGTT
>DASUEB010000134.1:0-4934 GCA_036275295.1 Luteibaculaceae bacterium | reverse complement strand
GTAAAAGTGATCAAACCCACTTCACATGTGAAGTGGGGTCCAGAACCGTGCAGTCGGGCCTTAAAATCAGACAAAAATGCAAGGCCTATTTGGGTATCTATTTGGGTGAATTTAACCTATCATTGCAGGGTAATGGCAGCTCATATGACGATTCCAGCCGATTTTGTGAAGCAACTGCAAGCTCTTGAGGGGCTTAATTCTCCCGACCTCCTTCGCGCTATTGAGCAGCAAAATCCACCAACGGCGGTAAGGATCAACCCCCGAAAAAATCATGCCTTGGCATTAGCGGAGAAGGTCCCCAACACCAAAAACAGTTTTTACCTCCCTGAACGACCCTCATTTACCGCTGATCCTGCTTTTCATGCTGGGGCTTACTATGTACAGGAAAGTAGCTCCATGCAGTTGGAATATGCCCTTCACTTACTTTATCCAAGCCACAAACCTGCTATTTGCTTAGATCTATGCGCCGCACCCGGCGGTAAAAGTGTGGTCATCAGCGAGTTTTTAGGGAGCGATGGCATTCTGATCTCCAATGAGATCCATAAGTTGCGCTCCGATATTCTCGTTGAAAACTTGCAAAAATGGGGAACCACCCAAACCCTAATTACGCGTAACGAGATTGATCATTTTTCAGGACTGGAGGATTTTTTTGATCTAATTCTTATCGATGCCCCTTGCTCTGGGGAGGGCATGTTTAGGAAACATCCGGAGGCTATGGATCAATGGTCTTTAAGCCGGGTTGATCAATGTGCCATGCGACAATCGATTCTATTGGAAAAGGCCTACCACCTGCTTAAGCCAGGTGGACATCTCATTTATTCTACCTGCACATTCAACCTGGCGGAGAATGAGCTCCAGATCAAGCGTTTGTTGGAGATGGTAGAGGGAGAGTCTGTATCTCTCCCCTTGCCCAACGGAGCCTGTCGATCGGAGGTAGCGGGTATTCACGCATGGAGATTTTACCCACATATCTATCAAGGTGAGGGACTTTTTCTATCGGTAGTCAAAAAAGGTGGTGAGCGCTCCCCTCATCAACCTAGAAAAATCAAATCAAAGGAACCTTCTTTGACTAGAGAGATGCAGAGAGAACGTCAAGCCCTAATGGGTTCCCTTTCATCCCCGCAAACCTTACTTAATTACAGAGGAGATTGGTTCGAAGGCAGTCAAGCATTGGTTGATGTTTATCACCGAATTAGCAACCAGTTATATATACTTTCTTTAGGGCTGCCACTGGGGCACTTTAAGGGTACCGATTTTATTCCCTCGGCGGCATTGGCCACATCCAACCGTTCCAATTCTTGGAGTGAAAACCGCCTAGAAGTGGATCAATCCACTGCCTTAGCACTTTTATCAAAAGGAACACCTCAGATAAACACACATCTTAAAGGCTGGACACTGATAACGCACCAAAACAATGGACTCCTGTGGTGTAAGGGGTCTGGCACCAGGTATAACAACTACTATCCCAAAGAATGGCGAATACGGACCGAGTGGACCCGGTTGCTCGACGAATTAGGGTGATAGACGCTCTATTTTCCACTGATTACCAGCCTGCTGGTAGGTCAATCTGTCGTGCAATCGGCTGGCTCCACCCTGCCAGAACTCGAAGTAGAAGGGTGCTATACGATAACCACCCCACCAATCGGGACGAGGTACTTCTTTGCCTGCGAACCGATTTTCAACATCGCGGAGTTTATCGATGAGCACCTGCCTATTGGCAATAACCTCGCTTTGATCAGATGCCCATGCTCCCAGTTGACTCTCCCGGGGTCTGGAATCAAAATAAACATCGCTTTCTTCAGCAGATAGTTGGTGAACTTCGCCTTTGATTCGAATTTGGCGCTCTAAATCGGGCCAAAAGAAATTGGCTGAAACCCGGTTGTTTTGGACCAATTGTTGGCCTTTGGCACTTCGGTAATTGGTGTAAAATCGCAAACCGTCGGGTTGAATTCCGCGCAATAAAACCACCCGTCCCTCCGGTATTCCGTCAAAACCCAAGCTAATCAACTGCATGGCATTGGGTTCGCTGACTTTTTCGGAGATGGCCTGATCGACCCATGCTTGTAATAACTCCATTGGGTTTGCGGGCATATCGCTCTCATCCAAGCGAAAGCGAGTGTAATCCTTTCTGATATGTTCAATAGATGGGCTCATGTGGCGGGATTCAATTTCAAAACTAAACCATTTTTGACCACGATTTGTTAATTTCTTAGCGATACAAGCCGCATATCAGGCTTGTAGAAACATTACTTTCACTCTGTGATTAACTTCTTTCCATCTAACACCATTGCACCCGACAAAGGTCACCTGCTGATATCAGAGCCTTTTTTGAGCGACCCTTACTTCAAGCGTACGGTAATCCTGCTCTGTGAGCACAGTAACGAAGATGGAACCTTTGGTTTTGTGCTCAACAAATACCTCGATGTGAAGCTCAGTGACCTGGTTCCAGACTTTCCTGAAATAACTACACGCATCGCAACGGGTGGACCGGTAGAGCAAAACAGCCTCTATTTCATTCATACCAGACCCGATTTGATGCTCGACAGCAAAGTGATTAGTGAAAATCTATGTGTTGGTGGTGATTTTGAATCTTTGAAGAATTATTTCCTGAATGGCTTGATCGATGAATCGGAGGTTAGATTTTTCGTTGGCTACTCCGGTTGGAGTGCTGGTCAGCTGGATCAGGAAATGAAGGAAAAAGCTTGGATCGTTGCTCAAGCCACCGTGGAGCGGGTTATGAATTGCCACGAAGACCACTTATGGGAGAGCACGCTAAAAACGCTGGGTAAAGATTTTGCCATTTTGGCTAATTTCCCAGAAGACCCCAACCTGAACTAACGGCCTTGTTCAAATCATCCAACAACTGAGTTCCCAGCCCCGTTTTTAGCAATCGACCCTGAAACTCGGTGGCATTGCGAATGCCCGAAATGGCATTGGTAAGCAAAATTTCATCGGCCGACTCGAGTTGTAGTAGATCCATATCTGCCTCCCTTACGACAAAACCTTGCTGTTTTGCCAATACCATCAACTGCTCCCGCATAACTCCCGGTAGACATCCTGAATCAAGCGACGGCGTGGTAATTTGATTCTGTTGAATAATGAAAATATTGCTGGTGGCGCATTCCACAACCTGATCCACTTCGTTGAGCAATACCGCATCCTCGAAGCCCCTTTCATTGGCGTAACGACAAGCTTGGATATACAACGTGGAAGAAAGCGATTTCACGGCATTAAGCGGATTTCGCCACTTGGGTAAATCCCGATACACACACAAGCGAAGCTCGCGCTGCGCAGAACCATAAGCACTTACATCTAGCGTGTGGATGGATGCAAAATGACATGTGGATCGGGTTTGAGGATGGTAAAATCCACCTTCATCCCGATACAACATGTAGCGAATGCGAGCCGAGTTGTGGATGTGATTGACTTGAACCAGCGCTTGAATTTGGTCGACGAAACGATCAAAAGAGAGCTCTCCCAAGTCCAACCCCAGTTGATTCGCTCCTGCCAATAGACGGCCGTAATGGCTCTCCAGAAAACGAGCTTGACCGCCACATACCCTGATCGATTCAAATACGCCATCGCCGTAAAAAAAGGCTCTGTTGGTGGGACTAATCCTTATTTCATGTGCAGGTATAAAGCGATTATTGTATAGGAAAACAGCAGGATTCACGAGGCTAGGTTTTTGACAATCTGCAATAATCCGCTGTTCGATTCGATCTGAATACCGCGAATGCCAGCAGCCACAGCCGCCTCCACATCCGTTTCTCTGTCGCCTACTAAAACGGATAGATTTTTGTCGCCTTTGTATTTGGCCAGCGCCTTCTCAATCATAAGCGACCCCGGTTTGCGGCACAAGCAACGCGAGTGCTCAGGCAAGTGGGGACAAATAAAATACTCTAGTACCGCCAATCCCCTTTCAGCCAGCAGCACATCCAGTCGACGGTGCAAGGCATGCACTTGATCTAAGGAATAAAAACCTCGGGAGACCCCGCTTTGATTGGTAACCACTACTACCTCAAAACCTTTTGTTTTGGCTAATGCAATAGACTCTGTTACATCAGAGAGAATTTCAAAGTCCGCATCCTCCCAAACATGTCGTCCCATTTCGCGATTGATGACCCCATCGCGATCCAAAAAAAGAATTTTCCTCATGACTAGCTCCAGGCACCATTCATTACGCGCCTTCTGTGCGTTAAAGATATAGCTAAATGTATTCTCACCATTAGATAGTAAGACCCTTGCTCAACCAATCACTTCTGATATAAAACGACTCAAAACCGACGGATCTATCCATAAAGAGATCAAAATACCGTAGATCGATCCCATGAAATGCGCATCGTGAGCAATGCCAGTCCCCCCTCTTTTGCTCAGCGCAAATTCGGTAGCCAAGTATATGATGCCAAACAGCCAAGCCGGAATGGGAATGGGAAGAAAGAACATCATTAAACTCACCTTGGGAAAGAACATCACAAAAACCATCAATACCGCAGCAACGGCACCCGAAGCACCCAAGGCGCGGTAGTTGGGGTTGTTTTTGTGTTTCAATAGTGAAGGAAGCGCCGAAACAGGTATGGCCGAAACAAAAAACAACACGAACCAGGCGCCTCCCATGACTCCAAACAAAGCTTTGAACACCATCAATACCGCCTCTCCAGCGACGTAAAGTGAAATGCCATTGAAAAGCAGGTGGGTAAAATCGGCATGAAGAAAGCCATGCGTGAGCAATGACCACCATTTGCGGTGGTGGACTACCTCGTAGGGCTCGAGAATCCAAGCGCTTAGAAACCTATCTGATCGCCACCCCAGTGCAGTTAAAAGCCCCACAGAGGCCATTACCAAATACAATTCCATTAGCTGGTGTGATCAGAGGTAATTACCCATTTCCCATCCACCTGCTTCCAAATCAGGGTAAAATAGCCGCCGATGGTGTC
>DASUEB010000133.1:0-35313 GCA_036275295.1 Luteibaculaceae bacterium | reverse complement strand
TTGCTGAAATTAGAAGCGCTAAAAAGTTCAAGCACTGTCTAAACCCTTTTACAGCGTACTCCATTCTGCATAGATAAAATGACCGACTGACTTGCTCGCGGCATGGTGCAATTAGCGCATGAACATGGTTCGCAGTTTATTTCTCCCATTTCAGTCGAATGCCTAACCCACTTTCAGGTCATTTCTTGGAGCATTATTTCTAAACAAATGATAACATCTACAACGCTCAGGAATATGGAAATTTGCAGTTCAATAGTCTAATCAAACTCAAGACCTATGATATCGTTTGTTTTGGAGCTGAAGAACCGTAATGAGGTGCTTTTTTATTTTTCTATGGCGCTGCTTTTGGCTGCCATTTATTTGCGGTCTTAACGCGGATGAGTTCCCTTGAGGTTAACGGGGTCAACGCGTGGAACAAACCGCTGAAATTTGCGCTGTCGATAGCTTTTTTTCTGTTGGCAATGATATGGTTTACTGGCGATCTGCCGGGATTTAATACCACATTATTTACCTGGGTGAATGTGGTTCTTTTTGCGTTCGAAATGGTGTATATCGCGGTGCAGGCGGGCAGGGGAGAGGCCTCGCATTTCAATCAATCCACCCCGTTCTACGCCACCATGTATGCGCTAATGGGCTTGGCCGCCACGGCCGCTACCTTGTATGCGGCGTATGTGGGATACTTGTATTTTACCACGCCCTTGCCTCATCTGACACCCGGCTATTTATGGGCGGTTCGATTGGGCATTTTGATTTTTGTCATTTTCTCGCTGGAAGGGGCTGTGATGGGTTCCCGACTTACCCACTCGGTGGGCCTTTCTGATGTCAATCAAACCCTGCCTTTCTTGAAATGGAATACCACGGCAGGCGATTTGCGGGTGGCTCATTTCGTAGGCATGCACGCCCTCCAAGTGCTGCCGTTACTGGCATGGCTGGGTTTGTCAAATCCTCGTTGGATTGCCGTAGTAGCGGCGTTTTATTTTACCTTGGCAACGGCTGTTTTGGTGCAAGCGCTGCAGGGAAGACCTGTGATGGCGGCCAAATCTGCTCGACAGCTCGACGATTCGATTTGAAATTCGCCTTTTAAAATCAAACTACAGTTATTTGCAGAGCTTACGCTGCGTTTAGCGGTTGTTCTTCATCCGAATGGTCACAATGACAGCAGAGAGTAGCGTAATGGCTCCTATTCCTGTAATGGCCGCTTGTAAACCCAGCGCATCGGCGATGATTCCTGACAGAAGTGCGCCAAATGCATAACCTGAATCGCGCCAAAATCGAAATATTCCCAAAGTCTCGGCGCGTTGGGAGGGATGGGTCACAGCGGCAATCGCGGTGAGAAAAGTGGGGTAGACCAAAGCCGTACCAAGACCTATGATGACCGATAAGGAAAGCAAAGAGTTGAACGTGTTTTGCCATGGCATCCACAGAATGGCCAACCCTTGTAGTAGCATACCCCAAAACAGCAATTTTTTGTGGGATACGGTATCGCCTAGTCGGCCTGTTACCAGCTGACTCAATCCCCATACAGCTGGATATGCCGCCGTAATCCATGCACTTTGGGCCGGATCGAAATCCAAATTCATCAGTAAAACGGGTAAAAGGCCCCAGATCATACCGTCGTTGAGGTTGTTGATCATGCCCGCTTGGGTAACCGAACCTAGAGTTGGATGTTTGAACGTAGTGGCCCAGAACAATCCTTCTAGTTTTTGTTGAGAAAGGGTGGGTATTTCGGTCGATGCCAGTGCTCGGGTATCTCTAACCCAAAAGGCTGTCAATAAAAAGCCACAGATGCTGATCACCATTCCGGTGTAGAACGGCACTTCACCCACGCCATAGCGAGAGGCCAAAAATCCGGTTAGCCAAGCCATTAAACCCACAGCCAAGTAGCCCGAAAATTCGTTTAAACCCATTGCCAGGCCCCTGTTTTTAGGTCCTACAAGGTCAATTTTCATCACCACTGTGCTGCTCCAGGTAAAGCCCTGACTCATGCCAAGAAAAATATTGGCCACTACAACCCAGATCCATTGTGGAGCCCACATGAGCAAGGGGGCCACTGGCATGGCCAACAACCAACCCCACAACAAGAGATTGCGTCTTCCCATTCTGTTTGCCAATCGGCCCGTAGCGTAATTGGCGAGGGCTTTGGTAAATCCAAAGGCCACAATGAACGAGAGAAGGGCAGCACTTGATTGGATATGGAACTTCGCCTCGGCATAGGCCGGAAGAATGGTGCGCTCCATGCCTACCATTCCGCCTACCAATGCATTGATAAGGACAAGCAGCGAGAACTGCTTCCAGTTCTCGCGCAATCCCATTGTAACTTCTGATTTAGTGCTATGCATGACTTCGATTGGGCAAAGGTCAGCATTCGAGCCCAATCAAAAGGTGATCTCAGTCACTTATCTTCAACAAGGCCAACAGTTCTTTGCGTTGGTCAAGATCTTTGAAACAACCGCTGTATTCAGCGGTGATGGTTGAACTGTGTGGATCTTTAATACCTCGGCTTGACACACACATGTGGGCTGCATCGATGATCACCGCTACATCATCGGTTTCCAGTACACGGCAAAGATCTTGCCCAATTTGGCGTGTTAATCGCTCCTGCACCTGAGGTCTGCGGCTGTAGTAGTCGACAATTCGGTTGAGCTTCGAGAGGCCAATCACCTTTCCAGAGGATTTATAGGCGATGTGAGCCACACCTGTGATGGGCACGAAGTGATGCTCGCAATAGCTGTGAACGCGAATATTTTTTTCAATCAAGATCTCGCCGTATTGGTATTGGTTGTCGAACAAGCTCACCGACGGTTTGTTTTTAGGGTTGAGCCCCGAGAAAAATTCGTTGATATACATCTTGGCCACTCGCTTGGGTGTATCGCGGAGGCTGTCGTCGCTCAGATCCAGACCCATGGTGTGCATGATGGCCTCAAAATGGTGGGCGATGCGAGCAATTTTTTCTTCATCGCTCAACTGATGCGCGTCGAGGCGCATGGGGGTTTCTAGACGACCGTTGTGAACGTGGTCGTGCTCTTCAGTAATAGTTAAGGGTATTACGGCTGATGAGTAGGCGGTCATGGGCGTTGGATTTAGCGTTTAGAAATTTTGTTGTTACTAATATGACGTTGGCGAGAGCATTTAAAGGTATTTACGTCGTCAGCCCTCTTGATTTGGTGTTTGGTACTTCGGCCTTGTACGCGTTTGCGCCACATTCGAAAGCTGCTTTCTTTCATGTGTTTGCGCATCAACGCAATAACCATTGCTTCAGAGACGCCAAACTGCCGTTCGATGGCATCGAACGGGGTGCGGTCCTCCCAGGCCATTTCAATAATGCGATCTATGTCTGTTTCGCTTAACAGCGGCAATTTCATGAGGTCGGGTTTTATGAGTTAGTTTTACGCTCCGATGCGGTGTTGAGTCCAGTAGCGGGTGTATTCGCCCGATGCATCGTATTGTTGGGCCTGCCGGCGGGTGTCGAATTTTCGCAAGCCGCGTGGATCATTGCCCACGCCAGCCAGATAAGCCCAATTGCACCAGTTGCTGTGCACATCGTAATCGATCAGTTGCGACTCGAAATACGCTGCTCCCGCGGTCCAATCGATACCCAAGTCGTGAATGAGATAGCTCGCAACGTTCTGACGGCCGCGATTGCTCATAAAACCGGTGCAGGCCAGTTCAATCATATTGGCATTGACAAAGGGATCGACCGTTTCACCTCTGGTCCATTGCCAAAAATCGCGCTGGGGTTTTCGGCCCAACTTTCTGTAGGTTTGGTTAAATCCCTCGGGTTTAAAAATGTCATCGCCGTGTTTGCGGGCCGTAAAATGGAAAAAGTCGCGCCACAACAGTTCGAAAATAAGCCAGTAGGTTGAGTCGTTTGCTCCGTATTGCGCCTCGTAGGCCTTGATCTGCCAATAGATGGTTCTGGCGCTTACGTTGCCGTGTGCCATCCATGGAGATAAGTGCGAAGAAAAGTCGCTCCCCAACAGTCCGTTGCGTGTTTCTTTGTAGGTACTGAGCAATCGACTCTCCGTGGTGTAATAGCGGAGTCTCTCCATCGCGCGATCCTCGCCTCCTTTAAAAAGTACCTGCTGGTGTTCTTCTAATTGAATTTTACTGGCCTCAAATCCCGGCCATGACTGCGGTGCATACCCTTTCGGTAGATTGGGAAATGACGTAGGTACAGGTAATTCAGCCGGCGGAGTCGTTTCGCGTTCTACCGAGTGCCTGAATTTGGTGAAAATATCAGGTAAGGCTTTGATGGGAAAAGGAAGACTTCGGTCGGCTATGAGCGTGTGTTCGCCCTCGGCTACAGCCTCAATTCCAATGTGGTTGAGGTTTTGTATGACCTTGTTTTGCACACTTCGCTCCTCGCTGCAATGTCCTGCAGTGTATACCATCCTTCTTAACTGATGGGTTTCAGCCAAGGCGGGGAGAACCTCTTCAGGAAAGCCCTCCACGATATGCAGGTCGCTTCCTAATTGACTCAATTTGAGCTTTAGATTTTGAAGACTATCTGCTAAAAACCTGGTTTTAAGCGCACTCATCCGACTTAGTCCAAGTCGATTGTTTTCCCACTTCCTGGGATCAATCACGTAAACGGGCAGGATACAACTGTCGTTGCGAACTTTCCAAAACAGGGGATTGTCGCTTAGTCGCTGTTCATTCTGAATCCAAACCAATGAGGTCATCGCGTGTTTGTTTCAATGCGTGATTAACAAGCCTGCTTACCCGCATTCTGTTGCACAAAGCGGAGAAGGTCGAACGTTTTTCTTAAATTTTTATGCACTTCTTCCACCCGAATATCGAGCTCGGCAGCAATGCTTGCGGCATTTTTGCCTGCGATGAGACTTTGGTATAAGATGTGTTGCTCCTTTTCATTGAATGCATCTGAATCAAGTCGCTGTTTGAACTGAGCGAAGCTAGAAGTACAGTCATTTCGCTGCATTCCGTCGCGAATGGCCATCAGCACCTCTCTCAGGTGGGTGATCGATGGTTGTGCCAGTTGCCTAATCACGTGTTGGGCACCCTGTGGGGTGGCACACATGAAAAAAGCCAGTGTTTTGATGTACTCGGGATGGAGCATGGCGGTCAGGTTTTTTAAGTAAACAAACACCACTTCCAGATGGTTATCTTTCTCGCGGTCCCTCCGGTCGATTTGCCGTGTATTTTACGTAAATTAACAATTGACCATTTCGTTTTAAGGAATGGCAAGCAGTGTTGATCTGAACCTGAAAAAAGCTACATTTCCAAGAAAATTCGCGTTATGATTGTTTTTATTTTGGGATTGATTTTGATAGGGGTTGCCGTGGTCATTGGACGAATGGCCGAGCAACTATCGCTGGCCAAGAACATTTTATTGGGCATTGGAACTTTACTGGCTATTTTAGGAATTTCGACGGCTTGTTTTGTCTCCATCGAACCGGGAGTAGTCGGGGTACCGGTGCTGTTTGGTAAAGTTGATAACCGCGTATTGGAGAGTGGATTAAATGTGATCAATCCGATGAAAGAGGTGATCAAATTTGATGTGAAAACACAAAACTACACCATGAGCGGGGTACACGATGAAGGCGATAAATCAGGCGATGATGCCATTCGGGTGCTGAGCGCCGACGGCTTAGAGGTTATTATTGATGTTACCGTTTTATACCGGGTGGTTCCCAACCAAGCCCCGCGGATTTTGCAGAGCATTGGTGAAGATTATCGAAACACCATTGTTCGACCCATTACCCGCACCAAAATCAGGGATAACGCGGTGTACTACCTCGCCGTTGATTTGTATTCCGACAAACGCGATGAATTCCAAGGCCGCATATTCAAAAGTGTGGAGAAATCGTTCAAAGATCGAGGTCTGGTTTTGGAGCAATTGCTGGTTCGCAATATTACTTTACCTCCATCGGTTAAGGCGACCATTGAGTCTAAAATCAATGCTGAGCAAGAAGCACAGAAAATGCAGTTTGTTTTAGATAAGGAACGTCAAGAAGCTGAGCGAAAGCGGGTTGAGGCCCAGGGTATTGCCGATTATCAGCGAATTCTGAGTACGGGCTTGTCTGATAAGTTATTGCAATACGAGCAGATCAAAGTTCAACGCGAATTGGCGTCATCACCCAACAGCAAGATCATTGTTTTTGGCAGTGGCAAAGGCACTCCGATGATACTCAACCCCAACTAGTGGTATAATGGTACAGAATTTGGTTGTTAAATATTTGCTTTTGGGAGTGGTTCTCGCCATGCTTGGATCATGCTCACCCGGTGAGCGTGCTAATCGAGGAACCCCTTCCAACCCGCTACCTGAGACCAATCGTTTGGAAGGCTGCTGGATACACACGGATGACACCAGCAACGTTTTGATTTTTGATAGCCTGTACCGATGGGAATACGCCGAAGGAATGACAAGCTGGAGCAAGACCCAATATATCCTCGCAGATACGTGTGTAATGCCCAATGATACCGCAGTCCAGTCAGGGGGTAATTACCTTTCCTGCCCTAACTTTGACCTGTGTTGGGAGGTGTTAGAATTGACTGATTCATCGCTCGTCTTATCTTATACTTCCAGAGGAAATCTTCTGGTTTACAAGCGGGTGGATGGTCCTCCTTTGAACACACCCTCGCGAAACTCTTTGTAGTGGCTCCACGTTTATAAGAGTATGAAATATTATGCAGCTGTTTTTTGGATGATAACAAGCGGAATGGCCTTTGGACAGCGCGTGCAGAGCGGATCTTTTAACATGATGTTGAAAGTCATGCTCAGCCACTCGGTACCCGAATGCTCTGTGGAGCAGGCAGCGAAGTACAAAAACATTCAATTCCTCGACGCCAGGGCTAAACGAGAATATGACGTAAGTCATATCGACCAAGCACTATGGGTAGGTTATGAAGACTTTGATGTCAATCGTTTGAAAGAAATCGGAAAAGACGAACTTATTGTGGTCTACTGTTCGGTAGGTTACAGAAGTGAGAAAATTGCGGAAAAAATAAAGAAGCTTGGATTTACCAAGGTGTTCAACTTGTACGGTGGAATTTTTGAATGGGTCAATCAAGGACATGCCGTAGTTAGTGCCGACAAGCCCACCAATAAGGTACATGCCTATTCCAAAACCTTCGGGGTATGGTTAAACAAGGGGGAAAAGGTGTATGAATGATTGGACTGAGATTCAGCGCTGGTTGGTGCCTATTTCCTTTGTGGCGCTGTATATCGCTGAGGTAATATGGCCCGAACGGGCTTACAAAAATATGTTTAGGCACAATTCCTTTAACCTATTGGTGGGTCTGGGAAATATGGTTTGGATCGCTTTTGCAGGAGTGGCATTTCAGCGTTGGTTCACGCACATCGAATTAAAACAATGGGGATTGTTTAATGCCTGGGGATGGGATGGTCCCTTTCTCATGGTGGCGGAGATCCTGATCATCGATGTATTCATGTACGGATGGCACAGAATCAATCACGAGTGGTCTTTTTTGTGGCGTTGGCATAGACTGCATCACACCGATTTGCAGATGAATACCACCACAGCCATCCGCTTTCACACGGTCGAATTGCTCTTTTCTTATCCCGCTCGGTGGTTGCCTTTTACCCTTTTGGGAATTTCTACGCAAGCCATAGCGTTGCACGGCATGCTTTTGTTCCCTGTAATACTCTGGCATCACAGCAATCTAAGCAGCGAAAATGCCATTTCGCGGGGTTTGTCATGGCTATTGGTGGGGCCGTCCATGCATCGCATTCACCACTCCAACAAGGTAAATGAAACCAATTCCAACTACAGCTCTCTGTTTCCATGGTGGGACGGACTTTTTGGAACTCGTGTGGAAGCCAATCAACAAGAAGTTGTTTTTGGAGTAGAGGATGTAAGATGATTCGAAAGTTAACGCCCATATTGTGGACCGACCGGTTTGAAGAGACCCTTGATTTTTACATTCAGGTATTGGGTTTTACCTGCGATGAGATGCACAACCTGAAGCAATGGGCTTCCGTTCGCTCGGGGCAGGTTGAATTGATGATATCGAAGCCCAATGACCACATCTCTTTTCATCGTGCTGCATACACCGGCAGTTTCTATTTTTATGTGGATGATGTAGAATTCTGGTATCAAAAGTTGCACCGGAAGGCCAAGTTGGTTTATGACATTGAGACGTTTGAGTGGCAAATGCGCGAATTTGCCATTGCCGATAACAATGGGTACATCCTGCAATTCGGTCAGGATGTCGCCGACCAACCCGCTTAGCTTCGAATCTCTGGTTTATGACCCGGCGTTTGGCGAGAGGCTCCAGTGTTCGTATTGCTCCTCGCGACCAATTGCCACGGGCTATACCGCCCGCCAAGAACCGTTAAATCCTGTTATTCTCCGTGTTCTCTTTTTGCAAGAAGGGTTATCTTTGTGCATCATGATCATCGAACAGATATACACCGGTTGCCTGGCTCAAGGCGCCTACTTTATAGCAAGTAACGGAGAGGCTGCGATTATTGATCCGCTTCGAGAAGTTAAACCGTACCTCGACAAAGCCGAGAAAGCAGGAGCCCGGATTAAATACATTTTTGAAACCCATTTTCACGCTGATTTTGTGTCGGGTCACATCGATTTGAGCCGAGCCACTGGCGCTCCGATTGTCTACGGTCCTCAAGCCACACCTTCTTTTGAAGCCCTTATTGCCACTGATGGTCAGGTATTTCAAATTGGAAAACTGACTCTGCAAGTGCTTCATACTCCCGGACATACCCTAGAGAGCTCTTGTTACCTGTTGAAAGATGAGGCGGGAGTACCTGTTGCTCTCTTCAGCGGAGATACCCTGTTTTTAGGCGATGTGGGACGTCCGGATCTCGCCCAAAAGTCGAATGAGCTTACCATGGAAGACCTAGCGGGCATGTTGTACGACAGCTTAACGCAGAAAATTCTTCCTCTTCCTGACAACATCATGGTATATCCCGCACACGGTGCAGGGAGTGCCTGTGGGAAAAATATGATGAAGGAGACCATGGACACACTGGGCAATCAGAAAAAAATGAATTATGCCTTAAATCAGCCCAACAAAAAGGCATTTACGGAGGCAGTCCTCGATGGCTTATCGGCGCCTCCAGCTTATTTTCCGCTCAATGTAAATATGAACAAACACGGCTACGACTCATTTGGAGCGGTGATGGAGCGGGGTTTGATACCTCTGACCGCAGATCGTTTTGAAGCTGCCGTAGAGAGTACGGGTGCTGTGGTGATTGATACTCGCGCGGGTGCTGAATTTGCGAAAGGGTTTGTTCCGCGTAGCATAAACATTGGTTTGAAAGGAGACTTTGCTCCCTGGGCGGGTGCCGTTCTTGGCGATGTTACCCAACCCGTTTTATTGGTCTGTGATCCTGGTTCGGAGGCCGAAGTCATAACCCGCCTGGCGCGCGTAGGTATAGATCAAGTGCTTGGGTATTTAAATGGAGGGTTCTCAACTTGGCTGCTTGCAGGCAAGGAGGTTGACACAGTAACCCGAATCAGTGCTCAAGATTTTGTAAACCGGTTAGGCAACAAACCCATGGTAATTGATGTGCGTCGCGACAGCGAATACGCAGCTCAACATGTGGAAGATGCCTACCACCGATCATTGGCCGAGTTTAACAGCTGGATGCCACTCCTCGATCGAAATCAGGCATTTGTACTTCACTGCCAAAGTGGATATCGCAGCATGATTGCCGCCTCGATCTTTCTGGCTCGCGGATATCGGAATTTTGTTGAAGTAGAGGGTGGATTTAAAGCCATTGCTGAAGCAGGTGCTCCAACAACCGATTTTATGTGTCAGTCGAAAGTAGCGATATAACAGTGAGCTTATGAGACTTATAAAAGCCCTTCGCTCCATATTTTTAAATCGCTGCCCTCAATGTCACCGCGGAAGGGTTTTTGTTTTTAACAATCCGTTTTATTTCGCAGGCATCTTCAAAATGTTCACCCACTGCAAGTCCTGTCAACTCCAGTACGAGCGGGAACCGGGTTACTTTACCGGGGCCATGTATGTAGCCTACGCCCTGACGTCAGGGTGGTTTATTGTTTGGTTTCTGCTACAATTGCTGTGGCTTGACTGGCCAACGGAGTACTTCACCGCGTTTATCCTAACTTCTTTGGTTTTATTGGCGCCCTTAACTTTCAGGTGGTCGCGTTTGCTCTGGTTAAACTTGTTTACCAAGTATCGCGCATAATTCAATTAAGACGATATTCCTTTTCTGCATGGATAGTAAGCCAGGCCTCTGCTAGCTTCCATGTGGGTCGCATTTGCGTTATAAAGGATTACTTAAGTTAACAAGACCAATGTGTCAATTGCTGGCCAGAGGTTTCGAATTAGCACGTACAGTTCCATCGCAATTATTCTATCCGCTGAGGCTTGCGGGTCATCTGTGGCTTGCCTCAACCGATTCCCAATTTTATGGTTTAATCCATAAATAAGGCAAAAAAAAAGCCGTGTAGCAAAATACACGGCTTCTTTGAATAAAGACTGTTATTAGCGGGTAACGACTACCTGCATGGCCGCTTTGCCGCGACTGGTTTCCAAGGTCAATAGATAAACACCAGCAGGAACATCGAGTTCAAGGCGATTTCGGTCGTTAGTAAGTTGACTTTCAAAAATCCTTTGACCCAGTAAATTGCTTACGTAAACCGCGCCGCTTAGCAGGTCCTTGTTGTCGAGGTAGATTACGCCATTACTTGGGTTGGGGTATATGGAGATGCCTAAGCTAGCGGGTTCTGCAATACCCACAAATCCTTTGTAATATGGATCTGAAAGGGGTGATGCACAACCGTTGGACGAGTAAACAATCACCTTATAATTGGAGGTGGTAGTGGGTTTGATGCGGATGCTGTTGCTATTGGGCACGGGGCCAAACTCACCAATCCACTGGTATGTGGCACCACTTACCGTGGAGTATAGGCTATCGTTCTGCTCAAAAATACTGGGTTTGGCAGGTTTAGCCTCAAGAACCAAGGTCAGCGGATCTGAATCGGCTATGCACACGCCATTTTGAACGTTGCGCACTTGGTAAACCCCGGACTGACTCACGATCAGCGTGTCGTTTTTGGTGCCAGCGGCGTCATTCCACGTATTGCCAGAAGTGTAGTTGGTGCTAAGCGTGATTGCATTGCCCTCGCACAGTACTCCTGATACCGTGATAACAGGTTTAGCCTGAAAGGGGGTGATATTTACTGGTATTGTATCGCTATAGACTACGCAACCGTCGGTGTTGGTGAAGGTAGCGAAGTACTCACCCGAAATTCGTACCACGATCTGATTGGCTTGTGTGGTGTTGATGTCGTTCCAAGTAGCTGTTCCAGGTACATTGACAGCAAGTCTAACCGAATCGCCAACACAGGTATTTCTGTTGCCCGTCACGGTAACCAAGGGTTTGGGTGGGGCTGGACGGAAGTTGACTGTAGATGCCGAGGCACTGCTGATACAGCCGGTGTTGTCGGTGTGAGTTACCGAGTAAGTGCCGCTGGTGCTCACGGTGATAGAAGGAGTGTTTTCGCCAGTGCTCCAAAGATTTCCGGTTGAATAGCTCGAGGATAATACAATGCGCTCACCACCACATGGGTTTGGATTGCCCGTGTAGGTGATTGCAGGTGCGGTGGGATTGGGTTTGATGGTAACCGACAATACGTCGCTTGTGTTGATACACCCGTCGATGGAGGTAATGGTAAATGAATAATTACCGGAAGCCGTGGGTCGAATGCCTTTTGTGGTTTCTCCGGTCGACCACAAAACCGTCTCTCCGGTTTGTGGATTGCTGAATAAAAGCAGGCCGTCATTGGCACAAGCCGAAAGAGGACCTGACGCCTCCACAGTTGCATCGGGTAAGGGAGATACCAATACCGTAGTTGGATCAGACTCGGAGGCACACGCTGCGCCGTTGTAGGTAACACTCACCACACCGCCATTTTTAACCACAATGTTGGTGGTAGTTTCACCTGTGCTCCATAGGAGGTCGGAGGTGTAATTGCCTACGGTTAGCATTACGCTGTCGCCCTCGCAAAAAGTAGTAGGGCCGTTTGCTGAAACATCAGGTTTTGCTGGTGCAGGGGCAATGGTTACGTTTAGATTGGTGTTGGATGTATCGCTGCAGTTTGAGGCAATGGCCAGCGATCGTATCGAGATGGTTCCGGGGGTTGAAACGCTCAGCGTATAGATATCGCCATTGGTTTGCAGTATCGAAACGGGTAACCAAGTGATGTTATCGGTGCTAAATTCAAAATCAACGGCTCCCACTGCCCCAGATAGCTGCACATCAAAAGGGGCCCCTTCGCAAAATGTGGTGCCTGCAGAACTCAATACGGGTGTTCCCGCCATTGCATCCATGATGATGGATAAATCAACCGTATCGCGAGAGATACAATTGTTGTTGTCGGTCACGGTGTAGATCAGTTGATCCGTGCCCGGGCCCGCAGCCGTATAAGTAGGGGCTTGAGCTGTTGAGCTGCTCAGTTTTGCGGCACCTATCCCTGTCCAGGCGTGCGTGTAGGGACTCGTGCCTAACGTGGGATTTCCATCGACCGTTAGACCAGTGTTGGCACAAACAGTAAGGTTATTGGAATTGGGTAGGATGGAGGCAATTGGATCTGCATTGGGTGAAGTTGAAAATGAAGCAGAATCACAATTGTATCCCTCGGTGGTTCCATCTACCGCAAGGGCTTGCCAAAAGTAGGTATTCGATGGACTGAGCAATACCGGAACCACTACTGAGGTGTCGGTGGTGGAGAAGCGGTCGAGGATCTTGTTGCCCGTCGTTGAATCGATTAAAGTAACCAGGTATGAAGTTGCCCCGGCAGCTGGCCTCCAGCGAAGGGTTTGTTGAAGACAGTTGTTAACAGAGCTATCGGCGGGTTGGGCCCCGGTATAACTTACACAACTCGGAAGTTCAACACCAATTGGCAATACTATAAAGCTGTAGTCTTCCACTTCCCCCGCAAAGGTGGCCTCACAAGCAGAGGTCAAGGGTGTTAAAAAATCGGTTATTACACGCAATACACCTACTTTATTCAATACCGCTGTGGGCGGAGGAACGATTGCACCTGCAAAGAGGTTAACCTGAAAACCATCTCCTACAAGTTGAACACTTTCTGTTCCTAAATCCCAAATTCCGTCTTGGTTCCAGTCAATCCAAGCCTGAGCTGCATCAGTGATCAGCGAATTTCCAATTTCGACAGTGATGGTCGATGGTGTAGCTTGGTTAAATTGAATGAGCTGATCGGTATAGTCTGAATATCCATCGGCAACACTTGTAGCGATTTCTCTGTCGCACAGTCGATTGTCGTTATCAATATTGGCAACGGTTACACGGCTGCACCAAGAAATATCACATTCTGTACCAACATTGGCAGGACAATAACCTGTAGTAGGGCCAGAGCCATTGGTAGGAAGGTAGTCACCGGTAGTCCAATACGCTTTGAATCCCGCGAGCTCAGTTGCGCCATCGGTGGTAAATCGAATGGTAATGACGCCTGAAGGAGCCTCGAAGTTGGGTGGGGGTGTGTTGCCACAATACATAGTGGCGGGAGCTGCTCCAGGAAGACCTTCAAATACTTCAACGTAGTCATATGGACAAACCAAGGCCACACCCGCTTCAGAGGTTTCAACATTGAATTCCAGCCACTGCAGTTTCAGTGTTTTGGCTGTACCCAAGTTGATGGTAAACGTGCTGACGGTACTCCCTGCGTATGGACCGGTTGGGCCACCGTCATCAAACAAATAACCCGCTGTATCTGCAACGGTCATGTTGGTGATGTTGTAGGAGTTTTGTGCCCAAAGGCTTGTCAAGGGGAAGCATAGTGCCAAAACCAGCGCCAAAAAATGGTACTGGCCAAGTCGGAACAAGGTGTTGTTACTTTTCATATTAGATTTTTATGCCGCGCATTGATTCCCAGTTTTATTCCTTTCATGGCCAATTCCCTCGATTGCTTCAAAGAATTTAAACAGGACCGTTAGGACCGAAAATGAGTGACCTCAGGATAAAATGGAAAGACCGCGCATGGGACACAAAAGTAAGCGATCTTTTTCATGCCAAAGGTCAATTGAGTTGGACTGTCGAGGCGGATAGGATCTCAAGTTTAATCCGTATTGACGAACAGATTACAAGCGTCGAAAGGGCAATATGGGGACAGATACCTTCCGAATTACCTTCAAACCAAAGGTTTGATCCCAATTTAAGTATCCTATATGAGCCAATGTTTTTTTGCATTGAAAAGTGTTTGTTACAAAGGGCGAATGCCCGCGCAATCTTGGCCGTAAAGGGATTCGGGGTTTCCTTTCGGTTTAAATTCTGGCTTGATAAGTATACAGCTGATAGTATCGGCCTTCCGATTTAATGAGTTCCTCATGTGTACCGCGCTCTGCAATTTGTCCATGCTCTACCACCAATATTTGGGTAGCTTGGCGAATGGTACTCAATCGGTGGGCAATTACGAACGTGGTCCTGCCGGCCATTAATGCCTGTAAGCTCTTTTGGATGAAGGCCTCGCTCTCGGTGTCAAGGTTTGATGTAGCCTCATCGAGAATGATGATCTTTGGATTGGCCAGTATAGCTCGGGCAATGGCAATGCGCTGTCGCTGACCGCCACTGAGTTTCACTCCGCGTTCGCCAATTAAGGTATCGATACCCAATTCAAATCGGTCGGTAAATTCAGAGACATAGGCGGCTTCCACAGCGGCTTGCAGCTCCTCCGTTGAAGCATTGGGTCGTGGAAAAAGAATATTCTCGCGAATGGTACCTTCAAAAAGGAAATCGTCTTGTAGCACCACTCCAAGGTGACTGCGGTAGGACGATAAATCGACCTCAGTCAAATCAACTCCATCTATGGTGATGGTTCCCCCGGTCGGATTAAGAAAAGACGCCGCTAATGAGGCAATGGTGGTTTTACCACTGCCCGATGAACCTACCAAGGCGGTAACCGAACCCGGAGGGGCGTGAAAGCTAACCCCGTGTAGCACCTCTTTTCCCTGCTCATAAGCAAAGGTTACTTGGTCAAATTGAATGTCACCCACCAAATTGCCCAATACACGGTTGCGTTTTGCAGGATCGTTTTCAACTGGCAGTTGCATGATTTCCTCCGTGCGGTCAAGACCCGCAAAAGCTTCGGTAAGCTGCGATCCTATGTTGCTCATCTGAACAATAGGTGCGATCATAAACCCAAGGTAAAGGGTGAAAGAGAGAAACTCGCCGGTAGTGAGCTCCTGCGTCATGATTTGATATCCCCCTATGCCCATAATGCCGTTTGATGCTAAACCAAGCAGAAAAGTAGATGAGCTGGTGATTAAAGCGGTGGAGGTTAGCGATTTTTTTACATTCTCAAAAAGTCTTTCCACGCCAAGCTCGAAGGTTTTTTCTTCCTGTCGCTCCGCGTTGAAGCCCTTAATAACCCTAACTCCGTTGAGCGTTTCGGTAAGCCTGCCCGTTACCTCTGCGTTAATCTTGCCTCGTTCCTTAAAAATGGGTCTAATTAAAGCAAAAGCTTTCAGCGCAATCAATGCAAAAATGGCAATGGGAACCAAAACATACAAGGTCATTCCTGGACTAATTCGAATGAGTAGGATCAATGACAAAACCGCGGTCAATGAACCACCAATCAATTGCACTAACCCTGTGCCAACCAGGTTTCGCACCCCTTCTACATCGCTCATTATCCGCGATACCAGGGCTCCACTTTTTTGATTGTCGAAATAGGATACAGGCAATGCGAGAATTTTCTTTTGTACTTGAGCGCGCAACTTGGAGATAAGACTCTGCGCTTCGACACTCAGCAAACGGGTAAGCAAGAATGACGTTATGGCCTGAACGGCAATGGCACCTACCACTATTGCGATTAATTCAATTAACCTATCGGTATCGCGCTGTGGAATTACTTTGTCTAACAATTCCTGCGTTTGCCACGGCAATACTAAACTGGCTAATCGACTGATGATGATCAATACTAAGCCCAGAGCCAACATCGCTCGACGGGGCCAAACAATGGCAAAAAATACTTGTTTCAAACTAACTTTTGCGGCGGGTGTCGACATAGGAATAAGTCTTTAGGCAGGCTAAAATAAATCGCTTCGGCCAAACCGAGGAAATCTCGTTGTTAATATAAATTGATTCCGTTAATTAGCAGCGTTGGCCAGCGTGAATGATTTAGTGGTTGTGAACATAGCCAGTGTGCTACTTTTGAACTTACCGGAAGCCAGAAGCCAACCGCGATGCCTGCTGGAGTCTGTTGCAAAAATTTATTCTACCCACTCCACTTTTTTGAGGTGCTCATCGGCGATACGCTCAATGCGCTCCGTAATGTGCTGGCCCACAAAGGTTCGCTGGCATTTTTCTAAGGTCAGTAACAAACGCTCAATTTGTGGAACTTGCTGGTGGGTAAGGTTATGTGCGTTCTCAATGATCAAATGCTTTATTTTATTGAGATTAATACCGTTTTTAAAATAGATTTCCTGGATGCGGCCAATGGTTCCTACTACCACATCTGCCCCAATGTATATCTCCTCCATTTGATCTTTCCAAGGTTTACCCTCGAAAGCCGGTTTGACCCGCAAGTCGGTATGTCTGCCTAATTCGGCAAATTGTGCCAAATAAAATTCAACCTCTGCTCGGTTGTTGACAATGATTAGGGCACGGGGAGCATCCTCAAACGCTTCTTTTAACTGATGGATGAGGGTCGTTATGATTCCAGTTGTTTTACCCGTTCCTGCCTCTGCGATGGCGACTACATCGGCCCCAGAACGCATTTTTTTGAATACGTTTAGCTGAAACTCGTTGGCAGCATTGAGGTTAAGTCGGTTGAGGTTTTCTTGAAACTCAGGTTGTATTTTAGGGTAAAACATCAGGACTCAATGGGTTTATTGTAGGGTTTAATCAAGCCGCTGGCCAGCAGGGGCAGGGACAGAATTGATGCATTGGGATGACCAAAATACCAGTAGGTACCAAAGAGCAATAATCCACCGGCAACATATACCCACAATCCCCAGGATATTCCTCTCCAGAACAACATGGCTCCGGCTATCATGGCTAGGGAGGATGTTATCCTGCCCATCAAAAGCAACTGATCTTCCAAATAAGCTACTTGACGCGGAACAAAAACGTAAAGCAGAATGGGTAGGAGCAGGTATGCAAAAAATCGAATCAAAATACCGTTTGACTTCGGCAGGTGTTCTGGTCGTTGAAAGGGAGTGCCAAGTGCCTTTCCCCATTTGGTGTTCTTGATCATTATTCTGGTTGTCCGTTTAAGGCATACATCACCAAATTGGCCCCCATTTTGAGCGCGGCCTGTCGGGTTTCTTCCGGGTCGTTATGCACCTCCGGATCTTCCCATCCATCGCCCAAATCGCATTCTGAATCGTAGAATACCACCAGCCTGCCATCTGAGACAATACCCCATCCTTGAGGTGCTTTGCCTTCGTGTTCGTGAATTTTAGGCAAGCCGTTGTTGAAATCGAATTTCTGGTGATAGATGGGGTGATTGAACGGGAGTTCAATGAGTTCGCTCTCTGGAAATACTTTCTTCAGTTCGCGGCGCACATAGGCATCCATGCCGTAATTGTCGCTGATATGCAAGAAACCACCGGCTCGAAGGTAGTTGCGCAAATTTTGAGCTTCTTGGTTGTTCCATACCACATTGCCATGTCCTGTCATGTGGATAAATGGGTAGTTAAAAAGTTCGGGACTTCCTACTTCAACGTAATCGTACTCGGGATTGATTTGGGTACCTAAACGCTGGTTACAGAATTTAATGAGGTTTTTCAGGGCTGTGGGGTTGGAATACCAATCGCCACCGCCGCTGTATTTGAGCACAGCAATCTTGTAGGTAGGTGAGGACCATCCCAACAGGAAAACCACCGAAAGCAACCAAATGGCCTTTTTTTTCACCTCGCAAATATACATCAAAGACTCATCAAATCGCGGAATTTGGCGGCTTGGCGCCGACTTACCTCCACCTTGGTCTGATCGCGAAGCGTTACCTGCAATCCACCGTTAAACCAATTCTCAATGTGTTCGACCCAGCGAAGGTTAACAATGAACTTCCGATTGGTTCGGAAGAAAACTTTGTTATCAAGCCGCTCCTCTAGGTTGTTGAGCGATTTTAGAATAAGGGGTTTACTCGATCCGAAATACACCCGAACATAGTTGCCCTCACTCTCAAACATACGCACATCCTTGAGGGTTACAAACCAACATTTTTCTCCGTCTTTGAGAAAAATTTGGTCGTTTTCGGTGAGTTTCGACTGGTTGCCGACCAATTCCTCGCCCACAGGTACCTGACTTTTCAGCTCAGAAATGCGGTGCTCCATTTTTTTGATGGTCTCGTCCAATCGTTTGTTTTCAACTGGTTTGAGCAGGTAGTCGAGGGCATTCACCTCAAAGGCCTTTAAGGCGTATTCGTCGTAGGCTGTAACAAACACAATCTGAGGAAGGTAGTGCAGCTCCTCCAATAGATCAAAACCGTTTTTACCGGGCATTTGAATGTCAAGAAAGACCAAGTCGGGCTTGTGTTTTTCAATTTCATCGCGCGCCTCATCGGCGTTAGAACATTCTCCAATGATCTCAATTTGAGGATATTCGCGCAACAGGGTGGTGAGCTCTTTGCGAGCCAAACGCTCATCGTCAACTAGCAAGGTTTTCATACATTAGGTTTTTGGGTATGTTCAAGACAGTGATAACTTGTTGGTTTTCATTTTTAATAATCATCGAGGCCTCTTCTCCGTACAATAATCGAAGGCGCCGCTCGGTATTTTTGAGGCCGATGCCACTATTCGAGCTTTTCTGAGGGTCATATAGTCCGCTGTTCGAAACTTTAACACATAGTTTCTCCCCATCAAGAAGGGTTTCAATAGCAATCTCTCCACCCAGGGTAAGTGAGGAAATTCCGTGTTTGACCGCATTTTCAACCAAGGTTTGTATCATCAAAGGTGGGATTTGGTAAGACAGTGTGTCGTCGGCAATGCGATAACTCACCTGCAGTCGCTCTTCAAATCTAATTTTCTCAATGCTCAGGTAACTTTTTACCAGATGCAGTTCCTCTTCCAATGGAATTAGCTGGCGGCGACCTGTTTGCAGCGCCCCGCGAAGCATGGAGGACAGTTGTGTAATAGCCTTTTTCGCCTGTTTTGGGTCTTCATCGACCAAAGCCCTTATGCTGTTGAGCGCATTAAACATGAAATGAGGATTTAGCTGCGATTTCAAGTTGGTAAGCTCAATTTCGTTCTGCGAGGCCAACATCTGAAGGTTTTTAATTTCCTCTTTTTTGTAGTTCGCAAAATAGTGAGTGGTGAAATATAGGACAGACCAGAACAGTACTAAAATAATCCAATTGATTACCATTTGCAGGTTATACGCCAAATCGAATCCGTTGAACGCATCAAGCTCGGGTATGAGCAGATTGCTAAGAACGGCATGACTAGCGTGCAGCGCCGTGCCCAACAGGGCAGACGACATAAGAACCAAGCCTACCGCTCTGAGAATGGGTTGATTGAGCCAGTTGAGTGCAACGATGATATTTCGATAAAGGTGGGTGAGTGCGATACCCACAAGGACAATAAGGCCAACCGATTTTAGTATCACGGGTTGCAGGCCGGGTCCAAAAAATACGTTGTACAAAACCAACAGGGTAGCGTATAACAGCCATCCCGAAAATTGGGCTACCCAGTATACAGTTCGATTACTTCCCATACCCACGAAAATAGGAGTGCATAGTGTTCACGCCGTAAGGTAATGCGATTAGTGGTATATTCGGCGGGTAGACGGTAAATGAATAGGAAGGATGAATTATCTCGCGCATGCCTACCTGAGCGGAACAGATGAACAGGTGCTTATTGGAAATTTCATTGCCGATGGTCTTCCCGGAAGTAGGATAGATCATCTGCCAAAAGGCGTGCAGCTGGGCGTGAAATTGCACCGATTTATCGACAGTTACACCGATCAACATCCCGTTAACGAATCCATCAAGCGCGCTTTGCACCCCATTGCTGGCAAATGGGCAGGAGTGGTAGTGGATATTTGTTACGATCATATCTTGGCAAAGAATTGGGCCGATCATCATCACCTCGATCTGGCCGTTTTTGTGGAGCGAACCTATACGACCGTTGGAGGATTTGAATCGCATTTCCCGGAACGTTTGGCATATATGTTTTCTTACATGAGAAGCCAGAATTGGTTGCTTCATTACGCTGAACCAGAGGGTGTGTTGCAATCGCTCGGCGGGTTGTCGCGCCGCATAAGCAGCAGGCCGCCGTTGCGAGAAGCTGGGGAGTGGTTGCTGGGAGAAAACCAACTGGTAAGCGAGAGTTTTTCCGCATTTTTTCCAGACCTTTACCAGCAGTGTCAAATATGGTTAGACGCCAATCGAATTAGTAATTAATCATGAAAAAAGAGGTTTTTCTGCCGTGGTATTTATTTGCAGCAGTGGGCTTGTTTGCAGTGGCATTTATGTTCGCTTGTAAAAAGCCCGAACCCATAACGTATGTGATCAGCGGAAGAATTACCGCCACGGGGTCAAATATGGCGGTGGCAGGTGCTGAAGTGGCGATTCAAGCAAATGTAATAACCGGAGGAATTTACAACGGTAAAGAGGAGGTTCTTGCCACTACAACTGCTGATGTTAGTGGATTTTATCGACTTCAATTCAACAAAGGAGTTGCCGAAAACTTCAAACTTCGGGTCGCGAAAGGGAATTACCTAACAGCATTACTTGCCATTGACGAAGATCAACTCTCTCGCAACAAACAGTTGGAAATGAATGCACCCCTCAACGGTCTTGGTGAGGTGGAAATCCGCATCAAAAATGTTCAGTTCAACTTGGATACCAACGCGCAGTTTTCCTATGGTTACAGAGGAGAGGAGATGCCATGCGAATGCTGCTCGCGACAACCATTCACTGCCCGAGGACAGGTCGATACGCTGCTTTCATGTAAGGTTTTTAGCGAGCGATTTTACCGTTATCGATATACGGTGGTGCGAAGTGGATTTCCCATTGAGGTGGTAGATGACAGTGTTTTTGTGAGAACAGCAGAAAAAGCGCGGGTAAATATCGAATACTGATCGGCCTCTATTCTTCACGTCTCCGTTTAATTCAGCACAGCAAGGTCATTCCAGCCCAGCCAATGCTGCAAAAGAGTGAAGATTTTTTTTCAAGCCAAGTAGCCCCAAAAATGGATGACTCTTTCGCATAAATTGCTTTTTCCTGCGTTAAAGAAAATTCCCAATCTTCTATTATGCGCGTGGTTGGATTAATTTTCTTTCTGGTTTCTTCGGTAAGTGCCCAGAGCTGGCTGCCCTTGGGTGACTTTCCCGGCTCAGGTAGAGATGATGCAGCATCTTTTGTGCTTGACGGCGGTTTCTACGTTGGTACGGGTGTGAATGGTTCCTTTGGCTCTGAATTTGATTTTTATCGTTTGGATTTACAGTCTCTTCTTTGGTCGCAAGCGCCCAGTTTGCCAGCAGATAAACGCAGACAGTACGCCAGCACAGCGGTCAATAGTCAAGGGCAGGCATTTCTGATTGGCGGGCTGGATGGCATGTTATTTTACGATGATGTATGGGTATTTTCGCCCGATTTGGGGCAGTGGACCCAAGTTGGCACCTGTCCCTTTGGAGGGCGCAGCGGAATGGCCTCATTTGTGTTAGCCGACACCGTTTATGTCCTTGGGGGCAAAACGTCGCAAACCAACAACAGCACCGAGGTTTGGGCCATGTCGATGACAACCTTTGAGTGGATTCAAAAAAGGGATCTTCCCTTTGGCGGACGTTGGCGGTCGTCAGCAGCTGCCGACGGACGGTATGGATATCTCACTTTTGGCCGAACCACGGGAGGCGGTTACGACGCTGAATTACATCGGTATGATCCCACAACGGATAGTTGGGAGACCATAGCCACATTTCCCGAATCCCCGCGGGTGTATTCTTCCATGATTTCACAAGGCTCCTCCCTCATTCTGATTTTTGGTATCGATCGAGAGGGGATTACACATGGCGATTTGTGGTCCATCGACTTGACGGACATGTCTTGGAGTCAAGGAAATACTCAACTTAATCCACCTCGACGCGGAGGGTGCGCTGCGCTTGTTCTTGGCAAACTCGTATACACTACTGGAATTGATGCACAAAACAGCAGGTTGGTGCAAACCCACATATTGGATCTAGGCAGTGGTTTGAGCGAGCAAAAATTTGAGGACAATAAAATCATTGCTCGATATTTCGATTTGATGGGGCGTGAAGTTTCTGGAACAACATGCGGTTGGTTGGTGGAGGAGTACAGCAGCGGCGAGAGGAAACTTATTTTCAAACCTTAAACTCAACGGGCAGGCAAGCCCAAATGCCCTTTTCTAACTTCGTGATTTGCTTTTCGGGCCAAATGGGCCAGCACGGGCCTATTGTCGGTATGAACATCATTTCGGGTAGATCTTACCTGCAGTTGTATCAGCTCGCCTTTATCACGTGCAATTGGGTGATGTGTCGATTTCGAGGCCAGAACCAGCACGTTGCTGCTTCTCACGTCTAATCCCGTGGTGTATAATTCAGTTGAGAAGCCGGCTTTTTGAAGGGTATGCAAAACACATTGAATCTCCTCCGCTGCCGCCCCGGTTCGCGAACCCGGGAGATTAATTACTACCAATCCGGTGTCGTTCAACCGCGCCTTTAATAAGGTAAAGGCCTCCACTGTAAAGCAGTGTTCGGGAGGGGATTCTCCCCACCACAAATCCACAAAGACGGCGTCGTAATGATCTTTAGACAGATTGATGAAATGACGGGCATCATCTTGAATTACTCTGATTCTTGGGTTTAATCGAAAATGATCTCTCGCCAACGTGATGATGAACGAATCAAATTCTACCGCAGTAACCTGACAACCCTGAGCGCAGAGTAAATTGGGCAGGGTTCCACCCCCAAGGCCCAGACAGAGGGCTTTTTGTTTAGGCTGCAAATTAACCAGCTGTGTCATGCCCAGCAAATAGGGGTACTCCGCAAGGGCTTTGGGATTTGAGGTCGGGTGATATCCCGCTTGCGTGATTCGATTGACCACCAACTTTACAACCTCATCTTGGCCTGAACCCAGTCGCCTGAGTTCAACCTTGCCCGAAATACTCTCCCGCTGAAGCGGATGGCTACCTTGCACCCACACCCTGCCCGTTAGGTAAAGGATTATCAAGCAGGCTAATGTCGCTGCTGATCTGGCTCTTTTCTGGATTGCTAAAAGGCTTATCAACGAGCTGATTAAGACCGAGGCCGATAAGGATTCGCGCAGTCCACAGTAAGGAATGGCCCATAGTCCAATTGCCAAACTACCCAACAGCCCCCCCATGGTCGATACCAACAACACCACTCCTGTTCGCATTCCAGGTTGCCGTTCGATTGCTGGGAAACACTCAGTCAGCATGGGAGTTAGGGACCCCAATAAGGTCATGGGCACAAAAAGCACGGAAACAGCTCCAAGAACGGTGGCCAAATCCAAGTTCAAGGTCAGTAATAGTGGGAAAATAGTGGTTTGGATAGCTGGGGATAACACCGCAATACCAGAGGCTGCAATCAACACCGAGGCACATAGCGATTGACTTACATCTGCACGAGAGATGGCTTTAATGCCAGCGTAATAACCCAAGGCCAAAGCGGCCAGAGACACACCCAAAACAGAACTCCAAGTTGCCGTTGATGATCCGAAATAGGGGTTTAATAAACGGGCACCGATGATCTCGTTCACCATTACCAGGGCACCTGAGGCAAATACAAGCAGGTAAAAGGGCACATTCTTGATCATTCTACTGGTTATTTAACCTTTTTCAAATCTATCAAAACATTGGTCAACTCGTATTGGGTATTTTATCCCAGGGTCGTGCTTTGTGATATCAGGAACTCATTTGCGTGTTGCAGGGTCCAAGGGGTGTAATTTTCTCATCAAAAATTCGGTTAAACTTTGATTTAATCATACGAAGGGAGACGAAGCCTTTTGTTGATCGATTTGACATTCACTATTTGGTTTTGTACTTTGCTAATCTTTCCGCTATTCATGACAAAAATCCACCCCCCGCAAGGTCTGGCAATCCTTGTGGCCGACTCTGGCAGTACCAAAACCGATTGGCATTATGTGTCGGCATTAGGCGATGTGAAATCGCTGCAAACGGAGGGCTTGAATCCCGTTTTCTCCTCATCTGACGAAATGAGGGAAGTAGCCGTTCGGGTTGCAAACTTTATCGGGCAATCATCTGAGCAGCTCACCGTTTTTTTCTATGGAGCTGGTTGCGGTACTCCAGATCGGCAGAGCGCTGTTGTTGAGATCATGAAAATGGTCTGGCCCAATGCCTTGATTGAGGTGTCGAGCGACATGCTAGGGGCCGCAAGAGCCCTACTGGGAAAATCAAATGGACTAGCAGCAATTTTGGGTACGGGGATGAATACCTGTCTTTATGAAAACGGAAAAATTACTCATTCGCTGCCCTCACTGGGGTTTATAATGGGGGATGAGGGCGGCGGTGCATTCCTAGGTAAACACCTTATTGCCGATTACCTAGCCCAGCGACTACCCGACAGCCTGCACCGCGCTTTTGAGCACGATTATCCCTACCGATATGCAGATATCATCCATGCGGTATATCGAGAGCCTCGACCTAATCGTTTCTTGGCACAATTTGTACCGTTTATCGGTATAAACAGGGAAGCTGAATACATTAAGTTACTGCTAAATCACGCGTTTACATCATTCTTTGAGACGCAAATTATCCGTTACCCTAATTATCACGAGTATCCGCTTGCTCTTTGCGGATCCGTTGCTTTTCACTTTCAACGTGAAATTCAAGAGGTTGCAGTCAAATATGATTTCAAAACAATTTCTGTTGTAGGGAAACCCATCGAGGCACTTGCGCAGTATCACCTATCAACTCAAATCTAGGTTAGGCGATTTACTTTTTGGCTGTTTTGAATAGGTTTGTCATCTTGGGCACCGGGTAAGACCTCACGGGGCGACAGATCACCAGCTCGATTTCGTTAAGTGAGTAGTAAACCTAACTTTGATGCATTCCGTTTGTTTAGACAGAAACTTAATGTAACCCAACCCATCATGAAAAGAAAAGCTTTATGGCTCATGTTGACCCTTTTGGGCAGCTCTGCGTTTGCGCAAAAAACATTTACCCTTACCAGCAAAGATCTGGGAGGTGAAGGAACTAAGAAATTGGAGTTCAATGGTTTTGGTTGTAACGGTGAAAATGTCTCACCTCAATTGTCATGGGTTAATGCACCTGAAGGCACCAAAAGCTTCGCGATTACCATGTATGACCCCGATGCGCCAACCGGCAGCGGATTTTGGCATTGGGTAGTTTTTGATATCCCCGCTAACGTCAACGAGTTGGTATCGGGTGCAGGAAACCCAACTCTCAACCTCATCCCAAAAGGAGCCATCCAAGGCCGTACGGATTACGGACAGCCGGGCTTTGGTGGACCTTGCCCCCCTCCCGGCCACGGTTTCCACCAGTATATCATCACGGTTCATGCACTAAAAACCGACAAATTGGGATTAGATGCATCAGCCAGTCCAGCCGTGGTTGGTTTTTATCTTTGGCAGAACACGTTGGCTAAAGCCAGTTTGGTAACGTATTACAAGCGGTAAATTTTGTTTTGGTGTTTATTGAACCACGCCGCATCGGGGTAAAAATCCGTATACTCGTTTTTCTGTGACAAATGATTGAAGGGCTGTTCCGAAAGGGGCAGCCTTTTTTTTGCTCATGCTAATTTGGAAGGTAGATGGCACCCCAATGGATGTTTTGATATTACTTACAGATGTGCGACCCCTACAGGGTCGTGGGTTCCCTCATTGGTCGTGTTACAGACCTTTGATGCCTTTGGCATCATATAGGGGATTGAAACATAAATCAGCACCTGGTTTAAGGCTAATGGAATAAAGTGATTCAGGATTTAGTTAGCCAATTAGATAATCCCGAAGGGATTACAGCTCTGTAGCAACCGTCCGGTTGCGGAAGTTCGACCCTGTAGGGGTCGCAGGATTTGTTTATCGCGGTTTGTTTAGCAGACCTGTGATGCCTCCTGTATACTTTACAAGAATGATACGTAAATCAGCACCTAGTTTAAGGCCAATAGATTAAAGTGATTCAGGAGTTCTCTTTTTAGTTAGCCAATTAGATAATCCCGAAGGGATTACAGCCCTGTAGCAACCGCCAGGTTGCAGATATTCGACCCTGTAGGGGTCGCAGATTATCCACAATTAGGTTTAACATGTAAATCAACTGGGGATGCGGCTTATCAATTACAATTGGTCTTTTAAATTACGACCCGATGGAATCTCGCAATCTATCCAAACGTCATTCATGCGATGGGTCTGTAATTGCTTCTGCATCTGTATTTTCAATCCAATGAAATAAAAACCTCTCATCATAATCAATTTCGTATTCTTCTAGTTGGTCGATAAATTCTTTTTTGAATGTGACTTTCTTATGGTGTTCCTTCTGGTTTGCAATGTACCGGGCTACGTTACTAATATGTGAACGACTGTAAGAAAATGCCCCAAAGCCCTCTTGCCACCGAAAACTATGTTTTGTGAGGCTATTTTCATTTATAAAATCGTTCGTACTCTTTTTTATCTCTCTGACTAAATCGGATAAGCAGCAGGAGGGTTTCATGCCAATGAAAATGTGAATGTGATCGGGCATACCATTTATGGCAATAAGCTTCTGTCCCTTTGCTCTGATAATTCCGGTGATATATTGGTATAACCTCTCTTCCCAGCTTCTATGAATGAGACTCTCTCTGCCCTTAACGGCGAATACTATTTGAATATAAATTTGTGAATATGTTCCGGTCATAATTCACAGTTTTTTGATGAGGACAGTCCGGTTAAAAACAGAAATTTATGAATTTTTGGCCAGACACAAAAAAGACGCGGTAAAATTTCAAAACATCGCTTATTTAACAAATTTGTGTTGCCTCTGGCTAAAGATGTGCGACCCCTACAGGGTCGTGGGGTTCCCGTATTGGCTGTTTTACAGACCTTTGATGCCTTCGGCATCATGTATGGGATTGAAACATAAATATGCACCAATTTAGGCTGATGGAATAAACTGATTTAGGAGTTCTCTTTTAGTTAACCAATCAGATTATCCCGAGGGGATTACAGCTCGCGAACAACCCTTCAATTACGGATGTGCGACCCCTACAGGGTCGTGGGTTCCCTTATTGGTCGTGTTACAGACCTTTGATGCCTTCGGCATCATGTAGGGGATTGAAACATAAATATGCACCAATTTTAGGCTGAAGGAATAAACTGATTCAGGAGTTCTATTTTAGTTAACCAATCAGATTATCCCGAGGGGATTACAGCTCGCGAACAACCCTTCCATTACGGATGTGCGACCCCTACAGGGTCGTGGGGTTCTCTCATTGGTTGCGTTACAGACCTTTGATGCCTTCGGCATCATTTACAAGAATGATACGTAAATCAGCACCTATTTTAAGGCCAATGGAACAAAGTGATTCAAGAGTTCTCTTTTTAGTAAGCCAATTAGATAATCCCGAAGGGAATACAGCCCACACCAACCCTTCAATTACGGATGTGCGACCCCTACAGGGTCGTGGGGTCCCTCATTGGTCGTGTTACAGACCTTTGATGCCTTCGGCATCATGCCCGGGAATGAAACATTTACGAGCTGATTGATAAGCATAAGGGAATAAACAGGTTGAGGAGTTTATGATCTAATTGACCCATCAGATAATCCCGAAGGGATTACAGCTCTGTAGCAACCGTCCGGTTGCGGAAGTTCGACCCTGTAGGGGTCGCAGGATTTGTTTGTCGCGGTTTGTTTAGCAGACCTGTGATGCCTCCTGCATAATTTACAAGAATGATACGTAAATCAGCACCTAGTTTAAGGCCAATGGAATAAAGTGATTCAGGAGTTCTCTTTTTAGTTAACCAACTAGATAATCCCGAAGGGATTACAGCCCTTTAGCAACCGTAAGGTTGCAGATATTCGACCCTGTAGGGGTCGCAGAATAACATCAATGTAAATCATTAAACCAGAGAAATATTTATCCTCCGCAGGATTTCCGCCCCTTCTTAATGCCCCGTGAATACGATTTCCATCCGATTTTTGCCGGTTCCCTAAATGCAAATGATTTGCAATGGCATGGAAATCTCCATTACGTCACGGAAACGCGCGCGACCTGACCCTGTTGTTTGTCTTTAAATCGACCTGGGTTTCTGCACGCACGCATTAATCCGTCCGCTATTGCGTATCGAGTATAGAATCGACTGGCTGCAAACCCAAACCAGCCGCCGTAGTTACCATAAAGGCATAGGCTTCACTGCGCTCATTGGGGATTACACCATCCAGTATGGCATCCTTAATGGCATTTTTGATGAGCCCAACTTCGCGGCCAGGTTTAAGCGCAAAGATTTTCATGATCTCATCACCGCTGATGGGCGGTTGCCAATTTTTTATCCGGTCCTTCTCCTCAACTTGGGCAATGCGGACCTTTACCCGCTCGTAATTCTCTAGGTACCTTTTTACTTTAAGCGGATTTTTTGATGTGATGTCGGCCTGGCAGAGGGTTAGAAGATCATCAAGATCATCGCTGGCGTCGAACAACAAGCGCCGAATGGCGCTATCCGTAATCTCTTCCTTGGTAAGGGCGATGGGTCTAAGGTGTAATTGGACCAATTTTTGCACGTACTTCATTTTATGGTCCATCGGAAGTTTTAGGCGTCTGAAAATTTCAGGAACCATGCGCGCACCCTTGTCCTCGTGGCCGTGAAAAGTCCATCCAATTCCAGCTTCGAATCTTTTGGTGGCCGGTTTGGCGATATCGTGCAAGATGGCACTCCATCGAAGCCATAAGTCATCGGTGTGCTTCGAAATATTGTCTAGTACCTCAAGCGTATGATAAAAATTGTCCTTGTGTTTAAGTCCATTCTTGCTCTCAACACCCTGTAGGGCCGTCATTTCTGGGAAAAATTGGTTTAGGAGCCCTGTGTCATAAAGCAATTTAAAACCTACCGAAGGTGTGGAACTGAGGATGATCTTGTTTAGTTCTGTAGTAATTCTCTCCATCGAAACGATACCAATGCGCTCCTTGTTTCGTTCAATGGCTAACAGCGATTCGGGATCAATGGTGAAGTGAAGTTGCGACGCAAATCGAATCGCTCTCATCATTCGCAAAGGGTCATCGCTGTAGGTAATATCCGGATCGAGGGGTGTGCGGATAACGCCCAGTTCCAAGTCTAATAATCCACCAAACGGGTCAATAAGTGCGCCGAAGTTGTCCGGATTAACGCCAATGGCGAGAGCATTGATGGTGAAGTCGCGCCTATTTTGATCGTCTGACAATGTTCCATCTTCCACCACGGGTTTGCGCGATTCACGTTGATAACTTTCTTTGCGTGCACCAACAAACTCCACCTCCAGGTCGCGGTATTTGAACATGGCGGTCCCAAAGTTTTTGAAGACATTTACTTTGGATACCCCGAGTTTTTGCGCCGCCTCGCGGGCGATTTCGATACCCGCACCCGTAACGACGAAGTCGACATCTTTAGAGGGCCGCCCCAGCAGAAGATCGCGCACAAACCCACCAATCACGTAAGCTTCGGCGCCTCGAGCGGCGGCAACTTCGCCAACGGTGCGGTAAAGCTTGCTGCTTACCGCCTGAGCAAGCTTATTTTCGGATAATGGTAATTTGACCATTTAGCGCCAGTTTGATAATGGAGGAGGGCTGGCCTGTTGGGGCTCCTTCCTGTTCTCGGGGGACAACGAAGTCTACTCCCGCTATGATTTGTGGATCGATTTGTTGAAATGAAGATGGACTTGGATTACCACTTACATTGGCAGAAGTCGATACGATGGGTTTGTTGAATCGACTCAGCAGTGCCTGACAAAACGCGTGGTTGACACGCCGAATGGCAATAGATCCATCGGTGGCTACTAAATTTGAGGCAAGTCCCTGAGCACCGTCAAGAACCAAGGTAAGGGGTTTGTCGCTTACATCAATCAATTGCCATGCTTGATCGGGTACCGCACGCACACATCGCTGAAGCAAGCCGTCGTTGTGTACTACCACAATCATACTTTTACTGTCTTCTCGCTTTTTCAGTGCGTAAATCTTGGCAACCGCATCAGGGTTTGTGGCATCACAACCAATTCCCCAGACGGTATCAGTGGGATACAGAATAATTCCACCCTTTTTCAGGGTTTCTATTGCTGTGTCAATGACCTCTTTCATATTCGAGGTGCGAATATACTGACTTTGTAGCTAGACTGCTCGTTTTGCTTTGTTTCTCGCGGCGAGAAATCCGCGTTTGCCGCGTTTGAGGACAGGTGGGGGTTTATAGGCCTCGCAGAATTTTTTAAAACGGACCAAGGCCTGGTTCAAACGCTGCTGAGTACGAGAACGATGCATAAAACGATCCAAAGGACTTATGGCACTTAAATCCCGGTAATGCCATTCCAAATGCGTCTGCTTGAGATGATTACTTATCTGCCAGGTATCAGCAAATAGAGGTTTTCCTGTCGAATCGCTGGTAATGGCTTTCAGGGTGTATCGAACCGAATCCCACGAAATTTCTGTGTATTGAAGTCGATCATCGGCAGTGTATGTCAGCTGATCGCCTGAACTCAACCCCGTTCCTTTGATTTGAATGGATTCTTGGTTTTCAAATGCCTCCGGGTACCAGATGTAGAAGTAATTCAGGTCAGAAAGCAGTGTCCAAGTAAGAGGCTCTGGTCGTTGTAAGCCCATTTCAGCATGGGCCTCAATTTTAGCGGGCAGGTAAAGCCAAAAAAGACCGCCGGTTGCCGCCAACAAGGCCGCTATCCATGTGAGTATTCGTTTCGGAAACACGGGCTAAATTAGGCATTCAGCGCGTGATACGCCATGACCATCCGGATTTTACCGTGACTATACTGGCCGTCAAGCGCTTCGAATACAACCTGCGTCCCACTGCCTTCAATCGTTTGCAATGCGTTCCAAATCACTTTAATTTCCTCGGCTGTCATCAATTCATCAAGCTCCAAACGCTGTTGTTTGATGGCCTCCACCAAGTGACCCTCCACTGTTGATTTGGCCAAGTTGCGCATTTGAGCAATCGTTTCTAAGTTGTGTCCCGCTTGGTGTAAGGCCAAAGTCTCATTGACACTTGACCCCTTGGCTTTTTTGGGTGCTCCTGCCGATTTAGGTTTGGGCTGGGTGTCGATTTGTTTTTTCTTCCGCAGCATCTCCAGCGAGTGGGTGTCGAGAATACCAAAATCCGAACGTTGCAGGCGATTAATCCAGTCCCAGAGCTCGTCTAAATATGCCTCCATCTCCCGATGCCATTTGCTCGCCTTGCGCTTCAGGTGGATGTGAGCCTGAAGTGCATTAAACAAAGGCTCGTAGAGGCGGTCGTAGACCTGTTCAACGAAGAAAACCCGCGCCTTGCTCAATCGATCTATCAAAAACGTTTCACCCTGGACTTGCTCACGGCTTTGATCAGGCAGTGCATGCACAAATTTGAAGGCCGTGTGCTCGAGGTAGTTTAGATGTGCCTGCCATTGCCCAATTTGGTCTTCTTGCGGGGTGAAAGGCGGATCGAGAGAGGTCATCTGTTCAGCCAAATGAGACAGGTTTTTCGCCAATTCCTTGAGGTCGAAAATTCGATTGACCTGATGAAAAAAGGCCTCTTGTTTGTCTCGTTGGTAGCGTGTTTCCAGCTCGTCCAATTGCGTCTCCTCAGGCATGTAATCGGCACTGCGCTGTCGGAAAGTAGATAAGTTAAGGCGCTCGCTCAAGCTGATGCCCTGAAGGGTTCGGCAGCGGCTTAAAGCAACATATACCTGACCGGCAGCAAAAGCGTCGGAGGCGTCTATGTGCACCACATCGAAGGTAAGACCCTGGCTTTTATGGATGGTTATGGCATACGCCAATTTCAATGGCAGTTGGGTATAACTTCCGGTTTCTTCCTCGCGTATCGATTTCGTTTCAGGATCCAGGAAGTACGAAATATTCGACCAGGTGACCGCCTCGACTTCGATGGTGTCTGTTCGATCGTCAGGTTTAACCCGTACTTTTTCTTTCTGCAGTTCTACCACCGTGCCGATCATGCCGTTGTAGTATCCTTGCTCACTGTTGTTTTTGACAAACATCACTCGAGCTCCTTTTTTTAAGCTCAACAGCTTGTCGGTTGGGATGTTGCGCTCGTTGAATTCGCCTTTGAGGACACCTTCAAAGGATATGGGCTCCGACTTTATCTCATCGATTTTTTGGCGGTTGATGCGTTCTGCCTTGTAGTTGTGTGTGGTCAACACAATACTATCGGGTTTGGGATTTTGGTTTACACGGGCGTTTAGCACGGCAAGATCGTTTTCATCGACCTCTTGCTGCCTGACCTTCTGCAGTAATTGGATAAAATCAACATCGCTTTGGCGGTGCACCTTTTTGAGCTCAATGCACACCGGAGATAATTGACTGAACACCGAGGAATGTTGAAAGTGGATGCCGCTGTAAAATTGTTGCAGGTGTTCCCACTCCTGATCCTGCACCACGGGTGGCAATTGATGCAAATCGCCCACAAACAATACCTGCAAACCTCCCATGGGCGCCGAATTTCTTCGGTATCGTTTGCAGATCTGATCTATCATATCTAATGTGTCTGCGCGCAACATGCTTACCTCGTCGATGATTAACAGGTCGAGTTCGGCCAGTAATTTGCGTTTGTCACCTCGGATGTGATGGCGTTGCCGGAGGTAGTTTTTATTGATGAATGCCCCTCCATCGGTGTGATTTTCGGTTGGAAGAAAACAACCGATGGGCAATTGAAATAAGCTGTGAAGGGTGACCCCGCCCGCGTTAATGGCCGCAATGCCCGTTGGAGCGGCAATGGCCATGCGTTTGGTGCACAGTTTCTTGATTTCATTCACCAAAGTGGTTTTTCCCGTGCCCGCTTTACCAGAGAGAAAGACGCTTCGCTGCGTGTGCAAGACATAGTTCAAGACCCAACTCGCTGGATCGGCTTCTGGTGATAAGTTCTGTGCCATAGGCCAATAGTAATCAAGTTTATACGCTTTCGAAACAACCGATGATCATTTGCGACACCTGGTTGAGCAATGCGAAGGTTTTTATGGACAACTAAGAGCAGTAATCAGCACTTCGTTGAAGTAGTCGTCGTTGGCCTTAAACGATTTGCTATTGATGAAATTCAAGCCCTGAGGGCAATCGGCAAAGAATCTGGATAGCAATTCGCGGTAATTATCCCGACTGATGTTTTCACCCATAGCCCGATCAACAGGAAAAATGAAAAACGGCGAAGCTTCGCTTTTTCCCGATGCAAAAGATGGCCCGGAACCGCTGTCGCCCTTTCTTTTGCAGAGGATCCAACCGTTTTTCTTCAACAAGGTTTCAAACAGCATTCGATTCCAAAAATTATCCTCTTCATCCAACGGCTTGATTTCAAAATATCTAGGCACGATACCGCTCGACAAAACTTGCTGCACCTGTCTCGGCATCATCGGGTAGATGGAGCTGGCACGCGTGTTTTGGTAGGACTTGAAAAAAGATTCAAAGGCTTTATCCGACGTTGGGGCGTACAAGGCTCGGATAAATTCGAACCGAATCTCCTTGCGCTGTTCACCGATATAAGCCACCACGGCATCAGATTTGAGTTTAACCTCGGTGCAAAAAACCGTATCGCCATTGGTTTGAACCAAATACGGACGGGTGAGGTCCTGAGCGTCGCATGCCAGCGCGCTCAAGATACCTGCCCAAAAAGTGATGTTAAACCGCCACATTAAATTCGCGTAAGCTGTCGTTTAATGAAGTCTTTAGATCGGTGCTGGCTTTGCGTTTGCCAATGATCAAAGCGCAGGGAACCGCGAATTCACCCGCTGGAAATTGTTTGGTATAACTTCCCGGAATGACTACTGATCGCTCAGGAACTTCGCCCCGATATTCGATGGGTTCAGGCCCTGTTACATCGATGATTTTGGTCGATTGCGTGAGTACCACATTGGCACCTAGAACGGCTTCGCGACGCACACGAACTCCTTCAACCACAATGCTGCGGCTGCCCAAAAATGCTCCGTCTTCAATGATCACGGGCGCCGCTTGTAAGGGCTCCAATACGCCACCAATTCCCACTCCACCACTCAAATGCACGTCTTTGCCTATCTGCGCACAACTGCCCACCGTTGCCCAGGTATCGACCATGGTGTTGCTATCTACGTAAGCTCCAATATTCACATAACTGGGCATCATGATAACACCTTTGTTCAAAAAGGCACCGTAACGGGCAACGGCATGAGGTACAACGCGCACACCCAGCTGGGCATAACCGGTTTTTAGACGCATTTTATCGTGAAACTCCAAAGGTCCTAACTCTATCGTCTCCATTTGACGGATGGGGAAATACATCACCACCGCTTTTTTTATCCATTCGTTTACCTGCCAATTGGCGCCATCGGGCGACGCCACACGCAAACGGCCTTTATCCAGTTCTTCAATAACAAATTCAATCGCTTGGCGATACTCATTCTCTTGCAACAAGGCTCGGTTCTCCCAAGCCGCTTCAATGTGATTTTTAACCTGTTCCATAATGAGGGTAAAGGTATGATTAATCCATTATTTCCCTTACCATTTTGGGTTTGCAGCACGAGTCTCGTATTTACCATATCCAACGCACCGCGGCCAGAAGGTTGCTGTGAACCGCTAGCAAACCCATTCAAATGGACATGATATACCATCGTCAAACCTTACTCGGGTTTTTGAGGGTCATGATTGGATAAATTTCCGTCTCAACGTATAACCTGCAGAGGGGCAACACTATTTCAGTTGCTAATCCCATTGCAGGTGTTGTTGGTCCATTACCATTATTTTGGAGGTATCGGGGTGCTGCGGGTTGATGAGGTAATGGCTTAATTAGGATATTAGGCAACTAGGAACTTTTAAAATGACAGATGCGCCGTCTGCCCCAAAACGATCTCCCTATCGTTTGTGTTTGAAATCGAGGGGGTATGAATTCCACGCAACAGTCAAGGTGGCGGGGTCCAGTACTGAAACCGATGCATCATCCGGCACATTGATTTCAACGACCCAACGGTCATCTGGAATATCGTCGAATACCAAGCGTGCCAGAATTTCTAAGTAGGTCAAGGCCCTATTTTCAGAGGTATGTACCCTTGGGGTGAAGCAGCTGTTCCAACGAAAACCATCCGCGAGTGTTACCCACGGCCCTCTGAGGTTTGTTTGATGTATTTTACTCGCTCAAACCTAAATAAACGCATCAGGCCGAGTTGCCGTGCTCCAACTGGTCTAAGCAACGCCTTACTTCCACAATGCCAGTGACCGTATCCAAGAAACTCAAGGGTGTTGCACCT
>DASUEB010000132.1:0-30400 GCA_036275295.1 Luteibaculaceae bacterium | reverse complement strand
TATGACCGAGAATTAATCGATTTCCTCAATCAGAAGAATACACCCATCCGATAATGCCTTTTAGGAAGTGGCATATTTAGGATGGGTGTGCTCGTTTAAAACAGCTGGATACACCTCAAATCACGAATGAATTGACAGCTTAGGTTTCGCTGGCATTATTCAAAACCAAAAGGATTTAGTAGTATATTCACCTGTTGTGCGTTGCGTTGCACGCGGTGAAAAGTTGCCATTGGTGTGCTAGACACAATGTACCCAAATGGGGCTGGAGGGGTCGGCGTTTTGCGGGTGAATAAAGATGTAGAGGTCCAACCTTTTCTCTTGGGAGGGGTTTAGGACCGAGACAGCAGGCGGAGAGTGTGGTTTTTAGAAAAGCATGAAAAATAAAACACCCCAGCCTGTTTAGGGTTTGGGTATACGAATATCCAACGACAAACAAAACCATGAGTAAAACGTTAGTTCCCAGCACCCCGAAAGAGCGAATCAAATTATTTTTCACCTTCTTCGATTCGAGATGGGAGGATCTCAAGGCCGATAATTGGGGTAAGACCGTTTATCAGGATTTCAGTGCGGGTTTGATTGTGGCCATGACAGCCATCCCTATGGCGATGGGATTTGCCATGGCCATGGGGATGAGGCCGGAGCACGGTATCATTGCCGGAGCTTTGGCTTGCGTGGTAGGTAGAACCTTTGGCGGCTCCAAGTATCAGGTTTACGGGCCCACAGCAGCTTTTATTCCTGTTATTGCCGCATTGATCACCAAATACGGCCCTGCGTCGGGAGGAGATTTCGAGACGGCACACGGGTTTTTGGTTCTGGTCTCCATCATATCCGGCATTATCCTCATTTTGTTAGGTGTATTTGGGGTTGGTCGTTTGGCGAAAAAAGTTCCAAATTCCATAATTGTGGGTTTTACGATCGGAATAGCCATGTCTATTGCCCTCACGAACTTTGAGGAAATTCTGGGTATAGAGGATTTCAGCGAGTTCATAGCTCAAGACGGACAGATCAAAGGCGGTCTTTTACACAATTTGAGTATGGCGTTTTCGAACCTCGACATCATCAATGGATGGTCTTTTTTGATCGGCTTAATCACCTTTGTTCTGGCGCGCTATTTGCTCAAGATTTCCATTTATATACCCGGTCCCGTTATTGCTATGGTAACGGCTACTGTCTTAGCCGCTACGTGGTTAAAGGATAAAGATATACTCTTGGTTAGCGATCTCTACGGCAGCATACCTAATCAGTTTTTTGTCCTTCAACTGCCCATGCTTCCGCCGTTTAATGCTTCGGTGTTTTTTGATATCCTGTATTTTGTAATCAGCATTGTATTTGTCTCTGGGGTTGAAAGTATTTTATGCTCATCGATGGCCGATCGGTTGGCCAACAATACCCGTACGCCTTTTAATCCCGACAAAGAATTCTTCGGTCAGGGCATGGTGCAAATCATTACTCCATTGGTCCAAGGTTTTCCCTGCACAGGAGCGTTAGCGCGAACCGCCACGAGTATCAAGGCGGGGGCCAAAACACCACTGGCCGGTTATTTCAAAGCGGTTCTCAAGCTAACCATGGCCTTTTATTTGGCTCAGTATTTGGAATTGGTTCCCATGGCTTGTATTGGAGGAATCTTGGTTTGGGTGGCGAGCAACATGATTAAGCCAGCTGAAATCATGGAAATTAAAAAGCACGGAAAGTTTGAATTTTCAATGATGGTGTACACCGCCATCATGGTTCCGCTTACCGATTTCTTAACGGGGGTATTATCGGCCTTGATCATCTATTTCGTGGTTAAATACGCCTTTGGTAGGAAGAAAAAAAGTCAACCGGAGCAGGGATAAGACATATTCCCTTTTTAGGGCGTTGGCCACTCGTTTATGTCTGATATCCCTTTCGGGTTTAACAGCAATTTGTTTCCATTTGGTAGGGTCTGGGAGGGATATCTGTCAAGGCCGTTGGAAAGAATCATTTCTGTAGCGGTTAATACACTTAATCCGTTCCTATTTTGCAGTACTTATCTTGAGTTGACCTTGGGCCATAAGCAGCAAATGAACACCCGATTTGCTGATTTTTAGGTCCTCGAAATTCAGCGTATTGATCTTTCCCTGCATCAAAAAATCAGGAGTCAGACTGTAATTGGAGAGAAGCTCGTTGGTTTTAACTTTTTGCTTTTGGAGTTCTTCGCTAACCGAATAATGTGCTTGATCTCGGATTTGATCCAAAATCTTGCTTTTCAAGAGCCATGCAGCACTCTTAGCGAGTTTGTTTTTGGTGTCGAGTTGGAAATTGATTTGATCAATGTAGATTTCTTGTTTTACGCTATCGAATTTGGGTGTTCCAACCACGTAGGCTACGCCTATCAAGCTGCCGGTTAGATGGGTAGCCACTACCAGTTGATTATTAAACGGATAGATGTCGATTTGGGTGATGGTAACCTCTTTTTTGCCCGACTGATAGCGCTGACCTTTCAAACGCTGATTGCTCAACTCACTCAACGTGGTATAATCGATTGTGATGCCTAATGCCAATTGGGTTTGATCGGTAATTCCGTTTTTGGTGTTAAGCACGAGGTTTTTGTTAGCTATCGCTGCTGGTTTTTTTCCGATGGAACACAGGGCCCTGAACTTCATGCCCAAGTTGAGATTGAGCGATTGCTGGGAGATGTCAACTTGAGAGGTTTGAAGCTCCAGCGGTTGAATTTGGACCCAACTCGGGTTGTCGCTCCCCAGCGAAATGGGTTTAGAGGCCTGATCTAATACAGGTGCAACCAGTTGCTGAAGTTGCAAACCCTTGCTGAGAGCTGTTGACATTTCGGCCTCCAATTTTTTCTTGAAAACCTTCACGGCACTTTCTACCAAAAATGTAATGTTTACGGGTTGTCCGCCAACAAAAATCGTAGGTTTTTCAAACCATTTAATTCCATCGAGGGTTACCTGGGTTTTTGCATTCCATCCATCCATTTGAAGCGATGAGGATAGGGCAAATTTGGCTGACAGCACAAAGGGTTTCTGGTCGTATACAGCTACGCCGAACAAGTTGGCTCCATAGCGGTAGGTGCCTGAAATTTTCAAAGGCAGTTCTACCCTCAAGCGTTGCCTGTCGCCTGATAAAATCAGGTCGCCCACTTTCTCAACGTTCAGTAGCAAATTGTCTCCGTCGAACGAGGCGTCCTTGTAAACCTGACGACTCATCTCGCGATTGACCACCTCACCCAGCTTTGTCCACTTCAGATTGAGTGGCATGGCGAGATACGACTGAGAGGTGAAAGATATGTCCTCTGGGGTTTGGTCGTCCACTAGACCTTTGGTGTTCAGTGTTCGCTGTGAGGAACATGCCACCAGTATCAAGGTCAAGGCTGAGAAAATAAAACGGCGGGTATGCAGGGGAGTGTTGTAGAGCATGACACAAACCTACGAGTTCAGGTGCAAACCAAAAAATGGATGCTTCGGTTTTTTGTAAAATCAGCGAATGGTTGACCGGCTTGCCTTAATATGACGTTTTAACTCATTTAACTAGACCGTATTCTGGCCATTCAACCAATACCCATTTTGAGGTCTGGCGGGTTGACTTGGTGCGGCTAGTCCATTCTTTTTGCGGGTAATTGATCAAAAATGAACGGGTAAGTGACCGCTGGGTTTGATTAAGTTTAGGATGGTAGAAAAAATAAAAATTTGACCGGTAATCGCTGCGTACTAAAATCTTGTTAATTTTCGCCAAACAAACACCTATTATCCGTAACATGAAAACTAAACTTTACCCGACATCGACAGCGTCGTCTGTTGGTCAGGTTGCCTCAGCCGTGCCGCAAACCCTGCGTTTGATGACGGTTGTTTTCCTCAGCGCATGGATGCTTTTTGCATCTTCTTGTGCCTCTTTCCTAAACCCGAAGTTCCAAAAAGTGGAGATCAAAAAACCGAATAAGTCGGATGAAATTTTGGTCAATGGCAAAAAGGCTAAAACCAAGGCCGGCAAAGTCTTGCTAGAGCGCGATATGTTGCCTAAGCAGATTACACTAAAATCGAAGGGAACACGCGATCAAAACATCGTTGTGATGCAGTACAAGAAGTCAAACTGGCACATCCTATCATGGATTCCCTTTGGCATCACGCTTTACGTGCCTTTTTACGACAAAGGCCCCAAGTCTTGGAATTACGACAAGAAACCAATTGTGTTCAAGAAAGCCGAGAGCTTAGCGACGAAAAAAGACGAGGAAAAATTCATCAAAATCAACAAACTGGGTATTGAGTTAGACAACTCGGCCATCAAGTCGAGGTATTTCCCCAACTACCGGAGTTTTGTGCGCAACGAAAAGAATTTTAAAGCAGAGGCTTCTAGCGACATCGACGAGGATATTCAAATTGAAAATACCGAATTCTCGTTGGCATTGAACCAGATGCTAAAGGATAAAGGGTATATCGACACCTCCAGGACTGCTCTTAAAAACAGTTTCTTGCGCAACTTGGCGGTTAATGCAACCGTGAAGGATTACACCATTCACCACGTGGCGAACAAGTATTTTTCGCGTTACGGGGGTATGATTTACATCGATCTTACCATCGAATGGCAAATTCTCGATTACTATGAGTCGGTGATCCATAAAACGAGTACCAAATGTTCTTCTGGACAGTTTGCTATTTTGGATTATTCCAAGCGCGATAAGCCTACCCAGAATGCTCTGAAAGACGTGGTGGAAGCCAGTTTTATCAACTTGATGAAACAACCCAAGGTGTATGAGTTACTTACCGACAACAGCGACGTAGAGCGCGAGAAAAACTTCACTTCCATCGGTATTCCTGGGTCTTCAGCCTATGTTTCTAGCTTGCCAGAAGCGGTGAAATCAACGGTAACGGTTAAGAAGGAGAACTCCTTTGGGAGTGGATTTATCATTGGTCGCGAAGGGTACATCATTACCAATTATCACGTAGTATCTGATAGTGGCGACACCAAGGTGGTATTAAACGACGGACGCGAATTTGATGCGGAGATAGTGCGCGTGAGTAAAATCTACGATTTGGCGGTGCTAAAAATAAACGCATCTGACCTGGTTCCTTTCAAAATCAATCTCAATGAAAAGTTGAATGTAGCTGCCGATATTTATGCGGTGGGCACGCCTTCGGCAGAGGATCTATCGCAAACGGTAACCAAGGGTATTGTCTCGGGATTCCGCACACAAGGTGAGGGCGAGCTTATCCAAACGGATGCCAGTATCAACTTTGGCAATAGCGGCGGTCCGTTGGTTGGTCCAGACGGTGTGGTGCAGGGCATTGTATCTTCCAAACTCAATGGTTTTGGAGTGGAAGGTGTAGCCTTCGGGATCCCGGCCTCCTACATCAAAGAAAAATTAAAGTTAGAGATTTATTAATTGCTCATACTTGACAATCGGCGAAAGGCTGTTACCATCGCCGATTGTTTACTCCTGTTTGCCTGTTGTGTCTTAATCGCTTTCCAGCGGTTTATTTGAGGCAAATCTGTAAAACATCCCTAAGATTGCCACGAAGCGCTGTAAACCCTGGTTTGCAGCGCTTTTTGTATGCAGTTGACTGAGGCTTTTCGATGAAGCGGTGGTGGGTTGTTCGGGTGATGAAACGCGGATTAGATTTTGAATTGAAGGGTGAAAAAGAAACTTCTGCCATCGGAGGGAAGAATGCCCGGCCCGGGATATCCTGTTGCTCTTCGGGTGAAATAAAGAGCATCGCCCAAGTTGTTTACGGATACTTCAAAGCGCCAGCGTGAAAGCTCATACGACGCACTGAGATCGCTAACGCTGTAAGCGCCAATGATACCGATAACCGAGGTGGGCCCGCCCGTTATACCGTTGGTGGCATCGGTGAATTGAGCATCCGTGTATGAAAATTGATAAGACAGCTTGAATCGCTGGTATCCCAATCGCAAGCCGAGCTTGGCGGTGAGTTGCGGAACGAACTCCACTCTTTTGCCAACCACTGCAGTTTGAAGGCTACTGAGGTAGCGGGAGGTAATAAATGCAGCATTTCCAAAGGCGGTAATTAGCCAGTTTCGGTTGTTCTGGGTAAGCCATTTGTGCGCGTTTATTTCGGCGTAGCTTTCAATACCTTGGATGAAGGCGCGCCCCACGTTGGTCCGGTATCTGATCACCCGATTAAACGCATCAACTTGCTGAATTTCTCCAATTCTGTTGTTGTAATTCAAGGCAAATACGCTGACATCGTAGTTTAACCATTGCGATTGGCTACTGCGCAGGCCGAGATCTGCCGAGTAACCTCGCTCATCTTGTAGATTGGGATCGATGGCAAAAGATGGATTGTTGATGCGCATATCAGCAAAAGTGATGGACCGATAATTTTGACTGATGTTGGCGTACACCTCGGCATTTTTTTTCCATTTGTAGGAAAGACCGAGGCCGAAAATCACAAATTTCCGGGGCTGGTTGCGGGTTTCTGATGTGCGTGAAGTAGAAATGATGTTATCGGCCAAATCGCGGGAGATGAAACCGTAATAGCCATCGGCTTTGGTTTGCAGGAATTCGAATCGAGCACCGGGTGTAACGCTAAGCTTCTCGGTTAAATAATAGGCTTGTTCGGCAAAGACGCTCTGATTGAAGTTTGGAAATCGGTAATCGTAAGTGATGAACTCTTCGCGATTGACAAAGGTAAAATTGGCGTCAGTTCCAGTGCTTCCCAGCCCCTGCTGGTCGCGATTGTTTCCCAGGTAGGTTCGGGTACCGATAAGACTAACTACATCCTTTTTGCCCAATTTGTGACGGAATAATCTCCGAAGCTCCAATCCCATGTTGTTGAAGTCGCCCGTGATCAGGTCTCTCTCTTTGAAATCGTCAACGGTTTCCACACGGTTCGGGCGGTAGCCAATGGAACTTCGGTTGGCAATTAAGCCAAAGAGTCGGGCGTTGAACTCCCCCTGATTGCTGGTTTTTAGGGTATATTGAAGGGCGTAAAGATTCCAATTTACCGCAAACCAATTTCGGGTTCGGTTGCTTTGGCGCGGATCTTTGGCAAACATACCGTCGCTCAGGCCTCCGGGTTGTTGGGCGGTGTACTTCATGTGCGTGAATTCAGCGCTCAGCTGACCGCGGCCTACGGTTCGGAGTAAAAGTGCATGGGCGGTTTGCTGTTCGAAGGCCGAATTGGGCCGCCAGCCATTGCCTTGTTTGTGCTGAAAATAGGTGTAATATCCCCATTGGTTTGAGGTTCCGCTGGCACTAACAAAACTGTTCAAAAACCCAAAGGATCCAGCTGTTTGTCGGAGGATAACTTCTAATTTTCTATTTGGATTGGGGCGTTTCGTGACAAAATTAATAAGGCCTCCAAATTGCGTGCCATACTGCAGTGAGGCGGCTCCGCGAACCACTTGTATCTGCTCCAAAGCCTCGGCAGGAGGGGTGTAGTAACTTTCGGGATAACCCAAGGCGTCGGCGCTGATGTCGTATCCGTTTTGGCGCACATTGAAATTCGCGGTTCGGTTGGGATCCAGTCCACGGCCGCCGATGCTCAGTTGAATACCCGCATTGTCGTTTTCCACAATATTTAAACCCGGAACTCGGGCATACAATTGCCGGGGATTGTTGGTAGCTGTGTTCACCACCAATTGTTTCAAGGTAATCAACTCCGATTTTTTGCCTTCGTAAATGGCGGTATTTTCGACCCCTCGCAATTTGATGCGATCCACCTCGTCGCGCTTAGCCGCAATGACTACCTCTTTTAGCGTTTCATTTCTGGGGTGCAAGTATAGGGTATCTGATGCGTTTTTACCCGCGATTTGGAACGAGGTTGTTAAAGGGGTGTAATCGAGTGATCGGATCTGAATTTGATAGTTGCCATCAACCAAATTGACAAAGGAAACCGCACCCATTTCATTGCTGAATCGCTGCTGTTGGTTGCTGCAAATCACCAAAATACCCTCTATGGGCTTGAAGGTTGTAGCAGAGACCACCACGGCATTGTAACTGTGTTGTCCGACCGCTAAATGGGTCCAAATGCTCAACAAACTACAAACCCAGAATCTCATCGGTAAAAGGGGTAATCCATTTTTTGGGGGCAAAGCTATCGTTAATATCGGCTAGGTTTATTTTTTCGTCAATTAGTTTTCGACCGCGCCGACCATTCAGCGTAACGTACGTATCGGCGTAAATCTGTGGGTTTGAAATGCCTTTTTTTCTGAACTCATCCCGAAGAATATGAGCAAATTGGAGGATCATGTCGGGTTGTGTAGCCACCATCTTTTCCTGAAGGGGCGTTAAATAGTCGCTGTTGTTAATACGGGTAGTTTGTTGAGAAATGGCATCAACCACGCGGTATTCGATAGCTCCCGCTTTTTCAATGAGCATAACGCGCCATGAAAACCGGTATCCTTCTTCGGTCCAAAACAATTCACCGGGATAACACAGATAGCGCCAGGGCAAAATCAAATGAAAGGCAAAAAGCAAGGCGGTTGCAGCAAGAGCCCATTGATTTGGAATACGGAAAGATCGTGTATGAAAAGGCCTTTTCACAGCGGGTAATCGACTTAACCATTGGTCCAGCCTGGTGGGGTCGACGAAGATCAAGGAGGCCCCAATCATGATGTACGGAAACATCCCAATGGGAAATAGCCACGACGTGGCCAAGTGAAAGGCCAATACGAGCCCAAAAGCCAATAGTCGGGTGGGTTTGTAAGTTAGGAGAAAGGGGATGGCTAAATCGTACAGGCAGCCAAACCAACTGAAGGCATAGGCGACCCAAGTTTTTGCCAACAGCGGGCCAATGAGTGGCGTGTCGTTGTGAGCTGGAAGCCAAATGGCCAAGGGCATCGCTTTAAGCAGCCAGTCGGAATTGATTTTTGCCAACCCGGCGTAAACGTATACCACACCCACAAAAAATTTTACCGAAGCCACAGTCCAGAAGGGGACGGCGTTTTTTTTGTGCTCTTGCGCTAGGGTCCAACCCCTGTCGGCGGGCAGGAATATAAACAGCAAGCAGAGTAAACTTACAAAGTAGTAGTGGTTGAGGTAGGTGGTTTTATCCATTAACTCGATGTAAGTAAAACTCAAGAATAATACGAGTGCCGAAAGGCGATACCACAGACCAGCCGCAAAGGTCAAAGAGGATATAAAACAGATCAAAAAAATCAGGTAGGTGGCAGAGCCCAGGGGCTTTACCCATTCAAACCCGAAATATGTAAAATGGAACCGCGGAGCGATGTACAGGTCGTGAATCCAGCCATTCAGGGCAAATCGAACCAAGCCGCCTGCCAGCAGGAGCCCAAAGACTATCCGCAGTAAAACAATAGGAGAGCTGGAGCTTGGTTGGTGTAACCGTTGTAACATGGACAACCTAATCAATCTCCATCATTGTCTGCGTACGTGATAGAGGTTCCCATGGCCGAGGTCATGTCTACCTTCATCAATTTAATGGCCGTTTGCATTTCTAGGTAAGCGGCTAAGAAGGGCTCGGTGCCTCGAGTTAATTGGGCACTAAAATCGTCTTCTAACAATGAAATTTTAGTTTCACACGCGGTGAATTGCTGCAACAGATCGGCTGACAATTCGGCGTTGAGCGATGCCAAATACGTGCTGATGCCAAAACCTCCCTCTTCGGTTCCGGGTCGGCTGCCTGCGATGAATCTTCTGAAAGCGCTGTGCGCTGCGAGCATGAGTTGTTTGCTGTACACTTTGCTGTAGTAACCTTCTACTTTCTCGGGAGATAATACTCCGTTTTGCATCACACCAGAGGGAATTCCTATTTTTCCGGAGCGGATGAAGCGTTCGTAATGCATAATCAACGCATTGACCATCACATTGGTGGAGGACCCATTTTCAAGTCCAGTCGACCCGATGAAATTGCTGCGGTATGAATTTCTCCACAGACTTAAAACTTCTTCTGTTCTTTCTACCAGAAGTTCTGCGATGCGCGACAAATACAATCGACGTTTCTCTCCTTGTTGAATATCGGTGAACCACTGAAGTACCTCAGTGTCAGTACTAGCTGTGCCGTAGATCAGGTAGTCGATGGCTGGAAATCCCTGCCGGGTGTAGGATGAGGGCAAATTGAGGTTTGGATTTTCTGCCGCAATGTTTTCGTTGATACCGCTTACCGAGGCCGGATAAATGTTGCAGTACTGCTTGAGGACGCGTTCATTTGCCGGACCGAAGTCAAGAAGTTCAATAGCCTGCCACGCCGTATATGCCGTAACAAATTGGCTGCGAAGGTCTTGTAATTGACTCAGTGAAGGTTGGTAAGCAAACGCGGCAGCACTACCTTGCAGTTGTTTGAGTACGGGGATGGCTTGCTCATAAGCTGGTATGACCAGCGAGTCGGCAATTCGCGTTAACATGACCTGGCGGTCGAGGGCTAGACCCGCCGCCTGTGCTTCAGGTTGGTCAATCGGGTTTTTGGTGCAGGCTAGTGCTAAAAACGCGGTCAAAATCACTACTATCTCTCTCATGTCCTATCTGCAAAAAGGGGACTGCTCCTTTCAGCAGTCCCAGTTAAGAAAACGTATTTTATGGTTCTGTGGTTTGAAAAATCACAGGTTAAATTGGCTTTTAATTTTGTTCGAGGCGCGGGTAATATCCTGGGCTGTTAACGACCAAATTCCTGTACCGTAAAACCCTATATCGTTGAGCACATCGTCGGAAAAGCTTGCGGTACCCCCCTTAATTTTACAGAATCTCAACCCGTAAATGAAGCCCATGCCTTCGCTCATGGCGTGAGCGGCAACGGCGTTGTCGATACCCACGTTATTGATGAATTTGCTCAAGTAGGCAACAGCCGATTTAGCCATGGTGAGTTCCAATTGCTCTCTGAGTTTGTTGGCTTGTTCGGCCAGCAGAGCACGGTCGCCATTCACGATGGCACCTCGGCCTTTTAAGAAATTGATATGAGTGCTTGGGAAAGCGTCTTTGTTGTATTCCCAGATGTACGTACCCATGAATGATTCACCGCTGCTCTGGTTGGTGGCCGCTGAGCCGTAAACCGGACGGGTGGTAAGGGTGGCGTATGCTTGATCCCAATTTTGCTCCAGCTGAGAGTAATTTTTACCCGCAAGGGTTTTGGTGTTATCGGCATCGAGTGAACGGTCTACCAGCAGGGTGTTGCTTATGTGATCTAATTGATAAGCTCCGATTAATGCTTTTAAAATAACTTGAATCCATTCAATTCCTTTATCGTCCACTAAATAACGCGAACCCGTTGCAGTGGTGAGGATTCCCGCAGTTCCTTCGCCGCCAGTTTGACCAGCAAAGGCACTGGCAGCAGCTAATTTCTCGAACCAAAGCTCCAACGTGTCGATAACCGCCGCGCGATTTTCGCCGTTGATGCCTGTAAAGGCACTCATTTTTTCAGCCGCGGTATTCAAATTGGCGAAGTTTCCGGAGTACGGATTGTTGGTGTTGGTGAACATATTGTTTAACACCTCGGCAGAAATAGGATTGCCCGAAGAAGCCGGTGATTTGCCATAGGCGTCAATGGCGCGAAACATTTGGTATACATTGTTGCCGATAGTCATGTCTACGGTGCTAACACCGTTATCGGTGAAGGCATTCACATAGTTTGTGGTGTCCTTGAGCTGATCGATAGCCATAGGCTGACGAAAAGCATTTTTCGGGCTATTCACCAATGTATTTTCGTCTTTCCCGCAAGATGCGAAAGCGATGACCGCTGTAGAGAGAATAACAGACCGGCGCAGTAATTGAGATTTCATATAGAGTGTATCTTATTTTAACGGGGCAAAGATTATCTCTATTTAGATTAATTACAAATACAGCCTGTAAAATACCCTAAAAAGGGTATGACCCGATCACTTGGGTTCGAACTTGCGCATGATGCGGTTTAGCAGGGCAGGCGCGAAGCGTTTTACCCAAACCCCGCGTGTTTCTTTTCCCCCGATGACGATTTCGTCTTTTCCGGCGAGCAATTGAGGCATCAGGCGATCTACGAACTCATCGGGTGGCAATCCATTCTTGTTCGATTCATCGTTCACCAAACGGCTTTGGCCTTGGTGATTGAGGGCCTTGTATGCAATTTGGGTACTTACAAACCCGGGGCACACCAATTGGATTTGAATGTGGTGTTTAAAAACTTCGGCCCGAAGGCTGTCGTAGAAGCCGTGAAGGGCGTGCTTTGCGGCACAATAAGCGCTGCGGTAAGGGGTAGAAAACTTGCCCATCAAGCTGCTTATGACGATGATCCGCCCGCTGTTTGCTTGGATCATGTCGGGGAGCACGGTTTTGGTGGCTTCCACAGTGCTGAAGAAATCAATTTCCATCACTTTTCGATACACCTCCATGGAGCTTTCTACCACCAGTCCACGGCTGCTGATGCCCGCATTATTGATGAGCACGTCGAGCTTGTTTTGTTCGTTTTTGATGCGATCATAGGCGGCCTTGATAGCCGATGAATCGGTTACATCGAGGGGCAAGGCATGGGCTTGAGCTCCGATATCTCGGCATTGTCGCGCAGTATTTTCGAGGGCGTCAAGGGATCTTGCGCTGAGATACAAAATGGCTCCCTGTCTCGCCAGCGACTTGCTGAGTGCCTCACCAATGCCTGATGAAGCTCCCGTGATCCAAACTACTTTGCCGTTAAATCCCGTTCTGTTTGCCATGTTTTCTCGCACAATTGTGCTAACAAAGCTAATGCATCAGGCCATTTCTCCTCAAAGTATTTTATGTGATCTTCGGTGCAATCGATTTCGGTGGTGACAAGGGTACCGCTGTCGACGGCCTCAAAGCGGTATATTTCGTAGGCTGGCGACCATTTTTTCACCTCGTCGCTATGCAAGTCTATGTTGCCGTCGCTTATCGCACCGAGATGCTTAATGACTATTTCTTGACCCTCCACAGCCCGTTCAATCAAACTGTGCAAGCCTTGAGGTTTACCATGTTCATCAATCATGAGAAAATCAATGGTTTCACCGGTTATCCAGCTGCCTTGATAAAAACTTCCCGGACAAAAAATATAGGTCCATTTGCGATACATTTCGTCGTCTATCATCAATCGATACACTTCGGAAGGGGGCAGCTGTATGAGCTGCGAAAATACAAGGCGTTTCATAGGCGGGGTTTTATCAAATTTAACCAATTTGCCTCTACAGTCTCTGCTGCGGACGAAATTATGCTTCTTGAATCGGCTGGATCGCATTGTTTTTCTAAATTCAGCCGCGTAAATGTGAATTACTTGAGCCTGTTTTCAAAATCATATCCTCATTATCGACAATTGGACCAGATGGACTGCGGTCCGACTTGTCTTCGGATGATTGCCAAGTTCTATGGCAAAAGTTACAGTTTACAAGAACTGAGATCCAGGTGTTTTGTAACCCGTGAGGGGGTGTCTCTTCTGGGATTGAGCGATGGAGCCGAAAGCATCGGATTGCGGTCGCTTGCGGCCAAGATACCGTTTGATAAGCTCGCCGAAGAGGCACCGTTGCCCTGTATTGCCCACTGGAATCAGAGCCATTTCGTGGTGGTCTACAAAATTACCAAAGACAAGGTCTATGTGGGGGACCCTGCTACTGACATCGTAGTTTACAGCAAACAAGAATTTTTGCGCGGATGGCAGGTTGGATCCGAGCCTGAGGGAGTTGTTTTGCTTTTAGAGACCAGCCGCGAATTCTATGAAAAGTCAGGCGACGAAAAGGTAGATCGCAAGGGTTTTGCCTTCTTATTCTCCTATTTGCGCGATTACCGCCGAGTAATAATCCAACTCTTCTTTGGATTGCTTGCCGGTAGCTTACTTCAGCTCATTTTTCCCTTTTTAACGCAAAGCCTCGTCGATTACGGGATCAATAATCGGGATATCGATTTTGTCTATCTCATTCTGATTGCTCAATTGATGGTCTTTGCCTCGCGAACATCGGTTGAAATCATTCGAAGTTGGATTCTCCTTCACTTGGGAACGCGCATCAACGTATCGATCATTTCTGATTTTTTGATCAAACTGATGCGTTTGCCCATCGCCTTTTTCAATCAGAAAATGATCGGCGATATCATGCAGCGCATAAGCGATCATCAACGGATTTCACTTTTCCTGACCAACAACAGTTTAACCATCCTCTTTTCATCTATCAACTTTCTGATTTTTGGTTGCGTTCTGTTGTATTACAACCTATCCATCTTTGCCATTTTCTTTGTAGGAAGCATCCTATACATAGCATGGATCCTGCTTTTTATGCGAAAGCGCCGAGAGATAGACAACAAGCGATTCGTGGAATTGAGCAACAATCAAAGCAACTTGATTCAGATGATCAACGGCATGGCGGAGATCAAAATGAACAATTGCGAGCGTCAAAAAAGGTGGGAGTGGGGTCATATTCAAGCTTTGTTGTTCAAGCTTAACGTGAAGGGGTTGAACCTCAGTCAGTATCAGCTTTCTGGGGGTTTATTTATCAACGAATCGAAGAACATCATCATTTCCTTTGTGGCCGCTAAAGCAGTTATCAGCGGTGACCTCACCCTGGGTATGATGTTATCCGTGACCTACATCATCGGCCAACTCGATGGTCCGCTCAGTCAGTTAATTGGTTTTTTGCAGAGCGCACAAGACGCCAAGATGAGTTTAGAGCGGATGGGTGAAATTTACGATCAGCCGGATGAGGAAACCGACCAACAACTGGTTACCGAATTGCCGGCAGACAAAGGCCTTTCGGTTAATAATCTGTCCTTTCAATACGACGGTCCGCACTCTGAAATGGTGTTGAAAGACCTTACCCTGTATGTTCCTCCAGGAAAGGTAACGGCCATAGTAGGCATGAGCGGAAGCGGTAAAACAACCCTGCTCAAACTGTTGCTCAAGTTCTATCAGCCAACCAAGGGAGATATCAAGGTTAGCGATGTAAGGTTGGATACCATCAACAATCAGGTCTGGCGGCAGAGCTGTGGCGCTGTGCTTCAAGACGGTTACATATTTTCAGATACGATTGCCAACAACATTGCCCTTGGGGTGGAGAAAATCGACCGCAACCGACTGGTTAAAGCCTGTCAAATTGCCAATATCATGGAGCTGGTTGAGAAACTCCCATTGGGTTTTAACACCAAAATTGGTTTAGATGGAGTAGGGCTAAGCCAAGGACAAAAACAGCGATTGTTGATTGCTCGCGCAGCCTACAAAAATCCGGAGTTTATCTTTTTCGACGAGGCCACCAATGCCCTTGATGCCAACAATGAGAAGGTTATCATGGAGAATTTGGAGAAGTTTTTCGACGGCAAAACAGTGGTTGTGGTGGCGCACCGCCTGAGCACGGTTAAAAACGCCCATCAGATTGTGGTGCTGGAGGCGGGCAGAATCATTGAACGCGGAACGCACAAAGAACTTATTGAACAGCAAGGAACGTATTATCGACTGGTGAAAAATCAATTAGAACTCGATGCCTAATCACAATAGCGAAGACGAACTATCACTGCGTGGCGAAGGGGTTCACGAAATACTGAGTTACGAACCCGGTAAGATGATCCGTTATGGCAACATGGCCATACTGTTGATCATTGCCTTGCTGTTGATCGGCACTTGGTTTATCAAATACCCCGAGATCATCACCAGCTCGGTATCGGTTACGGGTCAATCGCCTACCATCGAGCACATCGCCCAAAGTGCAGGCCAACTCAAGTTGTTTGTCAAAAACAACCAAGAGGTGAAGAAGGGCACCCTGTTGGCTCTTATCGACAACGCGTCCAGCTTCGAGGATGTGAGGTATTTAAGGGACATGCTCGATTCCCAAACCGAAATATTGGCAACGCAGGAGGCGGATGTCGTTCTGGATTTCGATCGCCCCCTGCTGTTGGGTGATTTGCAAAGCGATTTCAGCAGCTTAAAAAGCCAGTACAACACCTGGAGATCATTTGTTGCCGACGATTTTTATCCGCGCAAAATAAGGGCGCTGGCCAATCAGTACCAATACTATCTGCAGCTCAATCAAAAGTTGGGTAGTCAACAGGATGTATTGACCAAGGACCTTGAGATCGCCAAACGAAAGTACAACCGCGACCGAAAGCTCTTTGAAGCAAAGGTCATTGCTCAGGCGGAAATGGATCGCTCCGAAGCCGATTTTTTGCAGAAGGAATTTGCGTTTAAGAATACCGAAATCACTCAAGTAAACAACGAGATTCAACTGCGTGAGTATGAAAAGTCGATGTTGGATGTGGAACAACAATATAAAGACCTTCGCCGCCAATACGCCATTGCCTTTGTTGAAAGCTTCAAGAAAATGCAAAGTGCGATTAATGCGTGGGAGCAGCGTTTCGTGATAGAGGCATCGTCGAATGGCAAGGTGGCGCTGTATAATTACTTTGCCGACAACCAGTTTGTGAAACCGGGGGATGAAATCCTTCGGGTGGTACCCAAAAGTCGGGATTTGGTTGCCCGCTGTTTTGTCCCTGCCTTTGGTTTGGGCAAAATTGAATTGGGCCAGCGCGTAAACATCAAGTTGGATGGTTATCCGTTCAAAGAATTTGGCATGCTGGAAGGCCGGGTTAAATCCATCTCACCTTCGGCTAAGAACAACCTCTATTTGGTCGAGGTTTCCTTGCCCAACCCACCTGTCACCACTTACAAAAAGAAACTTAACTTCAACAACGAGATGAGCGGTACTGCCGAAATTATTACGGCCGACCTCCGGTTGCTGGAGCGTTTATTCTATCAAATTCGATCGGTGATTAAAAAGTAATTCATGAAGCTATTCCCTCATTTTATTGCGCGTGTTTCTGGGATGCCATTTACCAGTCTTCGCGGGCTGGAACAGCGAGGTTTGATTGACCCATGCCTTCAACTGACCGAGGCCAAGATGGCTTCAAAGCGAAGCGCCTTGCAATTATCGGAGGCTCTCCACGGTTATATTGCCACGGTAAGCGACAGCAAGATCCAAAACCAAATGATCAACTTGCGCCGCAAAATTTTCCAAGGTAAAACCTTGCAAGCTGCTGAGCGCGAACGGTTGGAAGGCTTAATCCAACCCGATGTGAAGCAATGGTTTGGACAGTGGTCTGCCGATGTGGAACGCGTTGAACAGCTTAGTCGGTCTTTTGCCGATGCCTATGCAGCAGCCTGTAAACAGAGCAGGGAAAATTTAGCCGAGCTGGCTCAGAACAAAGATCTACAAAAGGGCTTGATTCTATCCAGTCAGGCTCTGTTGAACAACATAAGCGGATACCAAAAGAACCTCGATCAGCTGCGTAAAAAGGAATTGAAGACCGAGGAGAGTTTGCTCAAATACATCACCCGCATGGCGGCTAAGACTTCGCCATTCAGTACTTTTACCAACCTCATTCACGGCACGTATAATGAAGATGAAGCGGGCGAGGCGATGACCATGACCGTCGATGGTCAACATACCATCATAAGCAGCGTAACGCTTAATAACGCGTTGTTTGGTTATCTGAATACCCTGATTTGCAAAGTCCCTGAGCTTTATCGCTGCATTCAAATCCGTTTAAATCCTACATTAACGCTCCAGCAAGAAAACTACGTTTTTCTGACCAACCACAATAATATCGAATCGTTTCAGCGCATTCCACACAACCCTGTCGTTGAGCTCTTTCATGAGTTGATCGCAGGTCAGGAAACGGCTGTTTCACTTGGCACTTTGGTCGATGAAATTGTAAACGAGGAATACATCGATGCCCCTGCTGAGGAAATTGAGGGTTATTTAAAGCAACTGGTCGATTACGGTTTTATTGAATTCGATCTCGGGGTGAGTGGCTTGGATCCGTTCTGGGACCGGCGCTTGAGAGCTGTATTGACCGATTGGCTGCCTCATACCAGCCTTGCCCAACCTTTAATGGAAGTCCTTGAATCGATGCGAAACCAAGCCGTGGCTTATCAACACGCCGATGTAGCAGGTCGGCAAAAGCTGCTTCAGGAAGCACACGCTCAATTCCGCGCAGTTTGCATGCAACTGCACGAGGCTGCAGGATTACCCGCTGAAGAAAGGCGTTCAAGGGAAGAATTGGAAGCCGAGGCAGCGAAGAAAATAGCTGCAGCCGCCAAAAATCAACCTCAAGAAGACCCCAAAGAGAAAAAACTCGACGAGGACCAAGTTTTTCAGCATCAATCAAGCACATATTTTCATTTCAAGCCCGAGCAAATGTTCTATGAAGACACTACCACCAGTGCCTCCATACAGGTGCAAGCAGCGGCGATGCAAGAGGTACTCGCGCAAGCCGATGACTTGGTGAATCGCATGCTTGAATTTGATGGAATGGAGGAGGAGCAGGAGAAAATGCGGGTATTCTTTGCCCAGCAATACGCAAGCGAAAACAGGGTGCCGGTTATGACATTCTACGAAGATTACTTTCGATTGGTCAAAATACCAGAGGCGAAGCGTCAGCAAGAGGCCAAAGAAAAAAATGAAGTAGCTGCACCGGTAATAGATTTACCTCAATTTGAGGAGAAACGAAAGGCGTTAAATGACAAAGTAAGTCAGTTTACTGACGCACTCAAAACTAAATCTCTTTCTCTTCCTGTGGTTCATTTGAGTTCTAGGGACTTGGATCCGTTTTTCCCGGTTCTTACATCCGGTGGAAGTTCGAGAGGTGCTTTTATTCAGCCTTTTGCATCGGACCTGGGATTGTCGGCGGTGTTAAACGGGGTTTTTGCGGGAAACGGCAAGATGTTTAGCCGTTTTTTGCACATGTTCGACGATACATTTACCGACGCTATTCGGGCCGACAATGCTCATGAGGACGTAATTCGCATTGAAAATGCCGATGCCTCGATGTTTAATGCCAATCTACATCCCCCGCTCATGGGCCGGGAAATATGGATGCCGGGGGGGCAAAACTCACTTCCTCACGATGCTCAGGTACCCATTACCGACTTGCTGATCGGCAAAGAGAACGATGGCAGCTTGTATTTAATCCAGGAATCATCAGGAAAAAGAGCGGAAGTATACGATTTGGGCTTTCAAGGCCAGAGAGGCCGATCGCAACTGTTTCAGCTGTTGGCTAAGTTCTCGCCGGTTAAAGCTACGCAACTCTATCCTGCCGTAACCGCAGTGAATCAGTTGTTTCAAACCCAAGAAAACGAAGTGGTTCGCTATCCTCGTGTGGTATACAATCAAAAGCTAATTCTTCAGCGAAGTCGGTGGATGGTGCCCGTTAGTAAGCTTCCTTCTTGTGATGCACAAATGACAGATGCACAGCGATTCGAGCTCATCTCAGGTTGGCGAAATGATCTAGGCATACCAGACAGGGTTTTTATCTACCTCACCAACAGCGGTGAACAACAAGGTTTAAACAATGAGCAGTTGAGGCGTCTGGGTCGAGACGGTTACAAACCGCAGTTTATCAGCTTTACCTCACCTCTCTTGGTTAATTTATTCGCAGACATGATAGCCCGGGTTCCCGTTCAATTGCGGGTGGACGAAGCTTTTCCGGGCGAAGATCAAATGCTACAATGCAATGGCGAACGGTGGGTCAATGAGTGCGTCGTTCAATGGAAAAGCATTTAAAGAATGTATAATCAACCTATTACAACATGAATTGGCTTTCACTTTATATTTTCTACGCCGAGCCTTGGGACCAAATACTGGTCGATTTGGTTAAACCATTGGCCGAATCGATGCAACAACAAGGCAAGGTCGATAAGTTCTTTTTCATTCGGTACTGGGAAAAGGGACCCCATCTGCGATTGCGTTTTTTGGTAAATGCCGCATTCGAACAAGACGTAAAGGCTCAATTGACTGAGGAGGTAGGGAAGTACCTTCGCGAAAAGCCTTCGAATTACGAAAGCGAGGCCTACGCAGAGGCAGCACTTCAGTACGAGTGGTATCCCAACAATAGCTTGCAATGGATCGCTTATGAACCTGAGGTCGCTAGATATGGCGGCCCGCATGCACTTCCCGTTGCCGAATCGCTATTTCAATGTTCTAGCTACACCGTATTGGAGGTGATGGCCGAAACGCAAGATTGGGACTATGATGCAGCGCTGGGAAGTGCCATACAAATGCACCTCGCATTTGTGCATGCTGCAGGTATGTCGAAATTAGAGGCGGCAGAATTTTTTGGGTGGATTTTTCAATCGTGGCTGCCCATGGCCGTATCGCAAACCCTAGGAGATGAGGAGAAAGAAAAAGCGCTCTACGCGGTAGTAGAGGTCTTTGATCGCCAGTTTGAAGAGCAAAAATCGGTTCTTCTCCCTTTTGTGCAGGCCTTCTGGGATTCAATGGACGCTCCCCAAGAGTATGAAGACGACTGGGTGCAAGCCTGGATCAAAGGCTCGAAAGAAACTGTAGATCAACTGCAACTCCTGGCGCGGAACAATCAGGTCGCTTTTTTTGAACAACAGACGCCGGTACACGATCGATTTGAAACACCCTTCGATCGGATTCAATTTTGGTCAATTTACGCCAGCTTCGTTCACATGGTCAACAACAGGGTCGGCGTGCAAAATAGAGATGAAGGCTATCTCGGATACCTGATTTGCAAGGCACTGTAGGCCATGCACTGATGACCCATGACTCGCGGTTCTTTTTTAATTTTTATTTCATACTAACTTGGTAGAAATAATATGATTTATATTTTTGCATCCAAATTGATAAATCATATAAAAATGATAGGATATAAAATCAAACGGAAAATAGCGGTTTTAACAGTACTGCTGTTTGGCGGTGTGACTCAGGCACAGATCAGTGGCAGAGTCATCGACCAAAGCACCGGAGAACTGCTGCCCGGGGCGAGTATTCAGGTAGAAAACACCAGTACTGGAACAGCGTCGGATGCCACTGGGGCTTTCACGCTGCCTGCCAATGTGGATAAAAAATCCCAGTTGGTCATCCAAATGCTGGGTTATGAGGTAAAGCGCGTTCCTATTCCAGCTGATGGCAAACTGACCGTGGCGCTGCAAGCCAGTCAATCGGAGCTCAAGGAAGTCGTGGTGAGTTCTCGGCGTCGGAGCGAGGAGTTGCAAAAAATACCGGTATCGGTTTCTGTGGTGGGTTCCCGTGAAATAAACAACAGCGTTGCCTTTAATGTAAATCGAGTGAAGGAGTTATTGCCATCTGTTCAATTATACTCTTCCAATCCAAGGAATACAACCCTTAACATTAGGGGTATTGGTTCAACTTACGGATTGACCAACGATGGAATCGACCCCGGAGTGGGGTTCTATGTCGACGGCGTTTACTATGCGAGGCCTGCCGCTGCAACGCTCGATTTTATTGATGTGCAGCAGGTTGAGGTTATTAAAGGTTCACAGGGAACCCTTTTTGGCAAGAACACCGTGGCGGGAACCTTCAATGTTACCAGTAAAGAGGCGAGTTTCTTCACATCTGGTATCTGGGAGCAGGCAGTGGGAAATTTAGGTTTTGTGCAATCGAAGGGTTCGTTGACAGGAGCCCTGATAAAGGATAAGCTAGCCGGTAGAATTTCTTTCACGGGAACCCATCGCGACGGCACGCTGTACAACACGGTGACCCAAGAGAAGGTTAACTCCCTCAGCAACCTGGGCTTTCGAGGTCAGTTGCTCTGGATACTTAGCAAGCGAACCAAAATGAGGTGGATTGCCGATTGGACCCGCCAACGTCCCAATGGGTATGCTCAGGTATATGCGGGTGTAACCCGCACACAGCGCGCCGAATTTCGACAGTTTGAGGCGATTGCGCGCGACTTAAATTATGCGATCCCCAACCCCAATCCATTTAACCGGCAGATTGATCACGATACTCCATGGCGTTCGAATCAGGATATGGGTGGTATCTCGGCACAAACGGATGTGCAATTGAATCGCGGTACACTTACATTCACATCGGCCTGGAGAAGTTGGTTGTGGGGGCCATCAAACGATCGCGATTTCACGGGACTTCAGGCCTTAGCGCGATCAGAGGCCCCTTCGGTACACCACCAGTGGTCGCAGGAAGCCCGTTATTCGGGCGAATTTGGCAATCGGGTCAAAGGTGTGTTGGGATTTTTTGCTTTTTATCAGCAGCTTGAGGCCGTGGGAGCACACGTGGAGGAATCCGGTAAAGATCAATGGAGGTTTGCGCAAACCAATCAAAATGCCCTCTGGCAAACCCCCGGATTGCTCGACGGATACGGCATCCGCACCAACCCATCTTTTTATAACTTCAGCGGAGCCCTATTTGGTCAGTTCGACGTGCGCGTTACCGATAAGTGGGTTTTAATCCCCGGCATTCGCCTGAATTACGACCAAAAGGCCATTGATTTCAAACGCGTGGTATACGGTGGATTATCGACAACCGACAGCACGCTGTTATCTTTTCAACGAAGTGTGTATACCAATCAGTCGTTCAGCGCCGATGTTGATGATTGGAACTCGTCTGGACAATTTTCTGTGCAGTACAATCCATCCGAACATCTGATGGCTTTTGCTACGGGATCACTCGGATTTAAACCGGTTGGCTTAAACCTCGGCGGCCTCCCTACACAAAACGGTCAACCCATGATTGAGTTGGCGGTTATCAAACCCGAGCGCGCCAGGCATTTTGAGGTAGGTTTTAAATCAGAGCCCATCAAGAATCTCAAAATCAACGCCAGTTTGTTCCGAACCGATGTGTTCAATTACCAAACCTTGGTTCAATCGCCTCAGCTGGGTGTTAACCGCGGATACCTGGCCAATGCCGAGCAGGTTCGCACCGAGGGTGTAGAGTTGGAATTGGCTGGAAACGTGAGCAAGACGATTAGTTTCACATCTTCTGTTACCTATTTGGATGCCCGATACATCACATTCACCAATGCACCATTGCCTTTGGAAGAAACGGGTAAAACCGTTGATGGGAAGCAAGTGGCTTTTGCCGATATATCAGGAGGGGTTCTGCCGGGAGTATCTAAATGGAATGCTTCAGCTAGTGTAGAATGGCGCAAGGAAGTACGGGTATTCAACCGCCAATACCCCATCTTTGCCGGAGCCGATGTATTTTATCGATCGGGTTTCTCGTCTAGTCCCTCCCCCTCAAAGGTGCTGAATATAGAGGCCTACCAGTTGGTCAACGCTCGTGCAGGAATCAACCTAAACAATGGATTTTCCGTTTTACTATGGACCCGCAATGTATTCAACAAAGACTACTTTGAGCAACTGTTGCCCGCGGCGGGTAATACGGGCCATTATGCCGGTGTGTTGGGTGATCCCCGAACCTATGGCATTACCTTGCGATATAGTTTTGCTAAATGATAACTAATTGAGGCAGTCAGGCTTTTGTTTGCTTTACTGCCGTTTAACAGAGAGATGAATACAAATCCATAACAGCAAAAAGAATAAACATTTTATGATATCCCCATTTCCGAAAAGGCTTTTCATTGCCTTGCTATTGTCTGTATCGCCGGTTTTCATTCACGCCCAAGATCAAATGGCGGCTGACGCCCGCACCGAGTTTCGATTGGAGGGAAGCTTGGGCCTAAGTGTGGGCGCCGATTTTTATTCCATGACAGTTGGTGGACCTTCATTGCTGCTAGCGGTCTCCTCGAAGATCAAGCTAGGTGTAGGCGCCTTTCCGTCGCTGTATTTGCATCACGGAAAGTTAGGAGCCCGATTGGGCGTGGGACCCCGTGTAGATATTCGGCACTGGTTTATCTATGCCCCTATTTTCCACAAAGAATCTAATCAAACGTGGATTCCGTCATTGGGCCTCGGCTATCGTTTCGTATCCGGCACATCGACAAAAAAAAATCGCCCCCAATAGGGCGATTTTCTCTTTGAAAAAGTGTGTGGTACCGTGAAGACTGATATGGGATCGGTCACATACGCGCGATTACCACAGGGTACAAGGCCTTAGAGGCATTGTAATATGATGCGGGTACACGCAACGATGCCGCAACTCATAGCCGTGCATCCGTTGGTTCCCGTTTGAACCTGAGCTCCACCCATAATTTGATGTTGCGAGGGTTGCTCAACAGCCGTAACGAAGGATTTTACCTTGATTTGTTGAAGGGACAGCCTCTTTTTCATAACCGTCAATTAGTGGTGTTAGCACAAATAGGCATCTCCGTAGGGCAGTTGAAACCATTACTGCCGTTTTCAATGCAAGCCGTAACGGGTAGGGTAGGGTAAATACCGGTTAAGCAGTCGGTTAATGTTCTAGGTTCAAAACCACCTTTAACACTTCCGGTGCTCTTAAGTTGAGTCACAAAGCTCTTCACCTTTAACTCATGTAGCGCAAGTTTCTTTTTCATGGGAGTTCTTATTCAATAGTAGTACACTGAAATTGGCATGTTTGACAGGCAGAATACGCCATGTCTGAAATGCATTCGTTCAGGGGAAGTGTTTTAATAGCAGCAGCTCCACCTTTTACATGCTGGGCGTTGGGCAATTCGGTCACAAAACTCTTCACTTTGAGGTCTGCTAGGTGTAATTTGGCTTTTTTCATTGATTTTAGGTTTTTGTTTGTTGATCTTTACTTCTACTTTTCTTGTCGGATACAAAAGTTTAATAGTCGACGAAATCATTCAACTCATCGAAATCTCTTCGCGTTTCCGACAGGGAAATATCGCAAAAGGAATCGATAATTCCTAATTCTGGATTTCAGAAAAAACAACTAACTAGCGCTTTATGAACAAAAGCAACTTGGAATCTCGTTTGAGGCGGGAGATAGAAACCTTGGTACAAAAGATTCATAATCAATCCGTAACCGAAACAAATGGACGTACCTGGGCTACGCAGGGTTTAGATGACAATGCGCAGATAGTTCGACAGCAGTCAGAGAGTTTGTATTGTGGGGTGGGTGGTATTGCCCTTTTTTTTCAGCGCTATGGTCAAATCAGCGGTGATCCTGGGCATTTGATGACAGCCTCTGAAGCAATGGATTGGTGTGCCTCGCGTGTAGAGCAGGGGGTACCGCACAGTCAGGCTTTTGTGACCGGATGGCTGGGTTTGGCAACGGCATTAGTGGAGGCGCATTTGCACCAACCCAATGATCGCTGGTACAACGCGGCTCGAAAGATTGTGTTGGAGTGTTTGTCGACCGACCCCGCTTTGGGAATGGTAGATGATTACATAAACGGAATGGCAGGCCAAATGCATGGATTGATGTTTTTGCAGCCTCATTTTCCCGATCTGGATATCACCGATTACATAGAGCGATTGGCTTATGCCCTGTTAGACAAGGCGTGGCTTACTCCCAAAGGACTCTATTGGGACAGAGGAGGGCAACAAGTATGTGGCTTGTGTGGATTTTCGCACGGAGCTTCGGGTGTGGCCTATGCTTTTGCCGAATTGGCCCGATTTACCCGCAACGATGGCTGGTTACTTGTTAGCCGATTGGCTTTTGCATATGAAGATTATCACTTCGATAAGGATCAAAAAAACTGGCCCGATTTTAGAAGGGGAGCTTATACTGATGCCGATAAACAATTGTATGCCCAACAGTACGCTTCAGGGAATAAAGCTTTTTTTGAACAGCATCACGACATGAATGCTTGGTGCCACGGGGCAGCGGGTATTGGGCTTGCACGGCTGCGTTTTTACCAACAAACAGGCGATTTGAAGGTCCTGAGGACGGGTGTCAAGGCCATTAACAAAACGGTAGAAAGCGATGTAAATCAACCCGATAAGCGTTTTACCTTCACCCTTTGTCACGGCGGTGGCGGAAATGCCGATTTGTTTGTTCTCGCCTATGAAGTGCTCAAAGACCCCAAATATCTTCAGCTTGCCGGACAGGTGGCTGAACAAAGCCTTGATTTTCACGCCCAGAAAGGGTATTGCCCTTCGGGTTACAACCAGAGTGTAAACGACGAAGATACCAGCTTGTTCATGGGAATGGCAGGGATTGCCTATTTCTATTTGCGATATCTGACTGATGGCGCCCTGCCCTCGTTGCTGGCCCCGCGGGTGGAGATTTGCCTTCCCAAGAAACGACCCATCCCCAAACCCATCATGCGAACCTTGCTCTCTAAGTATTTCCCCAGCAGCGTTTTGCAGCTGGATGATGCCGTTTTCGAAAACTTGGAAGCCCATGCCATTCGCACCTTTGTGTCGCGCGCGGAGCTACACTTTTCATCAAATCACCTCACAGAAGCGCTAGCCGAACTGCGATGGGAGCATAAATTGGCCAAATTCGATCTGCAAGGCCCGAGTCAGAGCTGGCTTTTTGTCAAAAGAAGCTATGTCAATCAGCTCAATCCCGCTGCCGGTCTGCCGGAACAGCTGGTGCTGGATGAGGATTGCCGACTCTGGAAACACCATAGGTTGATGCATTTGGTGATCCGCACACCCATTGGGGTTCAGGCCCAAGAGTTAAATGATTTTTTGCATCTCTTGCTAGCGTCGTTCTCTCAACCTGCAAGGGTAGCAGAGGTGATTGCTGAAATATCAGCAGCTTTTGGGGTAGAGGACGCCAACGAACGCTTGAAAATCGTTCAAGTTATTGAGGAGCAAATCTGGGAGGCATATAGAAACGGGATCTTGCTCAAAGCCGAGTGAACCACCAGTTACTGATGTTGGATTAAATTTCCAGTTCCTCTTCAAACACATCCTCAGGCATGGATGCCTCATCTTCGCTGCTGATGGGTTTAACAATAGCGTGTTTCGAGGCCCCAATAATCAATCGACCTTTACCTGCCTCAAATCGGGTAAAAAGCTGGTCGTTTGATTCAAAAGTCCCCAATTCGCGAAGGGCGTTTTGAAGTCCGTCGAGCAATTCTTTGTTGGCCGACACCCGGAACGTTTTGCTAGAGAGTTTTACCTCCATGCCTTTTTCGTAATGTACGATGGCCAAGTTCAGGGGCAAATTACCTGGGAAGGCCGATACACAGGCGATCAATTCGTCAACAAACGATTCGGTTACCCCGTCGAAAGGCAGGTTAATCGATATTTCTTTGGTGTATTTTTCCAGTACATCGCTCAAAAACTGAACGTCCTTAAATTTGATATCTAAGCGGTCGGAGCCTTTCCAAGCCGGACTTATGCTGGTTCTGCAAAATAAAAAGCTCTGAGGAACGAGGTATTGCCTGATTCGCGTGTAATCTTCCTTAAACGCTCTAAATTCGTGTACTCCGCTGAAGTCCTCCAGGCTGAAAATGCCAAAAGGGGTGCCGTTTTTGTCTACGCGTTCCTGTGAGCCGATGAGAATGCCCGCAAAGGTTATCTCCTTGTCTTTTAAGGCGGTGAGATTTTGTAGGTCGGTTAACTTGGCTGTGCAGTAATGCTCAATTTCTGTCTTGTAATTGTCTAAGGGGTGACCGGTTAGGAAAATTCCCAATACCTCCTTTTCCTTGGATAATTCCAACAGTTTGGGCCAGGGCTGAACCTTGGGAACCGGTGGGTCGGTGATGGTGATTTCAGCCGATCCACCAAATAAGTCGGGCGGTGCGGTGGCAGCTTCCTGGTAACTCTGCCCAAATCGAAGCGATTTTTCCAAAAAGGGTTGGCCCTCGGTGTCGCTGAAATAAAGAGCTCTGTGCAAGGGGGTAAATCCGTCTAGTGCCCCGCCGAGGATGAGCGACTCTATGGTTTTTTTGTTAACCGATTTGTAGTCCAGGCGTTTCACAAAATCGAAGAAATTGAGGTAGGGCCCGTTTTTTTCCCTTTCTAATACAATAGAGGCTACTGCTGCTTCGCCAACCCCTTTGATAGCGCCCAGACCAAAGCGAACTTCACCTCGGTCGTTCACGCGAAAGACATAATCCGATTCGTTTACATCGGGTCCGAGCACAGGTACTTTAATGCGCTTGCACTCTTCCATAAAGAAGGTAACACTCTTTATGTTGCTCATGTTGTTGGTGAGCACCGCAGCCATGTATTCGGCCGTGTAATTGGCTTTTAGAAAGGCGGTGTGAAAAGCGACATACGCGTAGCAGGTTGAATGCGATTTGTTAAAGGCATAGGAGGCAAATGCTTCCCAATCGGTCCATACTTTTTCGCATACCTCGCCCGGATGTCCTTTTTCACTGGCTCCCTGAATAAACTTGGGTTTCATTTTATCCAGGGTTGCTCGATCCTTCTTACCCATTGCTTTTCGCAGCGTGTCGGCCTCGCCCTTCGTGAAACCAGCCAACTTCTGCGAGAGCAGCATTACCTGCTCCTGGTAAACGGTAATCCCATAGGTGTCCTTGAGGTACTCCTCCATATCGGGCAGGTCGTAAACCACTTGCTCTTCGCCGTGTTTGCGCCTAATGAAGTTGGGTATGTATTCCAACGGACCCGGGCGGTAGAGGGCGTTCATCGCAATGAGATCGTCGAATTTATCGGGTTTTAGCGACTTGAGGTGTTTTTGCATTCCCGCCGATTCAAATTGGAAGATACCATTGGTCTCTCCCCGCTGGAAAAGCGCAAATGTAGCCGGATCGTCGAGCGGAATCTCATCGGGAACTATGGTGATACCATGCCTTTTTTTGATGTTCTCAATACAGTCGTTAATGATGGTCAAGTTTCTCAAACCGAGGAAATCCATCTTGAGCAGTCCAGCGCTTTCTACCACAGAGTTGTCGAACTGGGTCACAACCATTACGCTGTCCTTGGCATTAGCTACGGGGATAAGGTTTGAAATATCCTCAGGCGTGATGATGACTCCACAAGCATGGACGCCTGTGTTGCGGAGTGAGCCTTCTAACATCTTGGCTTGTTGGATGGTTTGCCCCACTAAATCGGAGCCTTTGGCCAACGATCGCATTTGTTGCGCCGCCTCAAACTCCTCAGCGCTTCGCAGTTTGGCTTTTAAGTCCTCATCGGGCGCGTCGATAAGCGTTTTGAGTGGCACATCGGGCATCAATTTGGCCAACCGATCAGCTTCGTTAAGCGGGAGATCCAATACCCTTGCGGTATCGCGCAGCGCCGATTTGGCTGCCATGGTTCCGTAGGTAATGATCTGGGCAACCTGGGTGGCACCGTATTTGTTTACCACATATTGAATTACCTTTTCTCGGCCGCGATCATCGAAGTCAATATCAATATCAGGGAGTGATACCCGGTCAGGATTGAGGAAACGCTCAAAAAGTAAGTCGTATTTAATCGGATCGACATTGGTAATACCGATGCAATAGGCGACGGCTGATCCAGCTGCTGATCCGCGTCCGGGTCCAACGCTTACTCCCATCTCTCGTGCAGCGGTGGTGAAATCTTGCACTATCAAGAAATACCCGGGATAACCGGTTTTAGCAATGATTTCTAACTCAAAATCGAGACGCTCGGTGATTTCAGGTGTTAATTGGCCGTACCTTTTTTCTGCGCCCAAGTAGGTGAGATGGCGCAGGTAGGCATTTTCTCCCCGTTTTCCGCCGTCTATATCGTCTTCAGCGTGGATAAATTCGGCGGGAATATCAAACTTAGGTAGCAATACATCTCTGGAGAGGTCAAAAGATTCTATTTTTTCAATGATCTCACCCAAGTTTTCAATGGCAGAGGGCAGGTCGGCAAAGAGCTCTTTCATCTGCTCTTGCGATTTGAAGTAATACTCGTTGTTGGGGAATCCAAAACGATAGCCCCTACCTCTTCCAATAGGCGTGCTCACCTTTTCGCCCTCTTTGATGCATAGCAAAATGTCATGGGCTTGTGCATCACCCTGCTCCAGGTAAAAGGTGTTGTTGGAAGCGATGTACTTAACGCCATATTTTTCGCAGAACTGAAGTAATATTCTATTTACTTGTTCCTCCTCCGGCTGTCCATGCCGCATCAGTTCTGCGTAAAAATCCTCTCCAAACTCGTTTTTCCACCAAACAAAAGCTTCTTCGGCCTGATGTTCCCCGTGATTGAGGATCAAGTTGGGTATCTCTCCCAATAGACCTCCACTGAGCACAATAAGATCGCTTTTGTATGCAAGTAGGGTCTCTCTGTCGATTCGAGGGACGTAATAAAAGCCCTCCGTGTAGGCAATGGAAGCCATTTTGGCCAAATTGTGGTAGCCTTTTTTGTTTTTGGCCAAGAGCACTACTGCATAGCCATTGTCCTTGTTCGATTTGTCCAGACGGTTTCGGCAGATGTTAAATTCGCATCCCAGAATACCCTTAAGTGGCAAATCGCTCACCAAAGTTCCATCTAATTCGGCTTGTTTGATTTTATTGGCCAGCGTTTTGTTGTAAGTGCTGACCTCCTTTACGAAATGAAAAGCAGCCATCATATTGCCGCTATCGGTTAATCCAACAGCGGGCATTTTGTCGGCTATGGCTTTTTGCACCAACTTTTTAACCTCTGTTGTGCTTTGTAGCACCGAATATTGAGTGTGATTGTGTAAATGGGCGTAAGGGGCAGTGGTGAGCTCTTTTTTGGACTTGGCAGAGACCTTCGCAGGTGCGCTGGGCTGAGGTTGCTCTGCGGGCTCTGGTTGATAGGGCTGAATTTGAAGGCCAATTAGCTGGACTACATCGGGGTTTGCATGTTGGAATGCCTTGAATTGCTCAGGGCTTAATCCCGCTTTCTCCGCGGAAATAATGCCTTTTCTAAGGGATTCCAGGAAGGCCCGGGTAGTGGCTTCTACATCGGCAGATGCATTATGGGCCTCGGCGAACGATTCGCCGAACAGTTTCTCATATAGTTCAGTAAGGGTAGGCCATTTGAATTTGCCG
>DASUEB010000131.1:0-33510 GCA_036275295.1 Luteibaculaceae bacterium | reverse complement strand
AAGTAGAGGGGACTTGCCGCCAGCGCCACGCCTGGCGGGTATTTATTGAGCATTCTACCCTGATACGGAAGCAGGAAGTCTGCCGCATAGTCGGGCGAATATTTGCTGTTCTCTATCGCCTGAACCGAGTCAAAATCCCAGTTTCCTTGCGCTGCCAGGTTGGTTAGATAAGCTGCGTATCCCCTACCATCGCTTGAGATGGACGATTGGGCTGGCCTAACCCCACGCGTCAAACTCACCAGAGTCGCTGCCATCAGCAGACCGACGAAGATGAACAGCAGTGAACGCACTAGAATAGGGTTACTTGGCCATCGTCTTCCACGGCGCCCTCGGGCCCTTCAGATAACTGAGCCAAAGCCGTTTCGCGCTCAGCCTTCATGGCCGCCTCCCATTCGCTCTGTCCGTCGTCAATCAGCTCAACCGAGACTACATCATCGGCGCTTAGTCGGTTCCCTAGGGCTTTCATCCCTTTAACGGCTATGAATTCCGTGAGATCGATGGTCTGTGGATCCTGTGCCTTGCCTTTTTTGGAAGTCGCAAGCGAAATGACTGGCTTATAACCAAAGGTAAACAGCTCCAATCGCGACTGGTCGTGTTCTGTGATGAAAACATTGCGTCGGTCATTGGGTTCTATTTCGAAGCGCTTGACTTGATATTGTTGCTTTTCTCCATCGAAATAGACCACCGTGGCGATTTCTTGGGGATTGAACTTTTTCACCAGCAGCACGTCATCTTCGAAGTGAATAGTAACCTGCGGTTCGTAAAGTTTATAAGCACCGCTTTTGTACACCGCAATGATTTTATCATCGCCTTTGAATTGACCGAGAAGTTCACCGCGCTCTTCGTCGTTCATTCGGTTCACTATGGGATTGTACCAGAGTTTGCGAGCGGCCAATGTGCTACCTAAGGCTTCGCGCTGGGTAATTTTGCTGATGAGGTGTTTGGTCAAAATGTTTCCTTTTGCCCCGCGACCTTTGATATCCAGCTCGGCAAAATTGACCTCGAGGCGCAGCTTTTTCAGATGCGGCCTTGGGCGCAACAATACGTTAAGCACCTCCGCTTCGCCGTTGGGATTTGCTGTAAAATAGAGGATTTTACTGTTTTTAGAACCCGCGGTAAGGTCGTATTCCTTGTCGCGGGTAATGGCATCAACCGCAAATCGCTTCATCATGGCGGGTCCGTTGGTTCCGTCTTGGTAAACCATGTTGTAAATGGTTCGGTCGTCGCCCTTTTTCCAAACGGCTGCATGGATGATATCCTTGCCAAAGAAAGCCTTTTCTTGCACCTTGCTCACCATCATGGCACCGTTGCGTCGGAACACAATCACATCGTCTATGTCTGAGCAGTCGCAAATAAATTCATCGCGCTTAAGGCCCCAGCCAACAAAGCCCTCCTCGCGGTTTACATAGAGCTTTTTGTTGGCCGCCACCACTACCGCGGCCTCAATTTTTTCAAAATAACGCATTTCGGTTTTGCGCTCTTTTCCCTTGCCGTATTTATCTCTTATTCGCTGAAAATAGGCAATGGTATAGTCGGTGATGTGCTTTAAGTCGTGTTTCACCTCTTTCATGCCCGACTCGAGCGATTTGATCTCCTCATCGGCTTTAAATGCGTCAAACTTGGAGATCCGCTTGATTTTGATTTCGGTAAGGCGAATGATATCGTCTTGTGTAATTTCTCGTTTGAAAAGGGATTTATATGGTTCTAGTCCCTTGTCGATGGTCTCCAGAACGGCCTCCCAGGTTTCGCACTCCTCAATATCGCGATAGATGCGTTTTTCGATGAATATTTTCTCGAGCGAGGAGAAATGCCACGCCTCTTCTAACTCGTGCAATTTAATTTGCAATTCGAGTTTGAGCAGTTCGAGGGTGTGATGGGTATTGGCGCGAAGAATTTCGGAAACCGTTACGAAACGGGGTTTATCGTTTTCAATCACCGCTGTGTTGGGCGAAATACTTACCTCGCAATCGGTAGTAGCATAAAGGGCATCGATGGTTTGATCGGGGTCAACACCAGGCTGGAGGTGAATGACGATCTCCACCTTGTCGGAGGTATTATCGTCAATTTTCTTGACTTTGATCTTGCCTTTCTCGTTGCTTTTGATGATGCTATCGATCAGTGACGAGGTGGTGCATCCAAAAGGCAGTTCGTCAACCACCAGTGTTTTTTTGTCGAGCTGACGTATTTTGGCGCGCACCCTTACTCTACCGCCGCGAAGGCCGTCGTTGTATTGGCTCACATCGGCAAAACCCCCAGTGGGAAAATCAGGGAAAAGTTGGAACTCCTCGCCCTTCAGGAAAGCAATGGAGGCGTCGATGAGTTCCAGGAAGTTGTGCGGGAGTATTTTACACGCCATACCTACGGCAATTCCCTCGGCTCCCTGAGCCAGCAGAAGTGGGAATTTAACGGGCAGATTGACCGGTTCTTGGTTTCGTCCGTCGTAGCTGAGCTGCCAAACGGTTGTCTTGGCGTTGAAGAGCACTTCGAGGGCAAACTTACTTAGGCGGGCCTCGATATAACGGGGTGCTGCCGCGCCATCGCCAGTATAGATATTTCCCCAGTTTCCTTGGCAGTCGATCAGTAAATCTTTCTGACCTATTTGCACCAAGGCATCGCCAATAGAGGCATCGCCGTGGGGATGGTACTTCATGGTGTGCCCGATGATGTTGGCCACTTTGTTGTAACGGCCGTCATCGAGGTCCTTCATGCTGTGCAGAATCCGACGCTGAACGGGCTTAAAACCGTCGTTCATGGCCGGAACCGCACGCTCCAAAATCACATAACTGGCGTAGTCTAGAAACCAATCCTTGTACATCGAAGAGACGGGAATAACCTGTCCCAGATGATGCTCATCGCCGGTGTTCTGGCCCGTTGATTCTGTATTATCGATTGAATCGCTCATAATTCACGCTTTTTGGCCTCAAGCCAACAATTCTTCTACTAAGTCTTTTTCTACTTTCAGGTTGCCAATAATAAAATCTTGGCGTTCAGGGGTGTTTTTACCCATGTAGAAATCCAGCATGTGCAACAGGTTGTGCTCTTTGGTCAGCATAACCGGCTCCAATCGGATATCTTCGCCAATGAAGTTCTTAAACTCGTCGGGGCTAATTTCACCCAACCCCTTAAATCGAGTGATTTCGGGATTTTTACCCAGCTTGGCAATGGCGTTGCGGCGCTCCTCGTCGCTGTAGCAGTATATGGTTTCTTTTTTGTTCCTTACCCGAAACAACGGGGTCTGAAGGATGTAGAGGTGACCATTTTTGACCAAATCTGGGAAAAATTGCAAGAAAAAGGTCATCATCAGCAGTCGGATGTGCATTCCATCAACGTCGGCATCGGTTGCGATCACAATCTTGTTGTAGCGAAGGCTATCCAGTCCATCCTCGATGTTAAGGGCCGATTGGATGAGGTTAAACTCCTCGTTTTCATACACAACCTTTTTGGTTAAGCTGTAGCAATTGAGGGGTTTTCCTTTCAAGCTGAAAACTGCTTGAGTGTTGACATCGCGGCTTTTGGTGATGCTTCCGCTAGCCGAGTCACCCTCAGTAATGAAAAGGGTTGTGGCCTTGGCGAGGGTTTCGTCTTTGCAGTCGTTGAAGTGCAGACGGCAATCGCGCAGTTTCCGATTGTGAAGACTGGCTTTTTTAGCTCGCTCGCGGGCCAGTTTGCGGATACCCGAGAGTTCGTTGCGCTCTTTTTCGCTTTGTTTTATTTTAGCCTCTAGGGATTGGGCTATTTCTGGGTGACGGTGCAGAAAGTTATCTAACTGCTCTTTGATAAAATCGCCCACAAAAGCCCTCATGCTCTTGCCGCCGGGTTCTACCTCGTTGCTGCCCAATTTGGTTTTGGTTTGGCTCTCAAACACAGGCTCGGTTACCTTAACAGCCACAGCCGCAACGATGGATGTGCGAATATCGGCTGCGTCGTAATCTTTCTTGTAGAACTCGCGAATGGTTTTGGCAAATGCCTCTCTGAAAGCCGCTTGATGAGTACCCCCTTGGGTGGTGTGCTGACCGTTTACAAAGCTGTAGTATTCTTCTCCGTACTGTTGACCGTGTGTTACGGCAATTTCGATGTCGTCGCCACGCAGGTGAATGATAGGATATAGCGGCTCACCGCTCAAATTTTCGTTGAGCAAGTCGAGCAGGCCGTTTTCTGATTTGTAGGCTTTTCCATTAAACCAGATGGTTAGCCCAACATTGAGGTAACAGTAATTCCAGATGAGCCGCTCAATGTATTGCTCGCGAAAATGGTAATTTTTGAAGATTTGCTCATCGGGTACAAAACTCACGAAGGTTCCGTTTTTTTCCTCGGTTGGGCTTTGATCGGTTTCGTTGATCAGCTCACCTCGGTTGAACTCAGCTGCTTTTTTAACGCCATCGCGATACGATTCAACCTTGAACTGGTAACTCAATGCATTCACAGCCTTGGTACCTACCCCATTGAGACCCACTGATTTTTTAAATGCTTTGCTATCGTACTTTCCTCCGGTGTTGATTTTGCTGACTACATCCACCACCTTTCCCAATGGAATACCACGACCGTAATCGCGAATGCTGACCAAACGGTCGCTGATGTTTACTTCAATCTTCTTGCCAAAGCCCATCACAAACTCGTCGAGGCAGTTGTCCATGACCTCTTTTACGAGAATGTAAATACCGTCGTCGTAGTCTTTTCCGTCGCCTAATTTACCGATATACATACCAGGTCGCAGGCGAATGTGCTCTTTCCAATCGAGCGACTTGATATCGTCTTCGCTGTAGTTTACGGGTGGTTTATCGAACTCTTCCATGGCACTTTACATAACAAACCGTAAATGTAGCCAATGCAAGGTCGCTTTCACCTCAACCCACAGCGCCTTTTGCTAACACAGTTTTCAACGTATGTCCAGTAATTTCGCCATCTTGCTCGGTATCAGCGCTTGAACTGGGTTTCGTAAAGCTGGATCCACTCAAGGGCGCTTCGCTGGGCGCAGAGATCCGCCAACAATTCAACCGGAATACTTTTGTGGTGCTTAAATCGAATACAGCTCTTGCCTCGGTCTAATTTACCCAAACCGACTTTTGCCACTTGTTCGTCAAACCAGCGATTAAGCGACTCGTCTGCGTACAAACCCATGTGATACAGTGCGACGTGATTTTTCTGAAAAACAAGGCTAATAAATGGGAGCGGAGTACCCGGTGTGCAGTGGTACCCATCGGGATAGAGACTCAGGGGCACTTCCCAGTGAATACCCTTATCGACGCGCACCTCGAATTCGGGGGGAATGGCCCTTACGAGTGCATCAATGAGAGCTGAACTTTGCGTCCCCAGCGCGGGGTCGTTTTCGCGGATGTAATCAAGTATCCAAGGGTGGGATAGGTCGGGCATAGCGCATCATTTTTACCAGCAACTCCTCTTTGCGGATGGGTTTGCTTACAAAATCATTCATGCCAAGATTAAGACATTTTTTTTGTTCGGCCGCAAGGGCGTGGGCCGTTAATGCCATAATGGGCACCGACAGTCTGAGATCTTGTCTAATTCGCTGAGTTGTGGTATAGCCATCCATGATGGGCATTTGAATATCCATAAGCACCAAATCGAACTTTTGGAGTTTGAGCAAGTCGAGGGCTTCCACACCATTGGTGGCGGTGCTCATCACCACCCCATACGGAGCTAACATTACCTCTACCAGACGCCTGTTCACGGCATTGTCCTCTACCAATAAAACTTGCATTCCTGCCAGCGCCTGTTCGGCCTGTTTGAGCTGTAATCGCCTTTGTTCGTTGATCTCCTCTGGTAAACTGCCCACGCGGAATCGCATATTTACTCTAAATGTTGATCCTTGACCCAGTTTACTTTGCACGATGATGGTACCGTCTTGCAATTCTACCAGATGCTTTACTATGGTCAATCCCAGTCCAGTTCCGCCAAATTCGCGTGTGGTGCTGGCCTCTGCTTGGGTAAAAGGATCAAAGATGGATGCAATTTTATCCGGACTGATTCCCACCCCGGTATCCGAGACGTAAAAATTCACCTCGGCATTGTCGGAGTCGAGTAAAACCAACTCACTTTTAACCGTTACTTGTCCTAGTCGGGTAAATTTAACTGCATTGGAGGTAAGATTCATGAGAATTTGCCACAGTCTGCCGCTGTCGCCCACCACCCACTCTGGAATGCGAGGGTCGTGTTCAATTTCAAAGCGTATTCCTTTTGACTGAGCCGTATTGCCAAACAGTCTTTTGATGTCCTCCAATTCCTTCTGAATGTTGAGAGGCGCCATTTCAAATACCATGGCTCCCGATTCTATTTTGGCCAGGTCGAGAATGTCGTTAATGATGACAAGCAGGTTATCGCCTGCCTTTTGAATGACATCGATAAACTCCTTCTGGGATTCATCGAGTTTACTCTCCTTTAGTTGCTCGGCAAATCCCAGAATGGCGTTAAGGGGTGTTCTGATTTCGTGACTCATGTTGGCCAGAAACTGCTCGCCCATTTTTCTCGACTTCTCGGCAACCTCTTTGGCCTGAAGCAATTCTTGCTCAATCAATTTGCGGTGCTCCAATTCGCTTTCAAATTGGGCAGAGGTGCGCATGGCCACTACTTCAGGTAGCACCCGAGCCAATGAAAAAACCGTAGTCCATGAAACGACGGCTGTCAAGAATCGGAGAACCGCACTAAGCCGGTAGGCGGGCCAATAAAAAATGATGGCATCCATCAGGTGAGTGATGCCGCACAGCAAAATAAAAGCCATAAAAAGCCAGAAGATGCGCGGCAGCGGCAGATCTTTTTTGCGTCTGAGCAGAAAGAACAAAGCCGTTGGTATCGCGAAGTAGGCTGACCAGATGGCTAAATCAGATAAAATATACAACCAACCGTGGAAACTGGTCCAGGATCCACAATGCCAACGCGGCGGCCATGACTCTGTGTCAAAGAGGCGGAAAAAGAAATCGAAAACCTCATCCATCCGAGGGGGGGAATTAGATCGATTAACCGATGAACAGGCAACAGGAGCTATTGCCTGAAATCGCCGATTAGTTCGTGATTTGTGTAACCAAGTTAATGTTAATCACCCTACACTGAGTGGATTGAAACGATCATTTCGATAGAATGCTTTGAAGTCGGCATTACCGACTGAGGCTGGGGTACAAATGACTGGCGGAATATGAACTAACTTATCAGTGCAGCTGCTTTTCGCCAAACCGTCTGGGCACTTATATCTGCACACTGGAAATGGCCTTTGGGGCAAGAACGGAAACCATGGTTTCCACAGGGCCTGCAACTGAGTGGTTGATCGTTTTGTACGATGACCGACTTCTTGCTCAACGGGCCAAAGCCAAATTCGGGGATCGTTGAACAAAAGATGGCACAGACGGGTGCGTTGACCGCCGACGCAAAATGCAAAGGACCCGAGTCGTTTACCACGTTAATGAGTGCTCCTTTCATCAATGCTGCTGATTGCAAAAAGGTGAGCTCCCCTGCCCTATTGATTATTCCTTGGCGTTTGCTTTGGGCCTGAATTCGACCGCAAAGCTCCCGATCAGCTGGTCCTCCAATCAAAACAATTTCGATTGAATCTGGTATAACCTGCGTCAATTCAACCCAGCGCTTCTCTGGCCATTGCTTGGTAAACCAAACCGAACTGGGTGCCAATACCGCGTATGGTGTCTCCCTTCGCACCGCATTCGCATCAGCATCTGATGGATAAAGCACGGGTTTTAAGAGCTTCGCCTTAAAAAGCGGTTCGAGCAATTTTAGGTTTCGATCCACCTCGTGCAAACCACGGGTACCAAAATCATGGTCTACCCGATGGCTGAAAAGAAACGACCATGGATTTTTGCGAAAGCCAACCGTAGTTTTTGCCCCACTGAGCGCTGTTATCAATCCGGTGGCGAAAAATCGCTGTACATTGATAACGATGTCGTATTGTTCGTTGCGCACCGTTTGAATCATTCTCCACAAATTCCCCCATTTATTGGTTTTTTTGGTCAACACCAGCACCTTTCTCAGATAAGGATGATTGGTTAAAAGGGATTCGTTGCCTTTTCTAACCATAAAATCGACGGTGCAGTCGGGCCAGCGGTCCACAATCGACTCTACAAGCGCAGTAGCGAGGACTACATCTCCGATGAAGGCTGTTTGAACCACAAGAATTTTGGTGGGTTGGAGCATGTTGCAAATATAATCCTTGGATTCGGATCCGCGCCTAAGCACTGATAAACTTAGGGAAACACAATGCTAACTTAAGATTGACGTGGCCGTAAGATACAGAGCACAAGCCTTGTGTTGCTTTGCAGCAAATTTTGAAAGAACGTATGAAGCAGTTGTACACCCTTATGTGCTGTTTTCTGGTAGCAGCCGGTTTTGCGCAGACCCAATTTGCCGATCGCCTAGCGGTAGATCCAAATCTATTTCCCTTTTTCCACGGTGTTGCCAGTGGTGATCCGCTCAGCGACCGAGTGATTATCTGGACCCGAGTATCGCCGCAAACCACCGAGGAAACCGTTGAGGTTACCTGGCGCGTTGCACTGAATACCGGAATGACCGAAATCGTTAAATCAGGTACATTCACCACCAGCCAAGAGCGCGATTTTACAGTGAAAATCGATGTGACAGGGCTGGACCCGAATACGTATTACTACTATGACTTCCGGGCCTTGGGTGCTTTTTCAAAGCGCGGTCGAACCAAAACGGCGCCTCAAAGCGGCGAAGCCACTGAGGTTCGAATGGGAGTGGTTAGCTGTTCAAACTATGAATACGGCTACTTCAATGCCTACAAGAAGATGGCGCAGCGAAACGACCTAGACATGGTACTCCACTTGGGTGATTACATCTATGAGTATGCCGTAGGTGGTTACAGCGCAAACATCGAAGGCAGAACACACGAACCCGAAGGTGAAATCATTACCCTTCAGGACTACCGAATTAGACATTCGCACTATAAACTCGATCCCGATTTACAGGCCGTGCACCAGCAATATCCGTTTGTTTGTGTGTGGGACGATCACGAGTCGACCAACAACAGCTGGCGCGACGGTGCTGAGAATCACACCGAAGGGGCTGAAGGCACGTGGACTGAGCGCAAACTATTTTCGATCAAGTCATACATGGAGTGGATGCCCATCCGCGAGAGCAATGGACTTAGCATCTATCGCGAAATCACTTACGGAAACCTACTGAATTTATATATGCTCGACACCCGACTTGAGGGTCGAGATGAGCAAGCAGCTCTCGGCAGCTTGATGGAAATTAACGACGAAAACCGCCGGCTCATTGGCGATGCCCAATTCAATTGGCTCACGCAAGCGATGGATGCTTCGACTGCCAGATGGAATGTAGTAGGACAACAGGTGATGATGGCTCCATTGCGCGCTGGTTTGGTCCCTATTAATACCGACCAGTGGGATGGATATGAATTTGAACGCCAACGACTGTACGACTTTATTACCGCCAATGAGATTGCCAATTTTGTGGTCTTGACGGGCGATATTCACACCAGCTGGGCAAATGACCTACCCAACGGCTTGCTTTACGAACCTATTTTGGGAACCGGTTCAGTTGGTGTTGAATTTGTATGCACCAGTGTTACATCCCCTGGTTTGGATATCCCCCTAGGTGCCGAGGTAATCAAAGCGGGCAACCCTCACGTTCAGTATCTGGACCTCACTCAAAAGGGCTACTTGGTGCTCCATTTAACCGATGAATTCATTCAAGGCGACTGGTACTATGTCAATGTAAACGAGCCATCAAATAACGAGACATTCGGCGCTGCCTATCGCGCAGTCTCGGGATCCAATCACCTGCGCAGTGCATCTACACCTACCACCACTTCCTCACCCCGTCCGAGCCCAGCACCTGCCCTACCTATAGGTTACACTACGGATATGGACGAAAACACCAGATTAACTGTTTTTGGTATTTACCCCAACCCATTTCAAGAGGAAATCTATGTTCAATTTCACACCACCGCATCTGGGCCCGCAGACCTTCGAGTATTAGATCAACAAGGTAAAGTGCTGATTGCTGAGCATTATCCTGCGCTGGCACCTGGGGTTAATTACCTTAAAATAAATACCAGAGATCTGCCAGAGGGCCTATACACCATAGCCATGCAACAAGGTGGTCGACTGGTTGCTCGCAATGTGGTCCGCAAATAAGGTTGGCTAAGATTCATCCCCAAGCTATCCCCATATACCTCATCCCAAGTAACCGCCCTGAATAGGTTCAAGGCGGTTATTTTTTTACGGGTCACGAAGTTGCCCTTGCAAGCGAGGGTAGCATCCTCCATACTATCCTAAAACATGTTTCCAAGCTATATCCACGTCGAGGAGTATTTTGGCATCCCCATCAATTTGGCGGATTGCGCATTCGCTTAGCTTTTTAAACAAGGTATGGTCAGGGTTGGAATAAGCCCCAGGGGGAACGTATTCTTTGAGATCCCATTGGAGGAAACGCGGCGGATATCCACCTGAAAGCTTAAGCTAAGCCAACCCGAATGACTTATTACACATTCAAAAACCCGAGCCTGCTCAGAATTTGACTACATGATTGATTACCGGACTATATTTCGCCGTAGCACTTTCAACCCGTTTAGACCTCTATTTACCTCGCGACCATATTCAAATCGCCAATTCCCCACAGCATCAGCTGCGTGAGCACATCTTTTTTCAACCGCTTATATTCCAGAGTCTGCAGCAGTTCCTCATTTCGGTTTTATTTTTCATCTTCGTGGCAACGTACATCAATCCCTGAAAAAATGGCAACTAAAAAATTTTTATTCCTGGTTCTTTGTAGCCTCAGTCTTGTATCTCAAACTTGGGCGGAAACAGGCTGGGATAGGACTCCTCGGCGCAAAAAAGGATGGGCATACAATCCCGACCACTTTGTTGGCGGTTCGTTGGAGTGTTCGTTTAATTATTCGCCCGCCTTGTACGAAGCCAATCTCAACACCATCTATGGAATTACCCTATCGCCAACTCTTCGGTTAGGCGATTTATCAATCAGTGCTGGTGTAACCATGGGGCGGGGGGAGGTATATCAAACAGTGGACTTTTTCAGTCGACCCATCAATCCGGTCTACTCGAAAATCAAAATTAACGCATACTATCTTCAGTTGGGCATTGAGTTCGCTCCCAATCAAATCGTTCGCAATGAAATTATTCTGGCGGCGGGCAGTCTCGTCGCCATTACCGGCTTTGGAAACGACAAGATCCTCAATGTGGGTTATCAGGCAACAACACAAACCAGACTTGCGGCCAGAGCCCGATTGGCCTATTGCCCTGTGGGAGCCTTACAAAACAAGATACAATTGTCATTGGGTGTGGCCCTAAACTTATAAAATGTTTTAGATAAATTCTGCCGCAACTCAATTGCCCTTTCGCGTCAATCCCGCCACCGGGGAGACCACTGTGAGTCAAAACCTAGCTGAACATCTAATCCGAATTGGCAACCGTTTTGGAAAAAAGTTTAGACATAAGAAAGGGGTTGAACCATTGGGCCAACCCCTTTCCATTCGGTTTGGGTGTTCTACTTACGCCGCTGAGGCGTTGTTGTAGTTTACAACCCATTTACTGACCGAACCAGACATACAACACCTCCTCTCAATTCGTTCAACATAAACGGGCAGACTGCCTGCTTGCAATCGCTCTGACTGCAAGGGAAAGGTACGGGAAAAGCACTGGCTTTGGTTTGGAAGGCAAGCCATTTTTTTTAACAATTGACCGAGGTTATTGACAATTGACGCAGATACTCCGCTTAATCGTCTCATTTCGCGTACCTTGGAAAAAATTTACGCTGCATGCGCCTTTTCAACCTATTCATCCTCCTCCTGTTATGGTCGACTTGTCAATCGCAATACCTCATTCCCTACCCGGCTTCGGTAAAAACCACGGGTAGACAGGTTGCTATCAACAATAGGGTCTTGTATGTAAAAAACCCTACTGTGGTGGGTGCCATGATGGATGTCATTAAGGCGGAATTCCGGCAGCAAAAGGGAATTGAATTGAGAGATGCCGGGGAAAACGCTCAAGCAACGGGTTCAGTCCTTGAAATTCAACTTACCACCGACACCGGCGAAGCCTATACCCTTGAGATATCAAAAGATCAAATGGTCATTAGTGGGGGTATGCGGGGTGTATTTTACGGCTTACATACGCTTTTACAATGGATCGATGGAAGGCCTGCTGAGCCCACTGTGAAAGAGGTTCAAATTAGGGATCTTCCGCAATACGCGTGGAGAGGAATTCACCTGGATGTAAGCAGGCATTTTTTTTCCGTCGATTACATTAAGAAGTACATCTCTTTGATGGCCTCCCTCAAATTCAACACGTTTCATTGGCATCTCACAGATGATCAGGGCTGGCGGATCGAGATAAAAAAATACCCGCGCCTCACTCAGGAAGGGGCCTGGCGGTCAGGCAGCATGATAGGGGCTTATGAAGACGGCCGGTACGACACCCTTCGATACGGCGGATTCTACACCCAAGAGGAAATCAAAGAAGTAGTTCGCTGGGCAACGATGCATCAGATTACCATAGTTCCAGAGATTGAAATGCCTGGTCATGCCAGAGCTGCTTTAGCGGCATACCCACAATTTAGCTGCACCGGCCAAACCTTACCTGTCGAGCGCCAATGGGGCGTTTTCGATGAAGTATTCTGCGCAGGCAAAAATGAGACTTATGGCTTTTTAGAAGATGTTTTGACTGAGGTAATTACTTTATTTCCGGGGGCTTGGATTCATGTAGGGGGCGACGAGTGCCCGAAAGGAGCTTGGAAAAAATGCCCATCATGTCAGAAATTGATGAAAGAACAAGGAATTAAAGATGAACATGAACTCCAAAGCTACTTCATAACCCGGATGGGTCGGTATATCGCGAGCAAGGGAAAAAAACTCATCGGATGGGATGAAATTCTGGAAGGCGGACTGCCCGCAGGCGCGGCCGTTATGAGTTGGAGGGGAATTGAAGGAGCCAAAGAGGCCGTATCCAAAGGCCAACCTGCTGTCCTCACACCCGGAAGTCACTGTTATTTCGATCATTATCAAGGGAATCCCGATTTTGAACCCATTTCCATTGGGGGACACACCACGGTGAGCAAGGTTTATTCATTTTCACCAACGGAAGGAATTCCTGCAGAAAAACACCATTTGATTTTGGGCGGTCAAGCAAACCTGTGGACCGAATATGTCCTCCATGAAACACAAGCCGATTACATGATGTGGGCCAGAGCCTCTGCCATGGCTGAAGCGCTTTGGCTGGCTCCGTCTCAAAAAAATATCGATCGCTTTTGGCCGCAGCACGATGCGTGGCTCAAACATATGCAAGGCCAAAATATTCGCGTTGCACACAGTGGATTTCGCCCAGAATTTACACGTATTAATGGGCCTTTCAACCGCTCGCGAATTGAAGTAAGCACGCCGGCTCCCCTGCCCTTTAAAGCATCCCTGTGGCAGCAAAATCAGCAAATTATTGAGAAAAGCACGCAGAAAAGTTTTGGCAAATCGGCTAAAAGAGCCCGAAATAGGGTCCTGCTTCCTATTCGGGGAGGCCACCTCATCATACAATACGGTTTGGATTTGAGATTTCGAGATACCATACCCTTGGTTAACGAGAATCAGTGGATTAGGAAGATACAATGGGACCGAACCAACGCAGCTACCATCGATTCACTGCGCGTAATAGATGGATGGTACGACTTCAATGGGCAAAACCGCAAGCGATACGCCCGTATTTCACCAGCGGTGAAATGGATTGAACTGGAACTTAAAGGCCCGAAAAAAGTAAAGGAAATACGCGTGTGGCATAGAGTCGATCGAGAAGCCGGGCTACAAGAATTGGTAACTCCAGTTATCAAATGGAAAGACGCGAGCGGACAATATCATTCGTCAGAAAACCTCGAGCGCTCCGGAGACTCCCGAAAAAGCATTATTAAACTAAAAACAGTGAAAACTCAGGCGGTGAGGATTTATTTGGATCAAACCAAAACCATAGCCATCGACGAAATAGAGGTATTATGAAACAAAGCAGAAGACAATTTGTAAAAATGGCAGGACTATTGGGGGCCGCCATGGGAGCACCCCGTTGGTTAGGCGCTGCCGATTCTAACCTTTCGAAAGGCAAATTTCAGGGCCCTAAGGTCATCTCCACTTGGCGGTTCGGGGTTCAGGCCAATGCGGAAGCATGGAAATACCTCGCCGGCGGGTCCAGTGCGCTCGATGCAGTGGAACAGGGTGTGCGACTGATTGAAGCCGATCCCAACGAGCGTTCAGTGGGTTACGGAGGTCGACCCGACCGTGACGGAAGAGTAACGCTAGACGCCTGCATCATGGATCACCAATTAAACATTGGCTCGGTTGCCGCTTTGGAGTTTATTAAACATCCCATCTCGGTTGCTCGTGCCGTTATGGAAAAGACGCCCCACGTGATGCTTGTGGGCGATGGCGCGCTTCAATTTGCTCTTTCACAGGGTTTTGTGAAAGAAAATCTACTCACGGCTGAATCAGAGGCAGAATGGCGCGAATGGCTTAAAACAGCTCAGTACAAACCCATCGTAAACATAGAAAATCACGACACCATCGGTATGCTAGCCATTGACCGGAGTCAAAACCTAAGCGGTTGTTGTACTACCAGTGGAATGGCCTTTAAAATGCACGGCCGGGTGGGTGATTCACCCATTATTGGAGCGGGCTTGTATGTCGACAACGAGGTTGGCGCGGCCACAGCTACCGGCCACGGTGAAGAAATGATTCGCATTGCAGGCAGCCACTTGGTGGTAGAATTGATGAGACAGGGCCGCAGTCCGCGCGAAGCCTGTCAGGAAGCCGTTCGGCGAGTAGCCAAAAAACAAGGAAATAGAGCCTCGGAAATACAAGTGGGTTTCATTGCGATGGACAACCACGGAAATCACGGAGCCTACTGCCTTCAACCCGGATTCCAATTCGCGGTGCATGACGAGAAAGGCGCTGTTTTGTACGACTGTGATTCTCATTTCAAGGCCAAATGATACTAGAGGTTGCTTGCTTCTCCGAACAGGCCGTTAATATAGCCCTCCAAGCAGGCGCGCAACGCATTGAGTGGTGCCGCCAATGGCAAGAGGGTGGAACCAGTCCAGACCTATCGCAGTGGAGCCAAATTCAGAACCCAAATCACATACCCATTTTTGCCATGGTTAGGCCCCGTGGTGGTGATTTTGTATACGATGCCCGCGAACTTGAAAACATGATTCAAACCATTCACAGCGCTGGCGAGTGTGGGGTTAACGGATTTGTTTTTGGCGCCCTGACACGCAGTAATGAAGTAGACGAGGAGGCTTGCCATACCCTGATTCAAGCCGCTTCTGGTCTGCCGTGCACCTTTCACCGAGCATTTGACCTGGTATCCAAACCGGATGAATCCTTACTGATCCTGAATGAAATGGGATTTTCGCGCATTCTCACTTCTGGAAAACCGGGAAAGGCTATCGATGAAAAAGAAATGCTTCAACGGTTGAGTTACATATCCACCCAAACCAAAATTTTACCCGGAGGCGGGGTTCGATCCGATCAGCTCGAAACATGGCTAAACTTGGGTTTCGACGAACTCCACTCGAGCTGCATAACCCAAACCAATTCCGAATGGCCCGACCCGCTGGAGATTCAACAATTTCAGCGATTTAATCGACAATAAACACACATTCATCCGTCAAAAAACAGGCAACGCAACCCATCCATCGACGTTTACCGTTAAACCCAACGTAACAAATTGAAAAACCACGCTCGAACATCCCTCCTGCTGAGTGCGGCTACTTCCCTTACCCTCTCAACCGCTGGGCTCTTGGCCCAGAGTCCCGGGGGAATTGGCACTGGCAATCTAACTCTATGGCTCAAAGCCGACGGTACCAGCACCACCAACCACAGCGTATTTTCTACTGCAGGTACAGCTAACCGATGTGCCGATGGAACCGGAGTTTACCACTGGGATAACCTTAATCCCGGAGGTACTCGCATTCCAAGCCTCGACCAAACCGCAGCGGGTCAGCAACCTCGATTTTATCAAAATAACGGCGCCTTCTTGATCAATTTCAATCCAGCGATCTATTTCGATGGCGGCAATGACGTATTGCGCAGCCTAGCTGTGCAAGGAACCAGCATCTTCAACAACAACCAAAACACCATTTTTCAAGTAATCAATTACCGGGGACCCGACAATACCGGCGTATGGTTCAAATGGGAGGACACCAACACCGAGGGCAATCGGATTGGTTTCGAATCTACAGGGGCTAGCAGCGATTTCGCTCGTTTCGATATTTTCAACGGAACAAATTGCACAGCAACTGGACCTTGCAACGATCGCCAAAATCGAAGCGCCACCCGTGCTATCGATGATCGATATCGCGTTTTGACTGCACATCACAACAACCTCCAATCCATCACCTTAGTAGATGGTTTTTTAGAGCGAACAGCTAATTTCTCAGGCTCGAATAACATCAACCTCGGTGCCACGCAACCTCTGCAAATTGGGGCGAATAGTACATTGGGTGCGGGCGATTTTTGGACCGAGATCGGTTTTGCTGAGGTCTTGGTATACAACACTCGATTGAACAGCGCCTCCATCGACCGCGTCGAGAGTTATCTGGCCATCAAATACGGCATTACCCTCGGTCACGACTACGTTCTCAACTCCAATACCGTCTGGAGTCTAAGTCTAAACCCAGCCTACAACAGTGGAATCATCGGGTTGGCTCGCGACGAGGCATCCAATCTGTATCAGCGCCAGTCGAAAAGTATGTCTCGACTGGTAGATTCAAATCCAGAGCGAGATCTCATAACCATTTCATTGGGTGTGGCCGCCGTCAACAATCAAAGCAACACCGGAATCATACCCACCATCAGTTCATTTATGTCGGGCACAAACGGTGCACGACCCCTTGCCCTACAGACCACCGAAAACCCCGCTGGAGTCCGACAAACCTTGAATCGAGAATGGCTTACCCAACAAGCTGGTTTTCAGAACCAAGATATAACCATCAGCTTTGATTTAAGCGCTTACAGCTCACTGGTAAACGGAATCACCTGCGGAGAACTGGCTTTCATCATGGATGATGACGGCAATTTCAGCAATGGAACCGTATTGAGCGCCGCCCAATCGAATTTAACTATCAATGGCCTGATTTACACGGTTCGAATCCCCTCCAATCAGTTTTTAACCCTGCCTTATTACACACTAGGTGTGGTGAACATATCGGGTGAAGTGATGGCCAGCGCAAGCGATGTAACCTGTCCCGATGTAAAAAATGGCACCATCACTGTTCCCGTTCCCGCCAATGCCACTACCCCGTTGACATACAGTATTGATGGAGGTTCTAATTTCCAGAATAGTGGGTCATTTTCGAACTTGGATACAGGCGAATACTACATTGAAGTTCGCGATGCCAATAACTGTATATTCCGCGATACGGTGGATATCATTCAACCTACAAAACTGGTGCTTGACACCAATGTATTCCCCACAGCATGCCCCCAAGTTAAAACCGGACGAATTGATGTATTAGCCAGCGGAGGGACTCCCGGTTATCAGTTTAGCCAAGGCAGCGGGCCCATGAGTGGCGGCAGTTCATTTACCAACTTAGGGGCTGGCACGTACCGTATTTATATTCAGGACGCAAATGGGTGCAAGGACTCTATTGATGTTCCGGTTACAGCCAATCCCGAGCCTACGGTAATTGCGCCTCCCGATACTTTGATCTGCGCCGGAGAGCGAGTTAGGCTATTCGGCTCTGGCACACCTGGATTAAGTTTCAGTTGGACGGGAGGGATTACCAATAATGCCTTCTTTACGCCTTCATCCACTGCGCAGTACAAAGTTACAGGTACTTTGCCCAATGGGTGCAGAAACACCGACTCAACGATTGTTACGGTGGCTCCTTTGCCCAATGCGGGAATTCTCCCACCTCCAAGCATCATTTGTTCCGACACTTCCACCATTCAGCTCGCTGCGCAAACCGCTGGAGGCAATTGGAGTGGACCGGGTATTTCCAATCCGTTTACTGGCACCTTTGAGCCTGCTCTGAGCGGGCCGGGTACCTTCACCATTACACACACGGTAACGGATGCCAACGGCTGCCGAAATAGTGCCACCGTCAATATCACCATTACGCCAAGGCGAAATGCCGATATTAATCCAGCAGGCCCATTTTGTACCAATGCGGGCTTACAGCAAATGACGGCTGTGCAAAGCGGCGGCACCTGGAGTGGCAACCACATTTCGACGAGTGGGGTATTTAATCCTCAACAGGCGGGCAATGGATCCCATATTATCACCTACACCTTGGGTGGTACCTGCCCCCAAACGCAATCGGAGACCATTCTGGTTAATACGACATTCGATGCAACCATCTTACCCGGTGGTCCCTATTGTGTAACCGATAGTCCTGTGGCCCTCCAATCGGTTACCCCAGGCGCTTCTTGGTCTGGTCCCGGAATAACAGATGCCAACAGCGGGATTTTTTCTCCGTCGGCAGCTGGAGTAGGTAGCCACACCATTACACACAGCATTGCTGGCAGTTGCGGCACCACGGATACGGAGATTTTTGTCGTATTACCGCTCGATACTGCCCGCATAATCGCGCCTAATGACTCTCTTTGTTTTGAAGGCACTCCCATGCAACTGATGGCCACACAAACGGGTGGCACCTGGTTGGGTTCAGCTGATGCAAACGGGATCTTTGATCCACTAGGAAAGGCGCCTGGGCTGTATTCCATCTTTTACACCTACGGCAACCAATGCCCCTTTACCGATAGTACTCAGTTGCGAATCACAACGCCCGTTCAAAGCTCAATGGCAAACACTCAAGTTCCCTGCTTCGGAGATGTTACGGGGGTTTTATCTGTAAACACCACGGGCGGAAGTGGAAGCTACCAGTATCAATGGACTGACGACACAACGGCATCCTCGCCCAACCGAAGTGGATTGGCAGCGGGTAATTACCAAGTATTCATCACCGACCAACTGGGTTGTATGGACTCTGCATTTGCCCAGGTAAGTCAACCTACGCAGGTAGTCATCGTATCGAAGATTTTGGTCAACGATAGCTGCTTCCAGAGCGGCCGAGGACTCTTACAAGCAATCGTTTCGGGAGGTAGTCCGGGACCAGGAGGCTATTTGTTTCAGATTCAACCCAACGTGGGTAATTTACTTAGCACAGGTAACGGATATGCTGGTTTGCGCGCCGGGAATTACCGACTCACAGCCACAGATCAAAACGGTTGTGCCGTAAGCTGGGATACAACCGTTACCGAACCTCCCTTACTTCAGGTCGCGGCTGATGGCCAACCCGATTATTGCAATCAATCGATTGGAAAAGCGAGAATTGCAAGCATAGTTGGTGGAACGAGTCCGTACTACTGGATCTGGAATACCGGCGCTACATCTGACTCCATTTCGGGACGACCCGCTGGGGTTGATACCCTTTTTGTCACCGATAGACTGGGTTGCAGAGCTCAAGACACGGCCCGCATTACCCTCGTTGCAGGTCCTGGATTAAGTATTAGCACAGTACCCTGCGTATGCTTTGGAGACGCCAATGGACAAGCCACCGCAACCGCAACGGGGGGCACGGGAATACTCAGCCTGGTTTGGAGCGATGGACAGGGAAACAATCAATGGATGCGCACCAATTACCCACAGGGTACCTACAGCGCTACCGTGACGGATCAAATGGGCTGCAGTCAGACCACCAACTTCACCATCACCCAACCCACCCAGGTTCTAATAAACCCAGTGAACGATTATCAGCGCTGTTATACGACCAATTATAGCGGCGTATTTTCAGCCTTTGGGGGTAATGGGGCTCCTTATTCGTTCCGCTTAAACAATGCGCCTAGTCCCGCCAATTTCACCATATCAGCAGCGGGATTGTACAGCGTCTCTGCCAATGACTCTCGAGGATGTCCCTCTGACACTGCCTATTTTAACGTAACCGACGCGCCTTCCATTACCAGTCAAATCAGCCCAACCGATACGGTTTGCAGAGGGGACACGGCTCAATTTACGCTCAGTGCTCAAGGTGGTAATGGAAATTATCAATTTTTCTGGATGGGTGAGAATCAATCGAGCAACAGAACCCGAAATTTCCCCACGCAAGTCACGACACCCACAATTAATCCCGTTTTTGCCATTGTGTCGGACGGATGTGCTAAACCCGACACCCTTCGCAGCCAATTTGTTCTTCGACCCGATCCAGCGGCTACCATTGATATAGCCCCTCGTGAGGGTTGCATTCCTCTTCAGGTTCAATTTGTCGTGCAGGGTAATCTCACCAACTGGCAGCTAAACACCAATTTTGGGGGGATCATTAACCGAACAGATACCGCCTACTTCACCTATACCCAACCGGGAACATACTACCCGGTATTATCGGGTCAAACCACCCACGGATGCGCCCTATCGTTTACTATCGATACTCCTATTGTGGCTTATGGATATCCCGAAGCTAAATTGAGCTACCAACCCCAGCAACCCACAGTAATCAACAATCAAGTGCAATTCAGCGATGTCAGTTTAGGGGGAAGCGCTTCTCAATGGCTAATCGTAAATGCAAATGGAGATACATTATTCACCACAAATGCAAATCGATTCCCGTTTGTTTTGCCTCCTGTTGAAGGACTTTACTCTGTTCGACTGATCTCAACGAGTGCTCAAAATTGCGCTGACACCACCTCCGCCTTGATCCGCGTCAAGAACGAGATCATTGTGCACATTCCAAATGCTTTTACCCCGAATGGCGATGGGGTAAACGATTTGTTCGGGGCCGTATTCAGCAGTGACGATGTAGATTTCTTTGAAATGCTCATCTTCGATCGATGGGGTGAGTTGGTATGGAGGGGCGGTTTATTCGAATTCTGGGATGGAACCTATAAAGGAGAAAAATGTAAAACCGATTTGTTCAATTACCGAGCCCGATACAAATTCACTGGCCAGACAGAAATTGTAGAAGTCTTTGGACACGTAAACCTGCTCAAATAATTTTTGGTCGTGGTAGATGGTTTAACCATTACCTGAATATCCATCAAATTACCTTTGAACCTGCCTAGCGATCAGAGTGGCACTTCCGCCCTAATGAGCCGAATGCGGTCTGTGCAGTGCGACCATGGTGTTGGGCTAAAAAGCCAGAGGGAGAAACTGAAGTCAGCGGAGAGGGGCTTCTACATAAACCACCTTCTTCGTCTCGAAAAAAGGTTCGGAGTAGAATTGAGCTATGGGGTGCTCCAAGGCTTTGATGCTTGCTTGCCGAATTTCCTCTGTTAAATCACCTCCTTTGAGATACAAAAGGCCATTTTTAAGCGGGTTACGTTGCTGGTTATGCCATTTTCCCTGTGTCCAAGGCATGAAATCGGCAAATGAGGCCACGGCCCGACTGACAATGAAATCGAATCGTTGTGGAATTTGTTCCGCTCGGCTGTGAATACCCCTAACATTCTTCAATCCCAGCGCCTCAGCTACCGCATTTACCACGGAGATTTTCTTCCCAATACTATCGACAAGGGTAAATTCTACTTCTGGAAAAACAATGGCCAACGGAATACCCGGAAAACCGCCACCTGTTCCGATGTCGAGAACCTGAGATCCTTCTGCAAATTTCATAACCTTGGCAATCGCCAGACTGTGAAGCAGGTGATGAATCTCAAACTGATCCATATCCTTGCGCGAAATGACATTGATTTTAGCATTCCATTCAGCATACAATTCGGGAAGTTGCTCTAATTGGGCAAGAGTTTCCTCAGCAAGCTCTGGAAAGTAATGACGAAGGCGCAAAAGGGTCATAAGGGCTCAGATCTATCTTTAACCATTTGATTTAATAGGTCTTTAGCTCTGAAAAGCTGAGCTTTAACGGTGCCGATGGGTAGTTGCAGTTGTTGAGCGATCTCTTCATAGGTGAGTTCCTCGAAAAACCGCAGTTCAATCAATCGCTTATACCGAGGTTTGAGCAAATCAACCAAAAGATGAAGGTTTTTTTCCAACTCCATCTCTTCCAGCTCTTTCTCCGGGTCGGGATTGGGCTCCTCAACCTGCAAAATCCCCCGGCCCTGACCCTCCTCCATTCGCTCTTCAATCGATATGCTGTTAGGCCGTTTTTTGCGCAGGAAATCCAACGTGTGATTCTTTGCTACCGCTGTTAACCAGCTGGAAAACGAATGGGTAGGTTGAAAAAGGGCAATTGATCGAAAAGCTTTAGCAAACGTTTCCATCATCAGGTCCTCTGCCAATTCCGTGTTTTTTACCATTTGATAAATGGTGTGAAACACGGTGTTGCGATGGCGGTCGAACAGAATAGCAAAGGCCCGCTCATTGCGATCGGTCCCGGCGCTTTGGATCAAATCCCAGTCGCTTTTGCCGCTGCTATCTTGCGAATTTAACGCCATCCCGGTTGACGGTTGTACAACTGTGCAAAGTAAATAATTGGATTTAAAACCAAAAGTACAACTTCTAAGAACGGGCTAAGCAAGGCTACATCTTTATGGCCAAGTTTAACAGCACATCGGTAATTGAAGAAAATCTGAATCAACCAACGACCCAATACCATCGAAGCTGAAGTGAGTTGAAAGCCGGGAAAGAATAGCAAAAACAAGGCGGCTACGTAGAAAATTACGGCCGCAATGTGTGGGATGGCCAAAAGAGTGCGATGTCCACCCTTGTAATATTTAACCGTAGTGTAGTGCCTTTGTTTTTGTCTAAACCAAAGTTTAAACGTGGGCTTGCCAACCGTTTCAGTAATAGAGTCTGGATTGAGCACCGACACCGTGCGCGCCTTGGAGGCAATCTCATTGACAAAAAGATCATCGTCGCCCGATACTATGCTGTAGTGTTTCTTAAAACCGCCTACATCGAAAAATAATTTTTTGGCATAGGCCATATTTCGTCCAACACCCATGTAGGTCACTTTGGCCAGCGAAAAACTGTGGTAATTAATGGCCGTACTTAAGTTGTCAAAACGAATCAAAAGGTTTAAAAAACCAGCTTCTTTCTTAACTGGGCTATGCCCCAATACCAGCGAATAACCCCTGGCAAAAGGCGTGGCCATTCGATTGATCCAGTTGTTCGAAACAGGCTCGCAATCGGCATCCGTTACCAGAACATGATCGTATTTAGCGCCTTTTATACCCAATGTTAAAGCCAGTTTCTTGCCCATCCTGAGATGGTCATTCTCTTCAATGTTGATGATATGCAGGTTGCTGTATCGCTTTTGAAAGGCTTCGAGTATTTCTTTGGTATCGTCCCAAGAACCGTCGTTTACCACAATTACCTGAAAAGTAGGGTAATCTTGCTCAAAGATCTTGGGTAAATTTTTGATGAGATTCTCGTCTTCATTTTTCGCGCAAATGATCACTGTGACGGGAACTTTTTGAGAGGCCGGTACTTCATCGTCGGCAATTTTTAAGAATGCCAGCCTACTGTAGAAGTAAATACAGTACACGAAAAAGATGATAAAACAAACGGTCAGAACGACCAGAGCAATCGTGGGAATGGGTAACACCTAGGTCTGCGATTAAGTCTACGGCGGCAAAAATAACATTTGTTAGCACTCCATCCCCTGTCGATGTCATTTGTTTTCCACTGCGAAGGAAGGCAGCAACTTACCAAAACCCTATTGTTTAACAATACCAACCCTTTCGAGCCCGCCACTTGATTCTTTCCAGAATGATAGTGTTGCTTTGGCTGGGTAAAAAGCCTGATTCAAACAAATCGTCTACGCGAGCAATTGAATCGCCAATCAATGGGTAAACGGTACTTCTGCCATTTACCTCTCTTTTTCGCACCAAGCTATTTCTGGGCCAGAGTTCGAGCTGTTTAAAATGAACGCGAGAAACGTATCTTTGCCAGCCAACCACGCTGGTGCGCCCATGAAATTTACCCTGCAAAACACCGACTCGGGCAGCAAAGCCAGAGCGGGAATCATCGAAACTGACCACGGAATCATTCAAACACCCATTTTTATGCCGGTGGGTACCGCTGGGGCCGTTAAGGCAGTTACGCAAGCAGACCTTAAAGAGCAAATCAAAGCGCAAATTATCCTCGGTAATACCTACCATTTGTATCTGAGACCCGGTCTCGAAGTACTGCGTCAAGCCGGCGGGTTACACGCCTTCAATGGTTGGGATAAACCCATTTTAACCGATTCAGGTGGTTATCAAGTATACTCGCTCAGCGCAAATAGAAAAATAAAAGAAGAGGGCGCCACCTTTAAATCGCATATCGACGGCTCATCACATCTGTTCACTCCCGAAAATGTCATGGATATTCAGCGAGTTATTGGTGCCGATATCATCATGGCTTTCGATGAATGTACGCCCTATCCCTGCGATTATACCTACGCCAAGAAATCAATGGCCATGACCCATCGATGGTTGGAAAGGTGTTGCGATCGTTTTGATCAAACAGAGGCCCTGTACGGCTACAACCAGACTCTTTTCCCCATCGTTCAGGGAAGTGTATATCCCGATTTACGAGCCCAATCTGCCGAATACATCGCCTCCAAAGACCGTGAAGGCAACGCCATTGGCGGACTTTCGGTTGGCGAGCCCGCAGAGGAAATGTATGCCATGACCGATGTGGTTTGCCAAATTCTACCTCTGGATAAACCCCGCTACCTCATGGGCGTTGGGACACCCGTAAATATTTTAGAGAACATTGCCTTGGGCATTGATATGTTCGATTGTGTTATGCCAACCCGCAATGCCCGCAACGGCATGTTGTTTACCTCTGAGGGGATCATAAACATCAGAAATAAAAAGTGGGAAACCGATTTTAGTCCTTTAGATGCAAACGGTACCGCTGCAGTAGATCATTTTTACTCAAAAGCTTATTTGAGGCACCTAATGATCGCAGGCGAAATGTTGGGTGCACAAATCGCCAGTATTCACAACTTGGCTTTTTACCTATGGTTGGTTAACACGGCCAGAGAGCATATATTAGCCAATACCTTTGCCGAATGGAAAAATATCATGGTTAAAAAATTGGGAAATCGACTTTAAGCCATGAGCATACTTGATCGGTATATACTGCGCAAATTTCTCGGCACCTTTTTCTTTATCCTAGCCTTGTTGATGGCCATTTCGGTCATTTTTGATATCTCTGAGAAAATCGACGATTTCATCGAGTCGGACGCCCCCCTTCGAAAAATAGTTTTCAATTACTACCTCAATTTCGTGGTGTTTTATAGCAACCTGTTCAGTTCGTTGCTGGTCTTTCTGGCTGTCATCTTATTCACCAGTCGAATGGCGGGACTCACCGAAATCGTTGCCATTCTGAGCTCCGGAATGAGCTACAAGCGCATGTTGCGCCCCTTCATGATTGGAGCTGCCATCCTCACAGCAATCTCTTTGATATTCAATCACTTTGTGGTGCCTGTATCGAGCAAATACCTCAATGAATTCATTTTTACCTACATCAAAACCCGAAATAGCAGTCAGCTAAACAACATAAGACGCGAGTATCAACCCGGCCACATCGTTTACGCCGAAGCCGTCTCAGAACGCGACTTTATTGTTTTCAAATTTTCCTTGGAGCAGTGGAAAGATGGTCGATTGGTGTATAAACTGATGTCCGATCGAGCCAATTATAACGAGAACAGAAAGAAGTGGACCATTCACAACTATTACGAACGATACCTCAATGAACCAACTGACCGAATCGAACGGGGTATCTACAAGGATACAACCTTGACCTTTACCATTGGCGAATTTAACAACAAAACAGAAGTCGCCACAGAGTTGAATTCCATTGACCTGTATCGATTCATTGAACGAGAGCGAAAGAGAAGCTCCGACAAAGTAGCCGAATACGAAGTGGAGTTTCATCAGCGTACCTCACTGCCCTTAGCTACCTTCCTCCTCACCCTCTTGGGGGCATCTATAGCTTCGCGAAAAGTGAGAGGCGGCGTGGGGATGCACCTCGCCTCAGGCATAGGATTGGCCCTTCTTTACATTTTTGCCATGCGGGTAAACGTAGTGGCCGCAACCAAAACAGGATTCGATCCACTGCTTGCCGTTTGGATACCCAATTTCATCTTCGCTGCACTCACTGCTTTAATTTACAACAGAGCGCCAAAATAATTTGATCTGCAGCTGAGATTTTCGCCCTTGGCCGGGCTTGAAATATCTTTTCTATTACGGCAGATAGCCCTCCCAAATCGCGCAATCAGCTGCTCCCATGCGCTGTGTGGGCTTCGACTCAAACAATCCGTATATACAACTTCCCGTGCCGCTTAAGGATGCATAAAAAGCCCCCGAATCGAGCAGATCCTGTTTAAACTTTGCCATAACAGGAAATTTCTGGAAGACAGGCAACTCAAAATCGTTGCGCAAATGAGGCAGGAGACTTCGGTCGAAAAGTTTTGACCCAACCAGCGAAATATCCGGTCTCTTGGGAGTGATTCCACGGTATGCTTCGGCAGTACTGATGTGAACTCCGCCGTACAACAACACTGCATAAACTCCTTGGAGAAAATTTGGTATGGGGGTAATGAACTCGCCTCTACCGCTCACCCATGCAGGTTGGTTGTCGATGAAAAAAGGACAATCGCTTCCCAATTCCAGCGCCAATGCGCGAAGAGTTTCATGATTTAGTTCAAGGGCAAAAAAATCGTTGAGCAATTTCAAAGCGAAAGCGCCATCAGCCGAGCCCCCTCCTATTCCTCCCCCGCTGGGAATGCGTTTTATCAGGTGAAACACCACAGGATCAATGCCAAATTCCCTGTGCATCAACTGCCAGGCACGCATAACTAGATTGTCGTTTGGATCACCTTCTATAGCTTGTCCATGAAGCTCAATGTAAGGGTCCTTTTTATGGGTCCTACCCACCTCCAATGCATCGGCAATACCTATCGGATAGAATATACTTTCGATGTTGTGGTAGCCGTCAGATCGCTTCTCAACTATATGTAAACCAATGTTAATCTTAGCATTGGGGAAAAGAACCATGGGAAATGACATTGAAATGAGCCCTAAAAGTAGGTATTTGTCAGTTTTTGTATCTTGCGCGGCTAATTTAATATCCCACGGATGGCTACCCTACTCGATTTTGAAACACCTATTGGAGAAATAATCAAGCAAATAGAGAAAGCCAAAGAAATCGGCGAGTCGAACAACATCGACGTAAGCGATACCCTGTTGGCTCTGGAGAAAAAGTTGGAGGAAACGCAAAAGGAAATTTACGGCAATCTCTCGGCATGGCAGCGCGTTCAGCTATCACGCCATCCTGATCGTCCGTATTCTCTCGCATACATCAATGCAATAACCGACAATACATGGATAGAATTGCACGGTGATCGCAACGTTCGCGACGACAAGGCTATTGTGGGTGGATTTGGTTTGGTTGATGGAAAATCAGTGATGTTTATCGGGCATCAAAAGGGAATCAACACCAAAATGCGTCAGTATAGAAATTTTGGTATGGCTAACCCCGAAGGTTATCGCAAAGCCTTGCGATTGATGAAATTAGCTGAAAAATTCAACAAACCCATTGTGACCCTCATCGACACACCGGGGGCTTATCCGGGTTTGGAAGCAGAAGAAAGAGGTCAAGGCGAAGCCATTGCCCGCAACCTGATGGAAATGCTCAAACTTAAAGTACCGGTAATTTGCATCATCATTGGTGAAGGTGCCTCTGGAGGAGCATTGGGCATTGGGCTGGGTGATAAGGTTTTGATGCTTGAAAACACATGGTATTCAGTGATTTCACCAGAAAGCTGTTCGTCTATCCTTTGGCGCAGCTGGGATTTCAAAGAGAGAGCGGCTGAAGCACTGAAACTTACCTCTACCGACATGTTTAAAAACAAACTCATCGACGGGGTAATCAAAGAACCTCTGGGCGGAGCACATCAACACCATGATGAAACGTTCAAAATCGTTAAAAAAGAAATTAAAAAACACATCAAAAAATTGGAGTCGGTCGATGCCGAAGAGCGCATCCAAGAGCGACTCGAGAAGTTCATCGGCATGGGGGTTTGGAACGAATAATGCATTCATCCTGAACCCTAAAACCTTCTCATAAATCCTCAAATAAAAACCCTTTTGTCGCAGCGATAAAAGGGTTTTTGTTTTAAGAACTGCATGCAGTCCTCCTACGAGGACCGCTTCTAGAGGGCAAGTGCATGAGAAAAGGGTAGAGACCTCCTAGCGTAAATGGGTACAGAAATAGATTTACAAAACCAGGCAAAATGCGCGAATCAGTATAAAATCACGCCGCTTTCGAAAGAATTTGAAGCGGTTCAGCACATTTTTGTTTTATCCCTACCATCGATGGATTTAGATGGAGTACATCTTCGCTCGACAAAAAAATGAACTGCTCAGAGACAAATTTTTCTGCGGGAGGCTACCAAATAACCAGCACAAAACAGGTCAGTAGTCAGTGAGGTAGGCCATAGATTTAGCCTTAAACGGTAGGTTAACAATGGGCGTTAAACCATTGAAAAAACCCGTTATCCGGTCTTCAAACAACAAATACTCATCGTCGGTATCCAACAGAATTTGCTGAGCAGATTGGGATTTCAGCGGACTGACTGGGGATAGGAAGTCAATGCGATTGGCATTTTGAACCAAAAAACCTCCCAAGTATTCAAATAAGGAATTGTAAGATGCCTGCAATTCGTTGCGAGTAGCGGCATCATATTGTCCCCAATACCACATGTCGAGAAATCTTCTGTTTTGCTGCGCAACCAAAGCACAGACATAGCCCCCAAACCCACCAAGGGTAATCATAGAGTCGGCTTGGGTACTTACCATCACCGTTCCGAACTCTGCAGTCACTAAACGCCTTTCACCCGTGGCATCTCTGCCGTAGAAAGCCTGATCTCGATACATTCGCAAAACCCTCAAACTTTGAGGTAAATTAGTGAATTTTACCTCTATTTGCCCGTTGAGGTCTATGGCAAATATACGAGAGCGATCGGTGGCTATGAAGGCCCGTAAGGTGGCTGGGGTATACCCATCAAATGCAGTCATTTGGCCATTTCCAGACTCAATGTCCCGCGTCCACAGCAATTCCCCCGTACTATCCACAAGAGCAAAAATCTTTCGATTTTCACTGATAAAAAGGCTTCGAGCGGGCCGATCAGAACTTCCAAGGAACTGACAATTGGGAAAGGGTAGCGTATACGTGGTGTTAACACCTGTTGGGCTTCCATCAGGCGCCAATCGATAGTAATGTACTCGGTTGACATCATCCAGGATGAGAAAAGCACGGGGAGTCACACCGCTACCACTTAAATCGATTGCAATTAACTTTGAACTTACGGCCTCTCGGTCGAATGCTTTCACATCCAAATAAAAAGATCCCGTGTACGAAGAGTTGCTCAAGATAAGCTCTATATCAATGGTGGCCTCTTTCTCGAAGTTCAAAATTTTGCGAACACTGTGGATTACAGACGAGAAATTATTCCCCGGATCGGGATTGCGCATCACCGAAAGCAAAACATTATCAAGTCCAAAATCATCTTGAACCCTAATACGCACACGAAGGGTATCACCGCGTTCGAGGATACTATTTTCCAGTTCGACAGATGTAATTACGGGCGGCAAATTGGGCTCCTCTTTACAGGAAACCATCAAGAATACACAACCTAATACACACGATAAGACCCTTATCTTATGAACAATTGTTGAAAACATATTTCAATAACTTTTTACACGCACAACCGTCTGAACTCCCTCTTTGCTGGCTACCTTTGTAGATATGGACGAAAAGAGGACGAACGTCAGGGATTCCCGACAAATTAAGAAAATTACCGACAAAACACCATACATCGAAGCCGGAAAAATACCCCCGCAGGCAACAGATCTCGAGGAAGCGGTTTTGGGTGCCTTGATGCTCGAGAAAAACGCCCTTAGCGACGTAGCCGATTTTCTTAAAGCCGAGTGTTTTTATCGCGAGTCGCACCAGCAGATCTTTGCTGCCATTAGCAACCTCGAGGAAAAGTCACAACCCATCGACATCCTCACGGTTACCCAGGAATTAAAATTGATGGGGCAGCTCGACTTTGTTGGGGGGCCGTACTACATTTCGCAGCTTACCGCTCGCGTTGCCTCTGCCGCTAATATTACGTTTCACGCTCGTATCATCGTCCAAAAATACATACAGCGCGAATTAATACGCATTTCCTCCAATACCATTCGCAAAGCATACGAAGACACGACCGACGTTTTCGACCTGCTGGACTACGCCGAAAAAGAGATTTTTCAGGTATCTGAAGGCAACATCAAAAAAGAATACGAGCGAATGGATTCGCTGTTGCAGAAGGCCATAACCGAAATTGAAAACGCCAAGAAAAACAAAGACGGTATTAGCGGTGTTCCCAGCGGATTTACTGACCTCGACCGCGTAACATCCGGATGGCAACCTTCCGACTTGATTATCGTTGCTGCTCGTCCCGCCATGGGTAAAACCGCTTTTGTATTGTCGATGGCGCGAAACATAGCCGTCGATTTCAAAATTCCCGTAGCCATCTTCTCGTTAGAGATGTCCTCTGTGCAGCTCGTTAATCGTTTAATCAGCAGCGAGACGGCCATCAGCTCAGAAAAATTGAGAAAAGGTCACCTGTCGGAACAGGAATACCAGCAACTACACGCTCGCATCGGAGCCCTCTCTGAAGCACCTTTGTTCATTGACGACACCCCGGCTTTATCCATTTTTGAACTGCGGGCAAAGTCGCGTCGTTTGGTCTCACAACACGGCGTGAGAATGATCGTCATCGATTACCTGCAACTTATGACTGCCGGTAATTCCGATGGCGGTAATCGAGTGCAGGAAATCTCGGCCATTTCACGCTCGCTAAAAATCATTGCCAAGGAATTAAATGTCCCCATCATTGCGCTTTCCCAGCTAAGCCGTGCCGTTGAGACGCGCGGAGGCGATAAAAAACCCGTGTTGTCTGATTTGCGCGAATCGGGTTCGATCGAACAGGATGCGGATATGGTAACCTTCCTGTACCGACCCGAATACTACGATATACACCACGACGAAAACAACAACCCTACTCGGGGCGTCGGCCAAGTAATTATAGCCAAACACCGGAATGGTTCGCTTGAAACCATATCCCTGCGCTTCATCGGCGAACTAACCAAATTTACCAACCTGGACCAAGGGGGATATCAATTCGACCAAACGCCCTCTTTCCAAATGAGTCCCAACTCCAATTTCGACAGCGGATTTGGACAACAAACCGTTACCAAAGGTTCTCGAATGAACGATGAGGTCGATTCTTTCGGATTAGACAGTGAGGATCCCCCTTTCTAACCTACAACATTTTACATGGTTTCACCGTTAATATTGGTTATGAGGTTTGGTCTCTTTTGCACGCTGGTACTCTTATCCCTGTCCTTACAGGCAAACAAAATATTGTTGCCAATGGACGAAAATCAGTCGAATCACCTAAAGTCGTATGGAATTGCCTACTGGGCGCTCCAAGGGGGAGTAGAAATAGAATGGCTGTTGAATTACCGCGGCGGTAGTTTCCTGCTCCCAGACCTACCCGACGTTCAATCGGAATGCAAGATCAGAGGTGTGACTTTTGTGGTGATTGCCGACGTAGAGGCCCAGCGCATATACCAAGAAATTGCCGACCCAGGTGTGAATATGGAGGTGGTTAAATTGGAAAAAGTGCCCAAAATAGCAGTTTACTCACCAAAAACGAAACAACCTTGGGACGATGCGGTTACCTTAGTTCTCACCTACGCTGAGATTCCTTACGAGGTCATCTACGACAGTGAAATCATGGATGGTCTGTTGCCCACGTACGACTGGTTACACCTACATCACGAGGATTTTACCGGGCAATTTGGCCGCTTTTATGCCCAATATCGCAATGCCGCCTGGTACCAAGATGAAGTCCGATCCAATACCGAAGTTGCCAATAAATACGGTTTTACCAAAGTCTCACAACTAAAAAGTGCCGTGGCCCAGCGCATTAAACAGTACACCGCAGGTGGTGGATTTCTGTTTACCATGTGTTCGGGGACCGATAGCTATGACATTGCCTTAGCGGCCGAGGGAGTGGATATATGCGAATCTATGTTCGACGGCGATCCCGCTGATCCCAATGCACAGCGCAAATTGAACTTCAGTCAAACCTTCGCGTTTAAAAACTTTCACCTTGAACCCAATCCCATCATTTACGAATTCAGTGATATTGACGGAACGGAAAAACACGCGCGGTTAACTCAGATCAATGACTTTTTCACCCTTTTCGATTTCTCAGCTAAATACGATGTGGTTCCCACCATGTTGACTCAAAACCACCAGCGTGTGGTCAAAGGTTTTATGGGTCAAAGCACCTCGTTTAATACCGATTTTATCAAATCAGAGGTTCTGATCATGGGAGAGACGAAAGCTATCGGGGTTGCCAAATACATCCACGGAACCTTTGGTTTAGGCCAATGGACTTTTTACGGCGGACATGATCCTGAGGACTACCAACACAAGGTAGGCGACCCACCAACCGATCTCAATCTGCATCCCAACTCACCGGGATACCGATTAATACTCAATAATGTGCTTTTCCCGGCCGCTAAAAAGAAAAAACAGAAAACGTAAGACGAGGAAATTTGCTCACAACGACCGGAGTGCGCGCAATACTCCCTTCGTTCCAATAATTAGCCGCGGTGCAATGAATCCCAATTAGTATCAACTAGGTAAACGGGTACTGAAAATGGAAAACTACCACACCCGGTCCACTTTATTAGAAGACCGGAAACAGAGGATCACAGTCGGGTTTTATAAACGGCAGAATTCAACCTGGAGAATGAGAACCAATAATTAACTGCGCAGTTTTACCGCCGTACCGCTTACACAAACCATAAGCATCCCTCTTCCCACGGTTTCGTAATCAAAATCGATTCCGATTACACCGTTAGCTTGCAATCTGTTGGCCTTATCAATGAGCTCTTCCAAAGCCATGTTTCGCGCCTTTTGCAAAGCCTCCTCGTACGCACCCGAGCGCCCACCGAAAAAATCAGAAAAGGAAGCCATGATATCGCGGATAAAATTGGCTCCGATGATGGTTTCAGCGGTGATAACGCCAATGTACTGATCAATAGAATGTCCTTCAATTGTGGATGTGGTAGTGGTTAACATATCGTTCTTTTTTGGGAAGATACAAAATGGAACCCTTGTCAACGGGAATTGTACAAAAAAGAAACGATTATAAACGTATACATACAGATCTCGGTATGGCCAGAAAACCCGCAGAGAAACAGATGCAAGTATGAAATAGATGAGAAAAATCGGACATTCCTTTTTTCATCCGGCCAAGGGATATACTACGGATCTTGCATTCAGGGAGGTTTAGAAAAGGGTATAAAAAACCCTGATACGGTGAAGTATCAGCGTTTTATTGTCAAAAGCAGCGACCCGCGTTCGCACGGGATTGTTGTGCGAATAAAAGGGAATAACAAGTTTAGACCATAAAAAAACCCTGACACGGTTAGGTATCAGGGTTTGATTATAAAAAGTGGCGACGACATACTCTCCCGGATTGTTGTCCAGTACCATCTGCGCTGGTGGG
>DASUEB010000130.1:0-7290 GCA_036275295.1 Luteibaculaceae bacterium | reverse complement strand
GGGGAACAATGAGTAAAACAATGGGTGCTATCATGATCAGGGCAATACGCTTTTAGCTACTAAAATCAATCGGGGTGAACTGCTCGGATCGAAAGTACTCAAATTGTAATCTCCGAAGACATATTTTAATTCAAATCCCGTCAATCCCAACATGCGTTCGAAGTCAGATCGCTCAAGGGCTTGAACACGCTCCTGAAAATGAAAGGATTTACCCATGTCGTCAAAACGAATGTCCTTTACAATACTCCCGTCTTCCAATCGCTTTTGAATGCTGAAATGGATTCCCTCAATGGTAAGCGACTCATCCATTGGAAGTTTGCGAAGCACCGGGCTTGTATTCAGGAAATCAATTACCAGTGTTCCGTCCCACTGCAACATTTTTTTACACGAGCGCAGCACTTTTAAATTGTCCTCCTGGTGATTGAAATAACCAAAGCTGGTAAACAAGTTGAGAATAAATCGAAATCGATCGGGATATACTTCCCGCATATCGTGCACGGCAAAACGCAAATTCTCGTTTGAATGGGTACTGGCCTCCGCAATATTCGCCTCCGACAAATCCAATCCCGTAACTCGATAACCCTTTTCGTTGAGGTAGATGCTGTGACGCCCTCTGCCGCAGGCTAGGTCTAATATCTTATCTCCCTCTTTGAAAGAGAGGTTTTTACCCAAATTTTTCAGGAAGTCTCGCGCTTCTTTGGCATCCCTCTTTTGATACAAAAGGTGGTAATAGGGACTGTTGAACCACTCAATAAACCATTCGCCTGAAGCCATCAGTAAAGAAAAAGAAAAACAATGATGGGCACATACACAAAAGTGCCAATTAAAATGCCTTTTGCACAGCGCTCCCAATCAAAGCGCAACACCAATAGAAATAGCAATAAGTTGAACAACAAACTCAAGGTAGCAATAGGCGACTGATAGGCCTTGGTGCCAATGAAAGCCTCGGTTACAAAATAATGGAACGACTTGAGGTATTTGTGCGCGTAGTAGTTACCGTAGATTACAAAACCAATCCAAGGGCCAATCAGTCCAGCCACCAACCCAATGGATTGCTTGTTGATAGCCGCACCTAACTTAATCATACTGCCAGGTGTTCAGGTGAGCAATAGCATGGTGTGCAGTCATGTCAAACTGCACTGGAACTACCGAAACATAATTGTTTTCAATGGCCCACACATCGGTGTCGGTGCCTTTGTCGCGCCCTTCGAACATGCCCGTTAGCCAGTAATAGTGACCACCCATAGGGTCTTGGCGTTTCTCGTAACTATCTGCCCAATAGGCTTCAGCCTGCCGGCATATTTTTATTCCCGCGTAAGGAACATGGCTGCTCTTGGGGAAGTTTACGTTTAAGCACAATTTGGGTGGAAATTCTCCGCGAAGTGCTGCGGCTACTATTTTGCGGGCATAGGTGATGGCTTCTTCCATAGAAGCCTCCCACTCAAACGCACATAAGCTAAAACCAATGCTCGGTATACCCTCCATGGCACCTTCCACCGCTGCCGACATTGTTCCGCTGTACAAAACATTGATGGAGTGATTGGCACCGTGATTGATTCCAGACACCAATAAAGCTGGCCTGCGCTTCAATACATCGGTAATGGCCAATTTCACGCAGTCAACAGGGGTGCCCGTGCAGGCATAAGCTTCGATGCCCTCAAAGGCGTCAATTTTGCTCAGTCGAAGGATATTTCCAACTGTGATGGCGTGCCCCATTCCCGACTGCGGTTTGTCGGGTGCAACAACCACTACTTCGCCAAAGGGTTTTACCGCCTCTATGAGCGCCCTGATACCCGGAGCCCGGTAGCTGTCGTCGTTGGTGACCAATATCAAAGGCTTCTCTTCCATGCAACAAAAATAGAAAGCCCATTTAGATTAACACAAGTATATCTTCAGAACGGCATAATTTTTGCTTCTTTGTGCTAAACAAAGTCATTCAACGTTCTGATATTCCATCCGCTCGGCTGATATGAAAAATAAAAACCAAATTCTACCATCATGAAGGGTCTGATTGCGTTCTCCGTTCTTTTGCTGGCCGTTACCTCACAAGCTCAAGATGCTCTCCTGGTTAATCACTCCATTAAGAAGGCCACTGTATTTCAAAATACTGCCGAACTCACCCACAAAGGAACCGTGGGTCTCAAACCCGGTGTTAATAACGTCGTATTTAGAAATATCACCCCTTTTATCGATCCAGGTAGCGTCAGAGTGGGCAGCGATCAGGAAGTAACCGTTACAGGAGTGAATATCAAACCGGTTTTTGTCGATGAAAATGATCTGCCGGAGAATATCAAGAAGCTAAAAGGGCAACTCAAAGATGCCGAGTTTAATTTGCAAATCAGAAAGTCGTACAAAGCGGTTTATACAGAGGAGAAGGACTTGCTGCTCAAAAATAAAACGGTTATCGGCGGTGACTCTAAATTAACTCCTGATGACTTAATTGATGTAGCCAACCTATATCGAACCCGACTCAAAGAAATTGAGGTGAAAATCCTCGAGATAAATGAGGAAGAGAAAAAATTTGAAGAGGAGGTAAACAGGCTGAAAGCCATTTACAACGAAGTGTCAAATGGTTTAATGGACCGCCGATCAGAAGTGGAGCTTACCCTTTTTGCCAAACAAGCCTCTAATGTCACGCTGTCCTTGAATTACCTCACTTCCAACGCAGGCTGGGCACCCAGTTACGAGGCGCGGTCAACCGAAGGGCAATCGTCGCTTACCTGGATCACCAAAGCCAATGTTTTTCAGAATACGGGGGTAGAATGGAGAGAAGTGCAGTTGAGTTTGTCGTCGGGAAATCCGTCCAATTCGATGGGGCAGCCTACCTTATTCCCGGAATATGTCGATTATAACCGTCCATTGAAGCCCGTTATGCTAAAAATGAAATCCTCGGCTGAAATGGCTTATGCCAGCGAATCACAAACCGTTGATGAAGTAATGTTATCCGGGCCAGATGTAATGATTTCCGAGGGTTTGGTTGGGGTTTATTTCGATATCAGTACCCCGTATACCATTCCAAGTCTGCAGCGGCCCACGTCAGTTGAAATAGAGCGGGCGGACTTGGCTGCCGATTACGTTTATGCTGTTGTGCCGAAGCTGCAGCGCGAAGTTCACCTCATCGCCAATATCAAAGAGGGACAGGCCAAAGCGGCATTGCCTGGCGAAGTGAATGTGTATCACAACAACAACTTTGTTGGCAAGTCAATGGTTGATCCCAGTGCTAACGGACCCCTTGAATTGTCGATGGGAACCGAAAGTGGCATTTTGGTCAAACGCACCGATCTCAACCAATTCAGCAAAGATGCCGGACTGATTGGGGGGAATAAAAAGAGCTTCAAATACAAGTTTGCGGTTAAAAATAATCGCTCTAAAGCCATCACCCTAAGACTCGAGGATCAAATACCCCTAAGCCGAAATGCAGATATAGTGGTTGAGCCAGAAAATTTGAGTGGTGGGACACTTACTCCTGAAACCGGCAAGGTGTTGTGGCAAATAACCCTTCAACCCGGCGAATCGAAAGAGTGGGAGTTCCTTTATTCGGTTAAATACCCCAAGGGAACCAACATAAATAGGTAAAATCAGCTCGACCAACGAAGGATTTGGTCGTTGGTCGATTCTCCATCAACCTGCTGAGCAGATGAGGTAAATTTGAAAGGATTCCCCAATCAAAATGCCTCGTTATCTCAAGCAAATATCTATTATCCTGCTTTCGGCCGCTGCCTATTGGGCCTGCGCGCGACTGGGTTTGGCCTTGAGTTTTGAGAACAGCAATGCCACCCTCATTTGGATCCCTTCTGGTCTAGCGGTCGCATTGACGGTACTGTGGGGTAATTCTATCCTGCCGGGCATATTTATAGGCGCTTTTCTCGCCAATTGGCAGGTTTTTAATTTGAACCAAACCGCCGAGTCGTGGCAAATGGTATCGATGTCTTTTCTTATCGGACTGGGCAATACCGGCGAGGCTTTTGTGGGCAGCGCGCTCATGAAGCGAACCTTGCTCAGAAAATCCGGGCCCTTAGATCACCGCGATGTATTCTATTACGCCGCCTTAATGCTTTTGGCTGTTATGGTGAGTGCGGTTATGGGCGTGGGTACCTTGTGGTCAAATGAACTCATCACCCTTGAGAATGCTGCCAAAGTTTTTCGAATTTGGTTTTTTGGCGACTACAGCGGCGTGGTGCTGGTGGCTCCACTGCTTGTTTTGTTTGCCAACAAAAAACAGGTAAGTCGCAGTTTTAAATCGCCAGAATTTGTCCTGAATGCCATCATGGTTACCGGGATAACGGCCTATGTTTTTTTCACAGACAATTGGACGGGGCAACCCGTTAAAGCATACCTGATTTTGCCTTTTCTGATGTGGGCGGCATTTCGATTCAATCTGCTCGAAATGTCGTTTTTGCTTTTCACAACCGTTATCCTTGTTATTCTGGGCACCATCGACGGACATGGCCCTTTCTCAACAACCGACCTGCAGAGTGGGCTACTCGAGTTACAAATGTTTAACGTGGTTTTGGCTGTTTCTTTCTATGCACTTTCGGCCGTGATCAACCAAAATCACTACATCCGAAAAAAATTAGAGTCAAACAACGAAAACCTAGAGAATAGAATCTTGGAGCGCACACGGGCGTTGAACGACAAAGTGGATGAAATCGACAAGGCGTCAAAGGAATTGGAGTACCTCAGAAGCGAGTTTAAAGTTGCTTGCGACATAGCCTCGTTGGGGCATTTTCAATGGGATGTACTGAATAATCACCTATACTGGAGCGAGCAGCTGTATCAGATTTTTGAAGTGGATCCCAAAACGTTTAAGGCCTCTTTTGAGGGATATTTTGAGCGGATACACCCTCACGATCGAGATCGACTTTCCCATGTTCTTCAGATGGCTTTCAAAAATCATCAGCCATATGAAATCGAGAATCGAATAGTCACGCCAAGCGGGGAAGTGAAGTGGTTGAGTGCCCGAGGTCGCGTAACGGTTAATCAAAACGATGAAGTGGTTATGTTCCGCGGAACCGCCATGGACATCACCGCTCTAAAAGCCAAAGAGAGTCTTTCTGCTCATTTGATTTCAATCATTGAACATTCGGATGATGCCATCATTAGTGTCGCCACCGACGGCAATATTGTCAATTGGAATGCCGCGGCAGAGCGCCTTTATGAAGTTCCCAAAGGAGCGGTGGAGGGCATGTTGATCTACGACCTGGTTGAAGATCCGACGCACCGAGAAGCCCTCAAAGAGAAGCTTCAGAAGGTATTCCAAGGACAGGTGATTACGGCCGATGACGTGGACATAAAAATCCATAATCGGGGAAACCGAAGTTTTTGGGTTACCTACACGCCGATTTACGATTTCGAACACCAAGTTACGGGGGCAAGTATTTTCTTACGCGATATCACCTCCCGAAAGGCTCAGGAAGACAATCGCTTCAAAATGATTGTCGACTCCGTTCCCAACTTGATTTTTTTAATCAACGATAAGGGACGAATAGAACTGATCAATCGACACGCTCAACAGGTGTTGGGGTTCAATGAGAAAGAACTGCTTCGGCAGCGTTTCGATTTGCTGTTGGATTCACCCTTCTCCAGTGCTGAATCCCATGGTTCAAACCTTTACCAAATCCTCCAGAAGCGACTAAAGGAAGCCGGTCAAGAACGGTTTATCCGACATAAATATGGTAATCGAGTTCCCGTAGAATGTCAAATTAGCCCCATTGAAACCAACGACGGTCAAAAACTACTGGTCGCCATGGTCGATATCACCGAGCGATTGAGATTGGAGCGAGAGCGTCAACAGCAAAAGGTGATGCAAGAGACGCTGCGTGTTAAAGACCAGTTCATGGCCAATATGAGTCATGAAATCAGAACCCCGATGAATGCAATCATTGGATTTACCGATTTGCTGGATAAATCGGGGTTGTCGGATACTCAATTGGAATACGTAGAGGCCATCAAAAGCTCAGGCAAGAACTTGCTGACGATTGTCAATGATATCCTCGATCTGTCTAAAATTCACAATGGCAAGATAGTATTTGAGCGCAGTCCGGTATCCGTAGAAGATGTGTGCAAAAACATTGCGGTAATTTTTGAACCCAAGGCCAAGGCTAAGGGATTGAAGTTAAATACCCTCTTAGATCCCAACGATCGCATAGTGGTTTGGGGCGATCAGGTTAGGTTGAGTCAAATTTTGATCAACTTATTGGGCAATGCCCTCAAATTCACCGAACAGGGAGGTGTCTCGTTTGGTTACCGGGTGGTCAGCAAGACAAACGAGGAGGTTACCCTTGAATTTGTAGTGGAGGATACCGGAATTGGAATTGAAACCAACCTGTTGGATCGGGTATTCGATCGATTTACACAGGCCAATACGGAGACCAATAGGTTGTACGGGGGCACAGGATTGGGTTTAAGCATTGTTAAAGGTTTGATTGAGGCCCTGAATGGCTCCATTCAGGTGAGCAGCGAGAAAGGCAAGGGCACCCGATTTTCGTTTAAACTGACATTCGAAAAGTACCCGGAAGATGGTCATGCTTCGATGGATCATTCTGAGCCTGAAAGTCAACAACCCAAGGATTATCATATCGCTGGTAAACGCATCCTTTTGGTCGAAGACAACAAACTTAACCAACGCCTTGCACTGACCCTGTTAAAGCAAGCAGGCTGTTTGGTTGAATTGGCCGAAAACGGCGAGGAGGCCGTTGCGTGGCTTAAAAAGGCCCGATTCGACTTGGTTCTTATGGATATGCAAATGCCCATCATGGATGGGTATACGGCCGTAGGCGTGATCAGAAACGATTTGAAAATGGACGTTCCGATCATTGCCATGACAGCGCATGCCATGGCGGGTGAACGAGATAAATGCATAGGGCTTGGTATGAACGAGTATGTTTCTAAACCCTTTACCAAAGACGATCTATTCCAGAAAATGGAGCGTTTGGTGGCCTAACGAAAACTTAATGGAACAATACACGATGGGCTTAAAGATCAATACGCAACCCTATCTCAAGAGAAAATGGTCTCGGCATGCCTTCGGTATTTGAGCGCTTTTTCTTGGTGAACGGGTTTCAGCAGCGCGTTGAGATGTATAGGTTTCTCGGATAAAGAGTGGGGCAGAATTGAACCGGTTATTTCACTTGGGGAAACATTCTGATTTTTTTGTTTGATGCTTACAGTGCAATGTGTTGAAGGCTGTTAGGTGACCCAATATATTCATCCTACCAAGTTCGAGGACACAAGTCTTTCTTCAGTGAGGCGTTGGAATCAAAGCTGGGCTCTCCGGTTTTTGCAAAAAAA
>DASUEB010000129.1:0-4101 GCA_036275295.1 Luteibaculaceae bacterium | reverse complement strand
CATTGGTTGTTTTTACGTGGAATCGCCCGCCATGCGAATGTTGCTTACTAAGCTAAAGGCACACGATTACTTGCGTTTGGTAGCCGCCAGCTCCATCATTCGTCCGGGAGTGGCCAAAAGCGGTATGATGCGCGAATATATCTTGCGCTTTCAAGATGTAAACCGACGCCAGCAAGCAAGAGATCGGTTGCCCGAATTGTACGATATTCTCGAAGAAACCTTCGGGGTTATGGTCTATCAAGAAGACGTATTAAAAGTTGCGCATTTTTTCGGCGGATTGACCTTGGCTGAGGCCGATGTATTGCGGCGAGGTATGAACTGGAAGTACATGCAGCGCACTGAGTTTACCTCGGTGAAAGCCAAGTTTCTCAGCAATTGTTATCAAAAGGGATATTCTGAACAGGTAGTGAGTGAGATTTGGAACCAAATCGAAAGCTTTGCCAACTTTGCCTTTGCCAAAGGACACTCCGCTAGCTATGCGGTTGAGAGTTACCAAGCGCTTTTCCTCAAAGCATATTATCCGCTTGAATACATGGTGGCTACTACCAATAACGGCGGAGGATTTTACCGAGAGGAACTCTATTTGCACGAAGCGGTCATGTGTGGTGCCGAGCTGAAGCCTCCCTGTGTGAATAAAAGCGATGGGAATAATTCTATTCGCGGGACAACCATCCACATCGGGCTATCAAACATTGCGGGTATAGAAAGCGATTCGGTTCAATCCATACTGACCGAACGACACCATCGCGGTCTTTTCAAAGGCTTGCGCGATTTTGTGAGTCGGGTACCTCTATCGCTCGAGCAACTGATCCTGTTGATCAGGGTAGGAGCGTTTCAGTTTACGGGTTTGAGTGTAAAACAATTGCTGTGGGATGCTCATTTTATCGCCCATAAAACCAAGCCAACAAAAGGAACCCTTCGCATGTTTGAGGTGTCGGCCAAAACCTACACCTTGCCCGAACTACCTGATCATCCACTCGAAATAGCCTACCACGAGCTCGAGCTGCTGGGGTTTCCGCTGATCAGCCCTTTTAAGTTGCTCAAAAATCAAGTAACCAACCCGATGTTAGCCGGTCACTTGCCCTTTAAGATCAATCAGCAAGTTGATATCGTTGCGTACTTGGTAAACCGAAAGCCATCCAAAACCGCTAACGGTCAGGTCATGTACTTCGGAACTTGGTTGGATCAGGCCGGAGTTTGGGTCGATACGGTTCATTTTCCCCACAACGCCCGTTTGTATCCTTTTACTGGCCCAGGATGTTACGAACTTCGGGGCTGGGTTAGAGAGGAATTTGGTTTTATCTGCATAGAAGTCCAGTACATGAAACGGCTGGAAACAAAAAATTTGGACGATTTGCACCTCGAAGAGCATCTGGAACTGTCATTGTATCAAGGTGGTTAACACCTGTTAAATGGCGTTATCGTAAAATAATCGCAATTTAGTTGTAATTTGTAGAAAAATTTCAAAGTGTATGAAGACAATCAGGTGGATGAGCTGCTTTCTGCTGCTCTGTTGTGCTGGTGTTGGCCAAGCTCAGAATTATAGAAGTTATGTATTAGACGCAAACATTCCTTACCAATGGGAAGAATTTAATCCGTTGGTTCCCACGGAGGTACTTGCTCTGGCCGGAGAAGATGAGGTATATGCCTTAAACCTTCCCTTTCCATTCCGATACTTCGATTCAACCTACACCACAGCCTTTGTGGGTATAAACGGGTACATCAGTTTTGGACGCAACTACAATCAAAGTGACTTCAACCGAGAGCACCTCTGCAATCCGGTTCCTCAGTTGTACAACCCAGCGGGAGAACAGAATTCATTGAACCCAGATAACTTTATTGCGGTTTTTTGGGATGACCTCTTTTTAGACGGTAGCTGTACACCCCTGGATGGAGGGACCCCTAAGTTGGCTTATCGTGTTACCGGAGCGGCACCAAATCGAGTATTGGTGGTAGTTTGGGATTATTTTGTGATGTCGGGCGATCTTCTCCCTTGTGCTACACAGACCCCTGAGTTCGCCCAGCAGGTTAATGTTCAGGTTAAACTATTTGAAGGTACCAACGTGATTGAGGTACACTTGAAAAACAATCAAGTATCCAGCCAAGAGGCCACCATCGCTGTTGAGAATGCAGCCGGCAATTACGCGGAGTACGCACATTGCAGCGCCGCCAACCCACCCCCCGCTGGTCCTAAAGCTTACCGATTTACCCCATCTCTAGATGCGCCTACCGGAGGTCCAAGTTCGGCTTATTGCACAGCTCGTGGCGAGGATTGCATTGTGATCGATACCGTGACAAACAGTGCCGATACAGCGCTTCGATATATTAGCAATGTATCAATAAGTAACCTCAATAACAGGAGTATATGTTCAAACCAGGGTTATTCAGATTACACCAATCTGGGACCCATCCGATTGGATACGGGTACAACTTATCTATTAACCGTGAACACAAGAAATTTTGGTAACGCCGGTTATGTCACTCGCGTTTGGGTAGATTGGAATCGGGATACCTTGTTCAGTTTTGAGGAATTAACGCAGTTAGTGGGGACCTCAATTGGAACAGCCACTGGTGAAGGAGTTTATTTGGCACAACTGACTCCGCCCGACGGCACACCAGCTGGTATTTACCGAATGCGTATAAGATACGGATTTGCGCTCAATAATATCGAAGCTTGTGGCCCCGATGATGTAGGCGAGGTAGAAGACTATCACATAGCGGTTAACACGCCCGCGGGTTATTGTGCAGCTCAAGGGGGCACCTGTCCCGGTCCAGATTTGGAAAATCCCAATTTTGATCACATCATCAATTTCCAAGCCACTACAAACGGTAACGATGTCAGCAATCTCTCGAATTGTAACAGCGGATACGGCGATTTTACAGCTGATCAAAACCTCTGGGTCAATTGGGATCTGGAAGGCAACTACACAGTGGTCATTAAACGGTTAGTGCCGGATTACATCAATGCTAAAGCAGGATTGTGGATCGACTGGAATCAAGACAGCGACTTTGATGATTCAGGCGAACGATTTTTGGGTGTGGCTAATATTCTCGATTCAACCACCACCTTTCCAATTTTGGTACCTCAAGACGCTGTACTGGGAAATACCCGACTAAGGGTTAGAACCACATCCAGTCTTACCGATGATGCCCGCCCTTGTGGTGTACAAGCATTTGGTGAGGTGGAAGATTACACCGTGGTCATTTTTGACCCTTCGTTAATGCCCCCAACCTGCGCCAATATCATCAGTCCTGCGGCCGACGCCCAGAACCTCTGTCAAACGGTTAACCTAGTTTGGAATGCTGTGGATGGGGCCGACGGTTATAAGCTCACCTTGAAAGAAACCAATCCCGATGTTTTCCTTCAGAACGAGTTCAGCACAACCGACACCACCTTTACCCCCGCTGGTCGTCTCACACCTGGCAAAACCTACGCTTGGATTGTAGTTCCTTTCAATCAAGATGGCGACGCCCCTTCTTGCGACACCGTTCGTTTTACCATTGCGCCGAATGGCGACCCTATAGCTAACCTACTTCCCAATGTTGACACCGCGTTCGTTTGCGCCAACAACACGCTCCAACTCGACGGTAACCTAAGCAATGGAACGGCGCCCTTTACGCACTTGTGGACTGGATTGAACGCCAGTTTATTATCATCTACAACCATCGTGAATCCAGTTTTTACTGGGGCTTCTACAGGCAATTTCAAATACAACTATGATGTAACTGATCAGAACGGTTGTTCATCAAAGGATTCAATTGTAATTTCAATTATTCCAGAGGTTATTGGCGGTATTTTAAACGCCGACGATCCCAAAATCTGTGTTGGTGAATCGACATTGATTCGCCACAGGAGCTATGTGGGTAATGTTCAAATACAAGACTCAATTGCTGGTGGGGCTTGGGCCGATGTTGATCTACTTTCCCCGAATGCCGATGTTTACGCCACAGGAACATTAAATCAAACCAGATACTACCGCGCAGTGGTGGGCTCTAGTACCTGCGGCGATACCAGTAATGTAATTGAAGTGGTAGTGAATGCTATACCAGCGGCTCCTTTGGTTCAAGCCTCGGGACCAACCACCTTTTGCAATGGCGATT